>JAIFMY010000152.1 GCA_020048155.1 Bacteroidota bacterium
GCCCTATGCTAATGCTTGTGCCCCGTCAGGGCAAACACAACAATCATATCTTATCCTTTTAAACTAGCCTTATCCCTTATCAATTAAAAACGCTTTATTGGGCTCCCTTTAGTTGATTATTATTTTTCAATGCCTGCCGGCGGATATCCGCTTCGCGAATTCTCAATTCTCAATTTTCCCTTCTCAATTAAAAAGGTTTTTCTACCAAGCTATTGCCCCGAGTAGGGCATGTGTGGCAATGCCTGAAACGATTTATGAAACTGAGGCGCGCCTCGGCTTAACTGAGAAAACCCCAAAATATGGAAACCCCGCCAACTTATTGAAGAATGGCGGGGTTGAACTTTTGAGAGGAATTCAATGAATTTATTTATAAACTTGAAGGTTGTATCAGGTCCCATTTGTTGCCATAAAGGTCTTCTAACACCAATACTTTGCCATAGGCTTCGCTTGAGGGTGTACGCAGTATTTTTACACCAAATTGTTGCAGACGCGCGTAGTCGCGGTCTATATCATCGGTATACAAAAACAAGAAAACCCGGCCTCCAGTTTGGTTGCCTACCCTTAGTTTTTGTTCATCATCGCTGGCCTTTGCCAGCAAGAGTGAGCAAGTACCTTCGCCTTGAGGTTTTACAATCACCCATCTTTTATCAGGGGTGAGTGTTGTATCTTCTACCAACTCAAAACCCAATACCTGGGTGTAAAACTGTATGGCTTCGTCATAGTCGTTTACCAACAGTGCAATGCGTGCAAGCACATGGTTCATAGGTTTGGTTTTGGGGCTAGTGCTTCACTTCTTCAATGTCTATGAGAAGTATGTTTTTGGCCACGTTTTCACCTGTTTTTACATATATGGCTTTTATCGTACCATCTACCTCGGCAGTTACTAGGTTTCGCATTTTCATGGCTTCCAGTATGAGTACATTGTCGCCGGCCAATACTACATCGCCCACCTGTACATATATTTCCTGAATGGTGCCGGGAATGAAAGCCTTTATCTGAAAAGGATTTTTGGGTGCCCAGTGTTTGCGATTCAGAAACTTTTTGGTAAGACGGGTATAGTATGCACCCTCTTCGGTATGCAGCAACTCCAGTTTGTTATTTTCTTCCATGATATTTGAGTATTAAAATGGGGGTATGCCGTGTTTCTTTTTAGGGTGAAATACCTCCTTGTTGCCCGATACCTCAATGGCATGTGCTATGAAATGGCGGGTTTCGTCGGGTTCAATCACCGAGTCTATATAGCCTTTGGCAGCAGCTACGTATGGGTTTGCAAATTTCTCTTTATATTCCTGAATTTTGCGTTGGCGCATTTCTTCGGGGTTTTCGGCAGTAGTTATTTCTTTTCTGAAAATGATGTTGGCAGCACCTTCAGGTCCCATCACTGCAATTTCTGCACCCGGCCAAGCAAACACAAAGTCGGCTTGCAGGTGGCGCGAGCTCATGGCTATATATCCACCGCCATATGCTTTGCGCAATATCACCGTAATTTTAGGAACAGTAGCCTCGCTATATGCGTATAGTACCTTTGCACCGTGGCGTATAACCCCACCATGCTCCTGGTCTATACCCGGCAGATAGCCTGGCAAGTCTACCAATGTAACTATAGGAATATTGAACGCATCGCAGTAACGTATGAAACGAGCAGCTTTGTCGGATGAATCGATATCGAGCACACCTGCCATCACTGCTGGCTGATTGGCCACAAAACCAATGGTAGTGCCGTGTATGCGACCGAATCCTATTACTATGTTTGATGCCCACATTTCCTGAATCTCAAAAAACTTTGAACCATCGGTCAGGCCTTTTATTACATTACGCACATCGTAAGGCATTTTTGGGTCCGAAGGTATGATTTCCCCCATTTTGTATGAAGCATCGGGCTCAGTATATTCAGAAATCAGTGCTTTCTCTGTGTTGTTGTGCGGTATATAGGATAGTAGGTTCTTTATCTGGTCAAAACACTCCAATTCGCTTTCGGCAAAGAAGTGAGCATTTCCTGCAGTTTCGCAGTGTACTCGTGCTCCGCCCAGATCTTCCATCGAAATTTCTTCACCCAATACAGTTTTTATAACTTCGGGGCCTGTGATAAACATTTTGGATATTTTATCTACCACAAATACATAATCGGTAAGGGCCGGCGAGTATACAGCCCCTCCTGCGCAAGGGCCAAGTATTACTGATATCTGGGGTATAAAACCAGATGCTAGGGTATTGCGGTAAAATATTTCGCCATATCCGGCAAGCGAGTTTACTCCCTCTTGTACCCTTGCTCCACCTGAGTCGTTAATGCCAATGAGGGGCACTTTCATTTTTATGGCGTGATCCATTATTTTGGTAATCTTGCGGGCATGCATAAGTCCGAGCGAACCACCTGCTACTGTAAAGTCTTGGGCGTATATACACACAGGTTTTCCGCCCATTTTGCCAGTACCGGTAACTACACCGTCGCCATGCAATATTTTTTTACCCATATCAAAATCCCGGGCATCGTGCTCAACAAACAGGTCGTATTCCTGAAATGTGCCTCTATCGAGCAGGGCTATAATTCTCTCGCGTGCACCCAGCTTACCGAGCTGTGCCTGCTTGGAATTGGCCTCATCGCCGCCACCTTGTTGGGCTTGTTCGCGGCGTTTTATTAGGTCTTCAATCTTCCTTTTAAGTGACATAAGAAAATGTATTTTGTCTGTTGCGTCAAATGTATGAAATTTATCAACCTGAGCATGCGACTTTAATCATGGATTGCTATAATGGTAAAAAAAAATGATGCAACAAATACTAACCAATGCATTTGAGGCACATTTATACAGTCTGTATCATTGTCTGCTGAATACAATGCGGCTTTCGCGGTATACCAATGTTTGGTGTGTAGCCGGTGTGGCAGAAAACTGTGAAATGTAAGCCGGACTTAGGCTGTTGTTATGTTTACCAAAGTACAAGTAGCCTCTTTCAGCTTCAGCTACAAAGCTAAGAACCGGAAAGACTATGCTGTTGCCCATGTCATAGGCATACAAAGTGGGGTAGTAAGAGTAAAGCGTACCCGCCTCAAACTTTTCAGTCTTAATGATATCGGGCGAATACCTGAAGTACTTGTTTGCCGGATTTTCTGGAATCTTTACCAGCGTATCTGCCATGAAATAGTATACTGTTCCCTTTTTTTCAACCTTGTATTGCATTACTTTGTTGTCGTTGAGCATGAATTGTGCCCTCGATTCGCTTAATAGTTGAAATGACTCTACCATCTGTTCATATATCAGCATATTGCTGTCGAGGGTTGGATAAAAGTTCAATGGGGCAAATGCTTCAGTTACTTTTCGCAAGAAACCGTTTATTTGAGCAGTATCGGTCATTTGTAAACCTTTATCTATAGATACTAGGTCGCCTTGCAAGAAATTGGTTTTGTTGTATACTTGCGGATAGTGTTCTTCTTTGGTGCATGACGCTAACGTAAGAAGAACGGATAGTAATAGAGGAATTTTGTGCATAGGTTTTATTTTTTTTAAAACATTGGCAAAACAAAGGTCAGCAAAATATATTGAGTTGCGTTTTATGTAGGCTATATTTTATAGCAGGTTTTGAGCATTACTTTTTATGACGTTGCTATGAGTTTTTAACGTTCCTGAACTATATTTACCATTCAATTTATAACAGAAAAGGCATCCATGAAAATTGCGAATATAGATTTTGGCCATCGTCCGGTATTTTTGGCACCTATGGAAGATATCACGGATATTGCTTTCAGGGCATTGTGCAAGCATTTTGGTGCAGATATGATGTATACCGAGTTCATAGCCTCCGATGCGCTGATTCGCGATATTGCAAAAACCCGCATGAAAGCAGTCTTTCATGAGGAAGAGCGCCCCATAGGCATACAATTGTATGGGCATATGGTAGAGCCTATGATAGAGGCTGCACGCATAGCCACCCAGTATAATCCAGATTTGATTGATATAAACTATGGGTGCCCGGTACGTAAAATAGCCATGCGGGGCGCTGGCTCCGGTATGCTCAGAGATTTGCCTAAAATGGAAGCCATGACGCGCGGCATAGTAGGGGCCACCCATTTGCCGGTAACTGCCAAAACCCGCTTAGGTTGGGATCCGGAATCGAAAAATATAATACATGTAGCCGAGATGCTCCAAGATTGTGGTATACAAGCCCTCACCATACACGGACGCACCCGCTCACAGTTATATACTGGGGTTGCCGATTGGACACTCATAGGGGAAGTAAAAAACAATGCCCGGATGCACATACCCATTATTGGCAATGGTGATATAGATAGCCCTGAGAAGGCCAAGCAGATGTTTGATTCTTATGGAGTAGATGCCATCATGATTGGCAGGGCAGTAGTGGGCAGACCTTGGATATTCAGCGAGGTAAAACATTATCTGACTACCGGAGAAATACTGCCATCCCCAAGCATATCAGAACGTGTACAAGTGGCTCGCCTGCACCTGGCAGAGGTGCTGAAAATACGTAATGAGAAATCCGCTATTCTGGGCATGCGCAGGCATTTCGTAGGATACTTCAAAGGTTTACCCAATTTCAAAGATTTCAAAATTCGGTTGCTAACATCACTCGATTTGGACGATATAAGCCATATACTTGATGAAATATCAGAAAACAAGTTTGGCTAGTTTTTCTTGAAATCGTGGTGGGTATTGGTCATTTTTATCAATACAACTACCTTTTCCTGTTCTATCACTTCTTTTAACTGGTTGGTAAGTATGCTCATTATATCAGTATACTCACCACGAAGTTGAGTACTCATGTCGGTAAATGTGATCTGTATTTCTTTGCGTTGGCTTATATCTACCAGAAATTGCATCACTTTATCTTTATATGTGTCAGAAAGCACGTACAAACTTATTTCAACATTTACTTTCATGGGTCTTGCGGTTTTGGGTAGTTGTAGAAAAATACAATGTGGCTAAAGTACTGCATTATTTATTATCTTTTGATGCAAATTGTATAAATTTTAGTCGTTCTGCTTCGTCGAATGAATAAAAAGTAATAGTTTCGAGCACATTATTGGGCAAAGTACGGCTTATCGTAACTTTGGCGGTCTCGTTTTGGGCTATAAGCACATCACGCTTGTAGTGCCAGTATTCTTTTATGGTACTGAAAAGACCGTTGAGCATAATCGTAGTAGCAGCCGATCCAAATATAAGTTGAATGATGGGAGTCCAATCACCACCCATTTCGTTTGGTTTGGTTTCTGTGGCTTTCGCTTTTACGTCCAAATCTTTATTAATATTTTTCTTCAGATGACGCGAAAAATCTTTGTAGATTAGTGGTGTCAGCTTGTCGGAAGTGACAATTTGTATGTCTAGAACCATAAGAATTAGAATTGTTTATGAACAAATAAACCAGATATGAGCGAAACTCTAAAATTAATCATTTACGCATTATAAAACACGAGTTGCACATAATTATTGTCTAATAATATTGGATTTGAAGCGACTAGGGTATCTGAAAACTTCGGGCATGAATGCGATTAACAACAATTATTTCACTGATTTTAATTAATTTATCAATTATTGTTTATTATAGTCCTTATATATCAATCTAATGTGTATATTTGTACAACTAAAAGCAAAAATTTTAAACTAAATACAGCATGGATTCTTTAACCTACATTTTAATAGGAACAGGATTGTCAGGCATTTTGCTGGCAATTTGGCGCATGTACTGGCTAAAAAAACTACCTGCCGGTACCGATGCCACTGCTCAGAAAACTGAACAACTTAAAAAAGGAAACACCGTAGCTACACGCATCATGTTTATGTCTTTGGGCATTACTTTGCTCGTATTTTCAATATTGATGTTTGTGAAAGGGTACTATGAGGAAAGCAACAATGGTTTCCTTGCTATGTCTTATCTGATTGGTGCTTTCATTCCTTTACTGTCTTCATACCTGAGCATGCAGGGTGCTTACCGAGCTATAGTAGAAGTAAACGATGCCAGTGAAACCTCATTGTCTGCCACTTTCAATAAATTGTACAGATACTCTACTGCAGTAGGTGTACTCTCATTGTCGGTAAATATGGTTGGCATGGCCTTCCTGTTCTGGCTTTACGACGATGTAATAGGCGATAATTGGGACATAAATACTGTGCTCAATGTACTTACAGGATTTGCCCTGGGTAGTGTTACATCCACCTTTTTTCTTCGTATTAGCAACAGCATTAGCAATAACTCAAATTTCAGAGCCAAAGATATTACCGATAAAGCAGATTTTGCCTACAGGTATATGCACGAGGCACATCCATTATCTAATACCCGCCAGAGCAGTTGGTTATTCAATAAAATTGTTGGCGCAGGAAGCGAATTGTTCGATACACTTTCGAGTGCAACTATAGCAGCTATGTTGGTGGGCTCGTTCTTCATGAATGCAGTGGCCGTGCAAAGTTACTATGAGTTTGGTACTGTACTGTTGCCCTTGGCTATTGCAGGTGCCGGTATATTGAGTACTGTGTTGGTAAGTTTCACTTTCAAATTCAACGATAAAAGCAATGTGGTACGCACCATCAATTACGCAGAGTATTTGAGTAGTGGTGTGATGCTTATTGCCTCTTTCTTCCTCGCACAATGGCTCCTGCCATCGGAGTGGGAAGTGCCTAAAGACGATAAAACCGTATGGGTATACAACAGCATGGGCGTATTCTGGTCTACACTTGTAGGCTTGGTAGCTGGTTTGTTGCTTACCGAACTCAACGAATACTTTGGGGGTAAAAACTCTAAAGGTGCAGGTTACATCATTGCAGAATCTAAGACCGATGCGCAATCAGGTTTATGGGCGGGTCTCAATACCGGATATTACACAGCTTTCCTTGGTGCATTTGTGGTAGCTATGGCCACCATAGGCGCTTTTTATTTTGCTGGTATATATGGTATAGCGCTTGCCGCTGTAGGTATGCTATCAAACTCTGGCATGCATTTGGCTTCTAATGCTTTTGGCGCCATTAGTTCTACCATCAGAAATATGGGCGAAAACAATAGTAGCGACGAGGCAAAAGCCCGCATAAAAGAAATGGATATAGCCGGGCAGAACCTATCTACACTAAGCCGAGTATTTACCAATGGCTCTTCGGCACTTACTGCTATTGCATTATTTACAGCATTTTATTTTTTAAGTGGTTTTAGTGGAATAGACCTTACTGAATTGCATCTTTTGGCTGGCGTTATTTTAGGTATGGCTATTCCGTTCCTATTTACTGCTGGGGTTATGCAAGCCAGCGAGCGTGTAGCCGCTCAGGTTGTAAAAGAAGTGAACCGACAGTTTACACAAAATTCATATTTGAGCAATGCACTGGAAATAGTGCGCAAGTATATGGGGGCTATAGAAGAAGCCACTGAAACCGAACGTGATCTAGTTGCCGCTGCCAAAGGCAAAACCAACGATGCTAAAATGACTGAAGTTTCAGTTTACAATTCCTTGCTTGCGATGATAGTACCTGCCGGTATTGCGGTAATGGTTCCGCTAATAGCAGCTTTGCTTGGTGGCGAAGCTATGCTTGGAGCTACTGTTGCAGGGGTGATAGCTGGTGGTATGGTTTTGGCGTTTAGTCAAACTTTTACTGGAAATTTCTGGAGAAGTAGCAAACTGGCGCTTGAAGATGGTGTGAAAAATGGCGATAGGGTTATAGGCAAAGAGTCTGAAGAGTACAGGAATATTTCCGAAAGTGATTCATTCGGACGACCATATATGCAACTGGTGAGCCCTGCACTGAATGTGCTTATCAGATTCATAGCGCTTATGGCTTTGTTCTTTGCACCACTTCTGGTTCAAACCGGTGGTACAACTACAGTAAATCTGACTTCGGAAACTGAATGGATAGTCGACGACCAATCTACTGCCGAAGATACCGAACGCTCTCCATCCGATGGGTCAGAAGATTCTACCCAGCCGGAGCGGATCATGTCTACTGAAAAAGATGAAGCTGAGAAATAGAGATTGATCCTGTGTCGATTTCTCACAATAACGTATACTTTTCAATGCCAGAGCTTTTTGCTTTGGCATTGCTATTTTATGCCACTCACTATTTTCTGTATAATATTTTAGAGAAAAATACTTTGTTTATCTCTATAGCATTTGGTTTTCGACTTTGTAGTTAAAATTGTTATGCATTATGAGCAGGCTATCGATTTTAAACTCTAAACATACCGATCTTCCAATTTTACTCAACATTGTGTAATCCAGTTTTTTATTATTGCCATCCATTTTCATAAACCTAGCTCTGCATGCCGGATGAAATGGACACGATAAATTTAAAGAATGAAAAAATTAATGGGTATCATAAAAAGTTTTTGTGTTACCTTTGCCTGAATTGTATAATGCCAACGTATGCGGTTTGCAGATATTATAGGACATACAGATGTAATCAACCACTTACGCGCCACCGTGCATATGCAGCGAATTAGTCATTCGCAGCTTTTTGCAGGGAAGGAGGGTATTGGCAAATTGGCGCTCGCACTGGCCTATGCTCAGTACATATCTTGTACCGACCGTACACCAACAGATTCTTGTGGCAAATGTGCGTCGTGCAATAAGTTTCAGAAACTCATTCATCCCGATTTGCACTTTGTTTTCCCGGTTGTAAAAAAGGGAAACCTGTTGCCTGTTTCCGATTCATTCATCTCTGAATGGAGGCAATTATTACTTCAAAATTATTCATTCGGCTTCAATAAATGGCTTGAAGTAATGGGGGCCGAAAATTCTCAGGCAACTATCTACACAAATGAAAGTCAAGAGATAATCAAAAAACTATCGCTTAAGTCCTTTGAAGCAGAGTATAAAATCATGATCATTTATTTGCCAGAAAAGATGAATACCGTAACGGCGAATAAATTGCTCAAAATGATAGAGGAGCCTCCGCATAAGACGCTCTTTCTGATGGTTTCGGTGGAGGCAGATCAGGTTTTGGGAACCATCCTTTCGAGAACTCAAATTGTGAAGATTCCCCAACTTGATGATCAAACAATAGCGGATAAACTACAAGCCAATTGGCAATTGGATACAAAGCTAGCACTCAGTCTGGCTCATTCCGCCAATGGCAGCTACCTGAAGGCAGTAGAATTATTGCATGCCACTGAGGACAATAAGCGCAATTTTGAGTGGTTTACCAGGCTAATGCGCTTGGCATATATGGCCTTAAAAGACAATAGTAAGATAGGGGATTTGATGTCATGGGCCGATGAAATTGCCGGAATAGGACGCGAAAAGCAAAAGAATTTCCTGAACTATGCTTTGTATATGTTGCGCGAAAACCTTGTACTTAATGTAGCTGCTGCTCAAGGGAGTGAAATAGTATACTTGGGGCCCGATGAATTAAATTTTTCCAAGAAATTTTCCGAATTCATCAATCCCAAAAACATAGTGGGACTCGATACTGAACTTAATAAAGCATTCAATGATATAGAGCGTAATGGATCTGCGCGCATTGTCTTTCTGGACATGGCGTTGCGCATAACCAGGCTCATCCACATAAAAACAGTTAAACAAACCTAAATTCTTTAGCTTGCATGGAGACAGAAAACACACCCACCATAAAATTTAATGATATATCGAGAGGTTGTTCTACAATAAGTGCCGACCCAAATTCACCAAAGTGCTGCTCATCAGGATCATATAAACTCGATGTGCACAATTGGCTCGAAGACGTACCTCAATCGCCGGGCGATAATCAGTTCGTGGAAATACGATTCAAAAATACAAGGAAGGGATATTATCTCAATATCAACAGCCTTCACTTGCAGAAGGGCGACATAGTTGCAGTAGAAGCACTTCCGGGGCATGATATTGGCATCGTTTCGCTTACAGGTCCGCTTGTACTATCGCAGATGCGCAAATACAACATCAGCAAAAATGAAGAGCTGAAAAAAATATATCGCAAAGCCAAACCTGCAGATATAGAAAAATGGGAAAAGGCAGTGCTTCAAGAGCAGCAAATTATGCTGAAGGCCCGTGAAATTGCCTTTAACCTGAGGCTTAATATGAAAATTGGCGATGTCGATTTTCAGGGCGATGCCACGAAAGCAATTTTCTACTACATAGCTGAAGATAGAGTCGACTTCAGAGAACTGATAAAAGTATTGGCCGAGCAATTCAAAATACGGATTGAAATGCGCCAGATTGGTGCCAGGCAAGAGGCCGGACGTATAGGCGGGCTTGGTACATGTGGCCGCGAACTTTGTTGCTCAACTTGGCTTACCAATTTTGTAACAGTTACAACTACCGCAGCTCGTTATCAGGAAATGTCGCTTAATCCGCAAAAGCTTGCCGGACAATGTGGCAAACTGAAATGTTGCCTCAACTATGAACTTGAAACCTATGTTGATGCCCAACGCGATTTTCCACCTACTACCGTGAATCTGCACGCCCAGGAAGGAGTGGCTTATCACCAAAAAACCGACGTATTCAAAGGCATTATGTGGTATATTTTCAATAGTCGTACAGGATCTGCGTTTATTTCTTTGCCCGTTGCACGAGTGAAGCAAATCATAGATTTGAATAAGAAAGGACAGAAGCCGGATGCTTTCATTGAAAACATTGATGCACCTGTTATAGCCAAAGCAGATTACACAGATGTTGTATCGGAGGAACGAGCAGACCGTTTTGATGGTCAGCAACGTAAAAAACGCAAACGACCAAAGTTCAAAAAGCAATAATCAGACTCATTTGAATATATATGTTGAGTGCTAAACTATCAGCTATTTTATTGAGCAGGCTCATGATGGTCCTGCTCATTGTGTTTTCCCTATCATGCCAGCAGGAAGAGAAAGTTTTTTTGGCGGATATGAATTTCTCGAACAATACATGGGCAACTATGGATACTCTTATGCTTACAGCACATATAAATGATACCTCGAAAATATATAGCTGGAATTTTTATGTCGAAATTTTACCGGATTATCCTTATAGCAATATTTGGCTATTTGTGAGTATGAAAAGCCCCGATGGTACTTTGAATACAGATACACTTGATTTTACACTGGCCGATAATAAAGGGGAGTGGTACGGGACACATCACGATGAATATACCTTAAGTAGAAATCAGATACTTCCGTGCATGAAATACAAATCCCCAGGCGAATATAAGCTTAGCATTGTGCAAGGTATGCGAACCGACAATCTGAAGGGAATTAGAAATATAGAACTGAATTTGATAGCCTGCAAGAAGCAATAATCTATGGGAAAAGATAAACTACGCAAATTTGAAGAGTTAAAATCCTTCAATAATAACATTGAATTGCATTTCGAAGACCTTTATGGCAAGCCTCATCCTATACGCGGAAATTGGGCTAAAGAAATTTTTCATAATAACAATCCCATCGTGCTTGAGCTGGGGTGTGGCAAAGGTGAATATGTGCTTGAACTGGCCAGACAATATCCGAATATTAATTTTATAGGGATAGATATAAAAGGTGCGCGTATATGGCGGGGCGCCAAAACCGCTACCGAAGAAAAACTATTGAATGTGTTTTTTGTGCGTACCCGCATTCATTTTATAGAATCTCTTTTTGTACAAGGGGAGATAAGCGAAATATGGGTTACATTTCCGGACCCTCAGCCCAATAAGGTGAAGGCAAGGCTTACTTCTTCCCGCTTTTTGAATCTATACAGAAGTGTGCTTACCGAAAACGGTATTGTACATCTGAAAACTGATAGCGCTGAGCTTTATAAGTACACTTCAGCGCTGGCCAAAAGCAACCAGTTGGCCATACTGAAACAAACAGATAATATAGATCCTGTTTTTCCACCCGATATACTCGCAGTACAAACGCATTACGAAAAGCTGTTCAGAGCCAAAGGAAAAAGTATAAATTACATTTCTTTCAGATTACCCATCCACATCGATTTGCATGAACCAATCGGACAACAATAATTACTTCGAACGAGTTTGGGCTTTGGTACGCAAGGTACCTGTGGGGAATGTTACCACTTATGGTGCACTGGCTGAAGCACTTTCGCTCAGAGCTGGTGCTCGTATGGTAGGATGGGCGCTCAATGGCTGTCCGCCGGATGTACCAGCACACAGAGTAGTAAACCGACTAGGCATGCTCAGTGGAAAAGTGCATTTTGGGGGAAATGAAACCATGGCCCAACTGCTACGTTCGGAAGGAGTAGAAGTAGATGAAGATCGCATAGTTAATTTCAAGAACATTCTCTGGCAGCCGCCTTTTAATCCGATATCCTAACTTTCTTTCATTGTGGGCATATTTTGTTGTTAGTCTATTTTTACTCATTTTTATAGTACTGATATACTGAGAAATGCTTAAATTTTATATCAGCGTAGCAGAGATAAGGAAAATCGAAGAATTCCGTTTGTAATATCGTATAAATCAAAAAAAGGTTTATTCGTAATTGCGTATTCATCACCGAAATATGAAATACTCTTTTTACTAAAGAACATAAAATGAATGATTTTAATTTCAGTACTTAAATTGAATCGTGTTGTGATTTAATATGATATTTTTTGTTTATATGCTGAAATTCGTATCTAATAGAAGCCTGAATGATGACTGTTTTTAAGAATTATACAATCTCAATCCCTTTATTCATGCATATGTACAGTTTTTATTAAATTTTTTTAGGTATCAAATACTTGATATATAGTACTATGTAAGAATATTCTATTTTTTGAAAAAAAACATGAAAAAAAGCTATTAAAGCCTTGTTAAAAGTGAAAAAGATATTTTAAATTAGCAGAGAATTTGACATACGAACCCCACGAATGGAAAAAGAGACTAAACCAGGCATACGCTTGTCGTATGATACATTGGTCAGTATAGCTTTAGCCAAAGTCAAACTCATGAAACGGGATATTCGAATCTACGAATCTTTCGGTTATCGGCTTAAGGAAATAGTTAAGTACGAGGACCAGATTCAGAAGTTCGTAAGTATGCCGTCTGATGATGACATGAAATTTGGCCTAAAGCAGGAGACCGAGCGAAAACTCCGAGTAACTCTTCAATTGCGCGATGCGATCCGAAGTTGGCATTTGCATTTGAAATTTTTTCACGGAAACAGTTCAGATGACTACGACCGCGTTAAAATACCTTTCGTAAGCGGTTTGCGCGACGAGCGGTTGCTCAATGCAGTTGACATGCTTATAAAACACATCAGACTAAGAGTAGTAAAGTACAGTGGCAAAGTGAATTATAGCGATGAACTGGAAAAATTGATTCAAATACGCGATGAGTTTCACTTGGTACTCAAAGATCACGAAAGTGCCACTGCAAGGCGAAGAAGATATACACAGGTACGGAAAGATTTATCGGCCAAAATATATACACAACTTATTAAATACTGCGAAGTAGGTCGAACTTATTGGCGATTACAATCAGACGCTGAAAAAGCCTCAGAATACTCTATAAATGAAAGTATACTGGTAGTTAAAAATGCCGAAAAAAAACAAACTACGAAGAAAGAATCCAAAACAAAACAACAATAAACGAAGAATTTAACACTGAAACTATTGAAATTGAAGGGCACACATAGTAGATCAAATGTGATAAAGGGCTTATCTTTTATTTTGGTTTTGGTGACTTTTGCCTGCAACCGAATAGAAAAACAGCCGTCCGAAGCGAGCGATACAGTTTTGCTTAGTAAGGATATTGAAAACAATTCTCCCAGCACTTTCTTAGCTCAACAATATACACTGCCGTTAGGTGTTGAATACCATTCGTTTGGTACCGACTATCTTTCTGATGGGTTCAGGTTTGTAGGTTGGTCTGAAGACGGCAAGGTCGCATACTTTTCCGAGCCTGCAGACGAAGCCTGCGGCTGTTATTTTTTTGAGTTTGTAATTCACGACCTTAATACAGATAAACAAGTGTACAAATGGGAGTTTACAAGTGAACAGCTGCCTTACAATATTGATAGCATATGGCACAATCATAAAGAAATGATTTCTAATAAGTTGAATGAGTACCAAGTATATCAGGTTTCTTCAGTTCAATTGCAAAATGGTGATTTCTTGAATAAAGGCAAAAAGTATTCAATTTCATTTAGTACCCAAACCCAAACCGATAATGATTTAGGAATAGACCTGATACAACAAATAGAATTAAATGTAGACAGATTAGATCCTACTCCTGGGAGTATGCTCAGAATGTCGGAAAAGTTTTATGATTATACCCTCAATGCCGGATTAAGTGGATGCATGAAAAGTCCTTATGAAGACAAACTCGCCATCGTATTCTGGTATATGAATAAAGGGTACGAGGGACCCCCACATCGGGTAGCTTTCAGGCTTACCGGGTGTAATTTGGACTAACCGGAATAAAGCGGAGGTAAAAGTGTTAAATTTTGCTTCTACTTTTTTACCATTTCAAAAAAAATAACATACCTTTAGAAAAATTTAAACCAACTTATTTATGGAGATTGTAGATCACATGCTTAAAGGACCGAACGTAAAGTTCAAGAAAACCCCAAACGTAAGTGGAACTTTTGCAGCAGGACTGCCTGATACTGTAGTTGTACACTATACTGCCGGACCTTATGACCCTTCTTTAAATACCCTGATTAACCCAAAAGTAAAGGCATCAGCGCATTTGTTGGTAGACAGAGACGGAAGCGTTACCCAGTTGGCACCTTTCAATATGATTACCTGGCATGCCGGAGCAAGCGAATGGAAAGGCCGTACAGGTTTGAACAGTTATTCCATAGGGATAGAAATTGTTAATGCAGGACCTCTTACTAAAAGCGGCGATGTATTTCGCGCTTGGTATGGTGCCGCGTTCAATCCTTCTGAAGTAATAGAAGCTACCCACCGTAATGAATCGAGTCCGCGTTATTGGCATGTTTATACTGAAGAACAAATCAGAGTTGTATCAGATATCTGCCAGGAACTTATTGATACATATGGTGTAAAAGAAATAGTTGGCCACGAAGAAATAGCTCCTAAGCGTAAAGCAGATCCTGGCCCAGCTTTCCCATTGGACCGTATGCGTAATAAACTCCTCAGCGGAAACAGAGACGACAACAATGGTATAGTGATGGCTAAAAACGGAAAAGTAATAGCATCCAAATTGAACATCAGAGCCACACCATCTACCGAGGGCGAGAAAGTTGCTGCTCCGCTCACCTTAAATAAAAAAGTTAAGATACTTGAGCAAAATGGCGAGTGGTATAAAGTAAGTGTAGAAATTGAAGGCTGGGTAGCAGCCAAATTTATCGGACTTGAATAATGAACAAGAGAACCAAACGTTGGCTCATCGTTGCGGCCATTATACTTGGTGTGCTTATCATTCTTATAGTATTGAGTGCTATGGGGGTACTTCCTGCCTTTTCATGGGAGGGAATTACCATGTTGATTGCCGCTCTGGCCGGTCCCTTTCAGTATGGGTTCAATAGGGTGCGCGACAATATTAATAGTTCAGAAACCGATCAAATAATTGAAAAGCACGAAGAAATCAAGAAAGAGGAAAAGAAGCACCGGGAACAGATTGATAAAGAACTAACTGAGAAACAGAAAAAACTGGAATCTCTGGATAAAGACATAAAACTGATAGAAACCAAGATTGAGCTGATAGAAACAAAACGGCAAAATGTAACCAAAGAGGTTGAGAAAATGACCGTGGAACAAAAAACAACCGAGGCTCAAAATTTATGGGGAAGTTAATCATGAATATAAACAAAAGGTTTATCCTTATGCTCCTTATTGTTGTATCATCCACCATTGTGATGGCCCAACAATATCCTATACACATACCCAAAGGCGAAACAAAAAGCCTAATATCTGATGATTATGATTTATGGGTATTGAATGACAATCAGTTTACACGTGCTCTTGCCGACTCTAAAGAACTTGTTCTACTTAAAGAAGAACTTGAAGAATTTAAGAAGATGGTTTCAGTGTATGAGGAAAAAGAAAAAGTACACAGCAGTATTGTGGAAACTTTAGAGAAGGACCGTAATTTTTACAAGAAAAATTGGGAAATTGCTGAAACCGATATTAAAAAAATCGGTAGGGATTTTAAGAAACAGAAACTATACAAAAACATTGCTTTTGGGTTAATTCCAGTAGCATTTGTGCTTGGAGTTTATATAGCAAAATAAAAATTGAAATTAGCAATCTATTAAAAATAAACATCTTATGAGCGAACAAGGACTTACAGCTCTTCAACACGAATTCTGGGCACATTTTTATCTGCCTGTTATAATATGGATTAGTATTATCGTTGTACTTACTGGTGCATTGGTTGTAAAATATCCCTTCGGAAATTGGACCAAAGACAATCCAAATCCTTATTCTGGTGAAACCCTTAGCTTGCCTCGCGGTTATTTTCGTGCGGTTCTTACTATGACGCTTCTGCTTGTTACCATTATTTTTGAAATGGCTAACCTCTATTCAGGAGCTGAGTCTGAAATGAATATTTATGAATGGATTATGGCTTTCCAGATGATGGTTGCATTCTACTTTGGTTCTAAAGTTATGCACCATATTACAAGTGCCGACAGGTCAAAATCTTTGGAGAAATCAAAATCTACTGATACTGGCGGTTTCGGTTCTGTATCTGGCTCTAGTCACAATAATATTTATAGTTCTACTACAGGTGGTTCTACAACTGGTAGTAGCAATATGTCGTCAGAAACTACTAGTACATCTTCAGGTGGCGAGTTCGACGATAACGAGTCTGCAGGATAATATTGATAATGATATCTTCTTATACATCCATTGGGTTAATCGCCCAATGGATTTTTTTATAATAATTGTTCATGGCTATATTTTCAGAGTGGCCATACCAAACGATAATTGGATGTCAAATTATTGGGGAACATTTTGCATCTGTCTGGGGATTGGGTATTGGCTTAAAACCTGAGTTATTAAATTCAGCTAACAATCAAATTCTATAATTGTTGGATTACTTTATTCTGTCGGGATTCTTTTTTATAAAATCTTCCCACGACTTTGCTTTTCCCATTTGTCCCAAAACTGAACGCTTTTCGTAATAATGGCATACAGCCACAGCCAATCCGTCGGTAGCATCAAAAAACTGAGGTATTTCTTTGAGTTTAAACATTTGAATGAGCATTGCTGAAACCTGCTCTTTTGAGGCGCTTCCGTTGCCTGTAATAGCCATCTTTACTTTCTTTGGCGCATATTCCACAATGGGTATATTGCATGATAAGGCAGCTGACATGGCTACGCCCTGCGCCCTTCCCAATTTGAGCATCGATTGTACATTTTTTCCATAGAAAGGTGCTTCGAGTGCCATTTCTACAGGTTTGTATTCTTGAATAAGGAGAATTACGTGCTCGTATATTAGCCTAAGTCTATAGTAATAATCGTCGGTTTTGGTAAGTTTGAGTGCACCCAAATGCAGGCATACTGGTTTGTTTTGTACCGTATCTACTACACCGTATCCCAATACTTGCGATCCAGGGTCTATGCCAAGTATTATGTTGCTGCTCATTCTTTTATTCTGGATTTTGACTTGGAGGCCATTTGTTGAATGATGATGCCCGTGATGATAAGTACAATGCCAATATAGGTTGTATAATAAAGCGTTTCACCCAATATAAAATGTATAAAAATCAACGACATAAAGGGCGATAAAAATACAAGGTTGCTTATTTTACTTGCGGTATCGCTTAGCTGCAAGGCTATAAGCCAAAGGGCAAATGTAAATCCCATTTCGAACAAGCCTACATAAATGGCTGCATATATACTGGTGCTTAGTACGAAGTGGAAGTCTGAAAATATAAAAACGGCTATTCCGGTATATACTGATCCAAATAGGAAATTATAAAATAGTTTGATTATTTCGTTCCGTTTATCTTTCATATTTATAATCCAAAAGAGTGCCCATAAAATGGAGCTGCCAGCCGCCAAAAATACGCCTAGGGGATTTTCGATGTGATAATTGGCCAGATTACCTTGCGTGGAGATAACAAATACACCCGAAAAACTAACAACAAGAGCAATCAGATGGTATTTATTGAGTCTTTGCTTGAGTATGAGTGCCGCCAGAAGTACCAATACTATTGGCCAGGTGTAATTTAATGGCTGTGCGATTTGTGCGGGAAGAATGGAATAGGCTTTGAGAAGTACCAAATAATATGCAAACGGGTTAAGAAATGCTGCCATGGCAGACTGTGCATATTGCGCTGGTGATGTATGGCTAAGTAGCTTCAATTTGCCCTGTATAGCAAGCAGGAAGCCCAGAGCCAGCAAGCTTACCACCGATGCAATGAATAACAATTGGGTGAAATGTAATTCACGCAAGGAAATTTTGAATGCAGTTGCAGCTGTACTCCATAATAATACTGAGGCGAGGGCTGCTATATAAGCCCGGCTTTGTTTAGTCATTGTATTGTGGTGTTTAGGCTGCTGTTTTGCTTATTACTATGGCTATGTTGAGTACTTTGTATGGCTTGCCATCAGAGTCGAGTATTGGGGTGTAAGTTTCCTTCAAAACAATTATATTATCACGTATTTGTACAGTTTGTTCAACATGGATTGTTTCACCGGCTCTTAACTGCATCCACATAGTTTCATGGTTTGTTTTATCCCCTTTCAACTCAAACTCGCCATATTTTTTGCCCATTATCTCATCATATTTTAATCCAAGTAAATTCAGGAATAAATCGTTGATATGAATTATCTGACCATCCAGATTATATTCAGCCACCATCGAACTTGCGTACAATGCATTTATGTAGCTAAGTAGTTCACTCTGATGTCGCATTGCATCGGTTTGTACTTGTTTCATCTCATTGATGGTGGCTTCAAGTGTTTTTTCGTTTTGAGCCAACATTTCTTCATTGGTGCGTGCTTGTTCTAATAGTTTGGCTGTACGTATGTTTGATTGTATATTGGCCATAGTAATAGCTATTGAGCTAGCTATGTTTTCAATAAATTCTATATGATGCGTTTGTGCTGTGATGAAACTTGCTATTTCCAGAATTCCAAGCATTTCTTCGGTAGTTTGGATTGGTACCAACAATAAAGTTTTGGGTTTCGCACTGCCAAGCCCGGTACCTATTTTGATATACTCTGCATTTACATTTTCAATTATCAGGGTTTTTTTATCATTGTAGCAGGCACCTAGGTAGCCTTCTGAAATTTCGTAAGTTGTGCCGTTTAGTTTTTTTCGATCGTATGCATAAGATGCTGATAATTCAAAGAACGGATGAGTTGGAACATCTTTATTTATAATAAATATGCCTCCTGAACCGGCATCCAGGTATTTTACTAGCGTTTTGATTATTTCGTATGTAAGTTGATCGATCTGTGTGTAATTTCCGCGCAAAATATTACTGAATTTTGCAAGTCCGTTTGATGTCCAGTTTCTGCTTTGGTCTTCAGCTTTACGAATAGTTTCTTCTTCTTTTGCTATTTTTAAACTCTTTTGCATCTCTATGAGAGCGTTGCCAAGTATGTCTTTATCACTAAGCAGTTCAAAATGTGTATCTATATTGCCTTTTCCTATTTGGGTTGCAAACTTCGCCATTCGGTCAAGGGTATCTATAAGGGTATTCAATGAACGCGACATAACGCCAATTTCATTATTAGATTTGATATTGAGTTTATTAGACGTGTCAATTATTCCTCTTTCAAGGTTTTGCAGTATCTTAGTGGTTACTTTGAGTGGTTTTGTGATACTGCGTGAAATAAAATAAATACTCACTATTAGAAATATGAGGCCTATGGAGCCTACCAATAAGGTGATAGTAAAAGATTTGTAGGCATCCTGCATGATTACGTCTACCGGCACTACCAAGGCAATAGCCCACGGCGTAGTTGTTTTGCCTGCTGTGAAAGTGGCTACGGTTACATACAATTCGCCATTTATACCGGGTATAGATGTGATAAAACCATAATTTTTGCCTTTGTATAAATTAGTAAGCAAATCAAATTTCGTAACAAATTCTGGGTAAACTTCCTCTAGGGCTTTTCCGAGGTTTTCGTTATTTGGGTGAGCTATAAATTTGCCATCCTGTCCCAACATAAATGAAAAACTGTTTGGAAAAGGGCGTAACCTGTTTATGATTTGTTGAAATCTTGATAAAGATACATCGATACCTGCCACTCCTACAAATCTGTTGTTGGACATGATTGGCATTACAAGACTCGATTCCAGGATAGAGTCTTCGTCATTGTTGTATGAATAAAAATAGGATGGAGTAATTACCTCGCCTGGATTTATCTTGATGCGGTAGTACAAGCTTCCTACATTGGGTCCATTGAGATCTCTGTAGGAATAGTCCAGTGTAAGTATCCCCGACTGCTTGTGTACTTCAGTATTTTTCCGACCATGATTTTTTAGATATGTTGAGTCTAATGCAAACATTTCCCAACTATTCCAGACAGCCAAGTAGTTTTCGCTGTGTAAAAACACATTTCTGAGAATATCATCATATATGGGCGTACGCACAGATACTGGTATTTTTGTATATCCACTGAATACATGTCCTAGGGTGCGAACTATAGCTAGGTCGTTATTTAGTTGAGCTTTTACTTCATTGGCCAGCTCACGTACTGAAATATCGGCAATGGTTCGTGCATCTTGAAGTGCACGATTGCGTGCAGATATGCTAACATAACCGATGGATAGTGTAAAAATGACGAAAGTAATTGATAATACGAATACTAATATCTGTGTATTTATTTTCATGCCATTTCCGAACTTTATATGCTTTTCAAATGTAAACTTTAATCATTTAAAATTATGCCAATCTGTTGTGAATATTATTTATTTGAGGCAAATATTTATGAAGTATGTATTTTTTGATGAGTACTTTTAAAAATTAGCTCCACAGTTGCATGTCCTTCTTTATTGTTGTATGCTTGTATGCTGCCCTCTTGTAGTTCCATGATAAGTTTTACGGTGGCCAGTCCGAGTCCGAATCCAAAGGTCTGGTTAGTAGTTGTGCCAGAGTGGAAGAAATGAAACAAATTTTGCAGCGTCTCTGGTAAAAAACCTGTCCCTTGGTCTGAAATGTTTATACTCGTAAATTGCTCTGTGCTATATGTATCTATGTATATTGTATCATTCACAGAACTGTGCCTGAGGGCATTCTCGAAAATTTTATTCAGGGCAATTACCGCAAGCTTAGAATCTGCCAAAACCTCGGCATTTTCTGTATCGGGATGCTTGTTTACTTTAAGATTTTTAATAAGTATTGCTTCTTGATGGTCAACAAGCGATTGCCGTACCAGTGAATTTATATTTATGGGTTGGAAATTTATATTTTGATATCCGGTTTGTACACTTGTTATGAGAAGTGCCGATTCTGATAATTTCAGCAGGCGGTTGGTAGATGCCGAGAGCATGGATATATAATCTGTGAATTCTGCCGGTAAAGATTGTTCTTCCAATAGTTGCAAGAAGCCACTTATGCCGTGTATAGGAGTCCTGAGTTCATGATTTACTAGCAGCAAAAAATCGTTTTTAGCTTTATCTAATTTGGAAAGTTTGTTATTTGCCAATTGCAATTCATAAGTTCGGGCATCTACTATTTTTTCAAGTTCTAGGTTTATTTGTTTCAACTCTTGAGTACGAAATCGCAAATTTAAATGGGTATTAATTCTGATCAGAAGTTCTTCTGTTTTGAATGGTTTGGTGACATAGTCGGAAGCCCCGCATCTGAAACCCTTTACAATATCTTCACTCAAGGCCTTGGCAGTGAGAAAAATAACTGGAATTTCGGAAGTTGCTGGATTGGTTTTTATTTGAGTAATAACTTGATATCCATCAATGTCAGGCATTGAGATATCTAGTAATATAAGATCCGGATTAAACTTAGGAAGTATTTGGAGTGCCTGGGTTCCAGATATTGCGGCTCGTACCAGATATTGCTCATCTGAAAGTACATGGTTCAAAATTTGTAGGTTTTCCGGAATATCGTCCACTATCAATATCCTTGCTTTATACGCCTGAGTTTCTGATTGGATCCGTAAATTCATTTTCGTGCAAATTATAATTGATTTATGAAGTGTTGTATGCAGGAAGCAAACGAAATGCAGTTTTTTGGTTAATCCTTTTTTAAATATACAGCTTAACTTTTTGTTTTTCAATAATGCCTTTTGGCAAAGTCAGTCCTAACTTCTTAGCTTTTTTGTGTTGTTTTAGCTGTGCTAATTAACAAATCGTTATTGAGTCCATTGTTTATTTGCCTTTTGGTATGCCTTGTTCCATAATCTTTATTATATCTTTTCGCCAAATTGTTGCAAGTAATGCGTGTTATTTTTCGAAAAATGTAATAACCAGAAAGATTTCTTCCTGAAAACGTACCTCGCTGGTATATAATTTAAATTTTTTAGGAATATTATCAATTTGCCATTTTTGTTCGAAAATTTGTTCTCCATATTTCAGATTTTGTGCTACTTGATCCCAATTGGTATCAATACCAGTGAGGGCTGCATAGGAGTATGACTGTGTTTGTTGAATATTAGATTGTAAAATTGTGTAGGCGGGTTGATTTACCGCAGTTATTTTTGCATTATCCATTTCCACCATCATCATTGGTATCGTATTTTTATCGAAAACTCCCTCAATGTATGCATTTTTACGTAATACTTCGAGCAAATAGTGTCGGTTTTCTGTTACATTGTTTGCCACGGCTAGTATTTGTGTTTCGTTGTCCTGCGTATTGATCTTCATTTTTTTTATCTCAAATACCTGATTTACACCGGTGCGTGTAGTAAACTGGGTATCGTATTCGTATACTTTTTCCAGATTGAGCGTTGTTGCATCCGTTATTGAGTTACGAAGCCAGCCATCTAATTCTTCTGGCTCAGCATGCGGATAGCCTGTAAGCTCATCAAATGACTTGTTGGTTTGTATTATATTCCCTTTATCATTGGTTATCCAAATAGGATTTGGATTGAGTCGAAGCATATTGGTGAAAACTGTTTTTATATCGTAGTCTATTTGACCCAATGTGAGGTTTTTTCTTTTGCGAAGTAGTTGTAGTATATATCCTGCCACCACGGCTTCGTTGCCTGCTGAAATCATACTTTTGGGCAAAGTATATATGGGAGTAAATATGGGTGGATTCTCACCAATAAAAACTATATCTGTAGTATTTGAATTTTCGTGTATCAAGTGTATTAACTCACTGGGGTTTCCAGTTTTTAACATTTCAAATATCACAATCACTTCTGGTTGTATACGGTTCTGTTTCAGGTCTCTTTGTACTATTTCTGGTTCCCAGAAAATTTCAGCGCGTATTTTATGATCCGATAAAAAACTCTGAATGGCTAAACTAAAATTATTTCTGTGCGTTATAAGTATTACCTGATTCATTTCTCTCGTATTAGATCTCAAAATTAATAAAATTGACACATTTTAGGGTCATTTTAGCATTCTAAATGCTATTTTATTGCGCTTATATACTTTTAGTAATACGTTCTACTTCTCTGGATATTGTTTGGCAACTTACAAACTCTGCGGGTTGCGCACAGTAAGGTTTATCAAATGCCTCAAGTACTGTTTCTTTGCAAAGTTGGTATTGGTTGCAGGTGTGTATACCGTATCTTCCAGCGTTCATTTTTGCAAGGTATTCTTGTTCGGTCTGCCCTGGCGTAGGTATTAGCAACGACTTCTTTTGTAGGTAAATAACGTCCATGAGGGTGCTGTATCCAGATCTTGCAATTATCAAATGTGCGCCTGTCAATATGCTATGCAATTGGCTTCCGGTTGCGAAATTCAGAATTTTTATATTCGAGTTGTTGTTCTCAGGTAATTCTGCATTGGGGTTTAGTCCTCTTATTATGATACTTGGTATGCTTATTGTATTCAGTATAGCTGAAATCAACTTTTCAAATTGACTTCTGTGGGGCTCGGGTCCTGAGAGCAAAGCCACAATGGGACGCGAAAAATGGTGTTGTACATTTGTGAATTGGAATTGTGACATTAATCCTATAGAAATTGCCTTTAATTGAGGTGTGTAGGGGGATTTAAGTGTATATATAATTGTCTGTAAGCTAGTATTATCTGGTATCCATATTGCGCTATAGCTTCTAGTCAATTTGTTTAAAATATTGAATAATAATTTATTAAGTATAAAAAAGCTGCTTGGAAGAATGGGTGATAGCTGATGGCCAATGAATACTGAGGGGGCTTTTTTACTTACTGCTCCATACCTATTGTCGCTGATAATGAGATGGATATTGTATTCCCTTTGAACTTTTTTTATAAGTATTTTGTCTTCCCGAATGCCCCTGAAGATAGAAATTGCCGGCCACCACATCATACGAAATAGGTTTTTAGACGATCCGTAGCGTATTTTGTGATTATACATATGTACGAAGGGTAGGGTAGGGTAGTGGGATGTCCATATGCGCTTTGCAGTTTCGTTTCCTCCAAGTATTACCTCAAAGCCAGATTGTGTGAGTATATGCAACAATGGCAATGTACGCGTGATGTGCCCCAAACCCCAATCGAGCGCACAAACAAAAATTCGTATCCTACCTTCAGGCATTTCTAGTAAGAAATTTGAACTTTTATCCCCAATTTTTCTATGGTTTGACCTATGGCATCCAATTGCTCTTTTTCTATTTTCTCGAGCCCTTCTACTGGTGTACTTCGTGCGATGGTATATATCATTACCATTTCGGGTTTTATAAGCTGGTACGCATCTAAGAGTGCGTTCAGTTCTTCAGGTGAGGTATTGTCAATGTATTGTCCATTAACGGTACCTTTCAGAAAAAGAGTCTGAATAATAATTTTTTTTCGAAATTCCTGCAAGTTGTCTATCAACTTATCTGCCGAAAATGGAAGTTTCGGACGATTGATGCAGTTGATGGTATTGTTAAGGGCTGAATCTAGCTTCAGAATATTCAAATCAATTTTGGCGAGCGACGAAGTGATTGTTTTGCGAGAAATGAGAGTAGCATTCGATAATACTGCAATTTTGCTTTGTGGCGCAAGTCTGTTTCTGATTTCTACAGTAGATAGAATGATAGCTTCGAATTCCGGATGCAATGTGGGCTCTCCATTACCGGCAAAGGTAATGGTAGTGGGCAAATCGTTTTGAGCTTTCATATGCACCAGTTTGGCAGTAAGTGCATTTTTAACGTCGCTTGCACTTGGGAAATGAGATTTTTGAATCAGCTCATGGGGTGAAAGCCCGCATTCACAGTAAATACAATCGAAATTACAGATTTTGCGGTGAGTAGGGAGCAGATTTATTCCCAAAGATTTTCCAAGACGGCGACTAGATACCGGCCCAAAAATAATATCATCAAATAAAAAAGTAGGCATATACTATTGGCTTAGAGTTTGGCAAAGTAATGAAACATTCTGTTTAAATATATTGATATATTGCATAGTTCAGTATTTTTTAGTACTCGTAGTGGGAGGTATGTACGAAAATCATGTTTTTTAGCATAACGTAATGATAATTGTCATTTCACTCATTTTGCATCAGGTGTATCTTGCATTGTATAAAAATGCAATATTTAAGGTCATGAATTTGAGTGAGAAAATTCAGTATATAAACTGGAAACCTGAGTACGATTTGAAATTGGTAGCCATGAATGAACAGCACAAAAGGTATGTGGATACGGTAAATCTCTTAGCCGAGTGCATCAACGAAAACAAATGCTCTGATAATTTCTTATCTATTTTTCACCGATTGGCATATTATGCCGAAAATCAGTTTCATGAAGAAGAACGCGCTCTCTATCAGAATAATTACCCAAAGTTCATGGAGCACCGTAGAGAACATTTAGCGTTTATTGCTCGTCTGATTGCTTTTCAGCAGCAGTATGCCGAGAATGGTGAAACAATATGTGCGGATATGTTTTCTTACTTACGTGAATGGTTTGAGCAACATATACTTATGTTTGATAAGGATGCCGTAGAATATATGTCTAAAGGTGCTTAGTGGCCAGTAGATTACTTTTTATTGGGAATGGTTTTATTCATGTCTTTGAGCCTTTCTTTTTCCCATTGCTCCATTTCTACAATCTGGTAATTGTTCCAGAAAGTAGAATCGGTATCTGCAAATTGTGTGGTAAGTTTTTGATTGCGTCGAACTTTATTATACCACGGAATTTCGGTTGTATATATGGTGTCGGTTTCGGTTATAAACAATTGCTGATGGTTTGAGATGTATGAAAAAATGCTATGTCGCGAACTCATCATCAGAAATTGGTATCCCATTTTTGCGTAACTCAGGTAGTATTTGTCGTTCCATTTTTCAAAACTCACCAATGCGTAGTAGTCTACCGGCAATGTAAGTATATCCTCGGTTTCCAGAAATGCCAAAGTTTCATTGCGCAGGAGTTGAGCAGATTCTAATCTGTTGGCTGCTATGGTGTAATATAAGCTAAGAAAAGCTTTGTCTTTTTTATCAATGTAAATATAACCTTCATAAATAGCTCTCTTTGATTTTGGGCTAAAATGTATGGTATAGTAGGAATTATCGTTGGCATAAGGTTTCTCAATTTCGTATTTGTAGTATTTAAAATTTCGAGGATTCAGGAAGTTGATACTTCCTTGAGGAATACTTATGAAATTGTTGGGGTTCTTGGCTATATCAGATAGGAGGGCTTCATAGGGGCCATCCACGAAATATATAAACTTCCATATAGGCGACTTCACTTTGGTTTTTATTTCCCTGCCATGCAGTATTTGTATATCATCGCGCTTTCGTATGTTGTATGGTTGTTTGTATATATCTACCACAGCTTCTATAAACTCGGTAAATGCACCATTGTCTGATACCGTTTCCCGATAAAATCCCTTCATTTGAACCGGAATGGTAGCGTAGTTTTGCGGTATGGCGTC
This sequence comes from Bacteroidota bacterium, assembly GCA_020048155.1. Taxonomy (GTDB): domain Bacteria; phylum Bacteroidota; class Bacteroidia; order Bacteroidales; family DYOH01; genus JAIFMY01. Next base: position 26,752 of record JAIFMY010000152.1, read on the forward strand.
GAGTGCACTTTGTAGCAACATTTCTGCCATATTGGAATGAACAATAACCTCTGAAATAGCAAATGATTGGCTTTGGAGTTGTATCGTCCAGCTTTTGGAGATTGTATCGGTTAATGGTTTGCAAAATGGAATGTACCCGATGAATGAAAAACAAACTGAATCTGTAACAGATATTTTTTGGGGAAGTACAAACCGAAATTCGCCTCTGGTATTTGAAACTGTACCCCAACGCATGTTTTTGATGTAAATGCTTGTATTTGGAAGTGCTTCGTGCGTTTTCTTGTCGGTGATGTGCCCCGTGACAATTTGTTGGCTGTAGGCCCGAATTTGTATGCAGATAAGCAGAATGAGTGTAACCAAGGTATATGTTTTGTACCAAAAAGTTTTTGTATACATAAGCGTTCATGCTTGCATTTCCCAAATATACTTATAAAGTGGATTGATACACAAAAAAAAACTGCACTCAATTTGAATGCAGTTTTTTTGATATCTGAGATTTAAAAATAATCTGTTAAAGTGATGTACGCTGAATTTCTGATGTGGTGAATGCTTCGATAATGTCTCCAACTTTTATGTCGTTGAATCTTTCGATATTCAGACCACAATCCTGACCGCTACGCGCTTCTTTTGCATCTTCTTTGAAACGTTTGAGCGATTCGAGTACACCGGTAAATACTACTATACCATCGCGGATAACACGCACTTTGGAGGTGCGGAGTATTTTACCTTCTCTTACCATACAGCCAGCTATGCGACCAACTTTGGTTATATTGAATACCTCGCGCACTTCGGCGGCACCTTGAATTTCTTCTTTGATGTCTGGTGAAAGCATACCAATCATAGCGTCGCGCAAATCGTCGATAGCATCGTAAATGATAGAATACAGACGTATTTCAATGCCTTCACGCTCGGCGTGCTTGCGGGCGTTGCCCGATGGGCGAACCTGGAAGCCTATGATAACAGCATCTGAAGCTTGTGCGAGTGTAACGTCGTTTTCAGATATCTGGCCTACACCTTTGTGTATTACGTTCACCTGAATCTGGTCGGTGCTCAGTTTGATGAGTGAATCTGCCAAAGCTTCGATAGAACCATCCACATCACCTTTTACAATAACATTCAATTCTTTGAAGTTACCAATGGCAATGCGTCGTCCAATTTCGTCGAGGGTTATATGTTTGCGAGTACGGTGACCCATCTCACGTTGCAATTGCTGACGTTTTGCAGCTATGCTTCTAGCCTCACGTTCGTTGCTCATCACATTGAAGTTGTCGCCTGCCTGTGGTGCACCATCTAAGCCTATGATAAGGGCTGGTGACGATGGTCCGGCAGATTTGATGCGCTGGTTGCGCTCATTATAGAGGGCTTTTACCCTGCCAGATGTGCTACCAGCGAGTACGAAATCGCCAACATGAAGCGTTCCTGATGATATAAGCAGTGTAGCCTGATAACCACGGCCTTTGTCTAAGCTCGATTCTATAATGGTACCAACGGCTTTTTTATCGGGGTTGGCTTTCAAATTCAGTATTTCTGCTTCTAGCAATACTTTGTCCAGCAATTCGTGAACTCCGAGACCAGCTTTGGCCGAAATATCGTGCGACTGATATGTACCGCCCCAATCTTCAACCAGCAAGTTCATTTGAGCAAGCTGATTTTTAATTTTTTCGGGATCGGCGTGTGGTTTGTCTATTTTGTTGATGGCAAAAACGATAGGAACCTGTGCTGCTTTTGCGTGGTTTATGGCTTCTACTGTGGTTGGCATCACGCTATCGTCAGCAGCTACCACAATGATAGCGATATCCGTAACGGATGCTCCACGAGCACGCATGGCGGTAAATGCTTCGTGACCAGGTGTATCGAGGAATGTAATGTTTTTACCATTGTTGAGTTGCACTTTGTATGCACCTATGTGCTGCGTGATACCACCAGCTTCACCAGCTATAACATTGGATTTGCGTATATAGTCGAGGAGCGATGTTTTACCGTGGTCTACGTGTCCCATTACTGTTACAATAGGTGGGCGCGATATAAGCGATTCCGGTGCATCTATTTCTTCTTCAATGGATTCTTGTACTTCTATACTTACAAACTCAACCTCGTATCCAAATTCTTCGGCCACTATTGACATGGTATCAGCATCGAGGCGCTGGTTTATTGAAACCATCAGACCGAGGCTCATACATGTAGAAATGACTTCATTTACTGACACTTCCATCATGGTGGCCAACTCATTTGCCGAAACAAATTCGGTTACTTTGAGCTTGTGTTTTTCCATTTGCTCTTGCTCGAGCTGTTCTTGATGTTTTTTCTCTATTTGGTCGCGTTTCAGGCGGCGATGCTTGGCTGCGCGGCTTTTTATTTTGTTGCCTAGGCGAGCCAAGGTTTCTTTCATCTGCTTATCAACATCCTCAGCCTGAACTTCTTTTCTTACTTCGGGGCTATGTACGTCCCTACGCTGATTTTGATTAGGTTTCTTTCTGGTGTCGTTATTGCTTCTGTTCTGTTGGCCTGGTCCTCTGTTTGTATTGGTCTGAGGAGTAACGGGTTTGTTTGGATCACGTTTTTTCAGAGTTGACAAAATGCTCGACTGAGGTTTTGGGGCTGTGCTCTGGTTTTGCGGTTTTTCCTGATTCTTGTTAGTAACGTGTTCCTTATTTTGCGGTTGTTCCGGCTTAGGATGATTATTGTCTTGTTTGTTCTCTGTTTTCAGATTAACTGCTTCAATGCGTTTTCTTTTTTTACGCTTCGATTTGTTCAGTTTATTTTGTTCTGCCTGAGATTGTTGGTTTTGTTGGGGCTGTTTCTTTTTTTCATTTTGCTGGGGCAGTTCTATGCGGCCAATTACTGTAGGACCAGTAAGTTGGGTTACTTTGTGCCTGAAGATTTCGGGTTCTGTCTGGGTGGAATCAACTTTTACTTCTTCTAATTCTAGTGTACTCTTCAAATCTGTGTTTTGTTTAATGGATACCTGTTCTATTTCAGTATCGTCTGTTTTTGCTGGTTTAGTCTCATTTTCAGAAGTATTCAGAACAGGGTTTTCAATTTTTTCAATAATTTCTGTTTTCTGCTCTTCTGCCGGAGTTAGGTGTACTTCAGGTTTTTCTTCGGTCACTTTTACTACAACCGGAATTTCAGTCTCTTCTTTGGGGTGAATTTCAATAGTAGTTTGTACCGTGGGTACTTCTTTTTGTGGTGTTGATTCTGTATTTTGTTTTGTATTTTGATGTATTTCAGTGATATGTTTGATAGATTCTTCGGTGGTTACAATGGGCGCCTTTTTAATTTTATCTGCATTCAGGTCTATTTTACCTACAATTTTCAGCTCAACGTCTTTTTTCTTTACATGAGTATGATTGTCAGCTTCTTTATTTGAGGTAAAATCTTGAATGTGAATCATTTCATCAGTCCCATCATTGTCATCATCATCATGTTGCTTGGTCTCATCTTTCGATACGTCGTCAAGTGTAATGGATTCTTTTTTTTCCCTCGATTTTCGAATGTTGCCCAATTTCTCAGATTCCTTTTTTGCCGATAAATCTTTTTGGAATTCTCTGTTGAGCAAGTCCAGGCAATCATCTGTAATTTTAGTATTCGGATTGGAATCTATATTGTGTCCGTTTTTGTGCAGAAACTCAACTATGGTAGTAATACCAACATTAAGTTCTCTGGCAACTTTGCTTAGTCGGGTCCCTTTTTGCTCTGTCATGTCACCTAAAGATTAAATTACTTACCATATTAATATCAAACAACTACTATTCTTAGTCCTCAAATTCACTTTTCAAAATATTGAGCACGTCTTGTATGGTTTCTTCTTCAAGGTCGGTGCGTTCAATAAGTTCTTCGGCGCTCAGACTGAGTACACTTTTGGCAGTATCACAACCAATTCGTTTGAACTCGTCTATTACCCAGCCGTCTATTTCATCAGCGAATTCTTCCAAATCTACATCATCTTCGTCTTCATCCATTTCACGATATACGTCTATCTCGTAGCCTGTAAGCATGCCAGCCAGTTTTATATTCAAACCGCCTTTGCCAATGGCTTTCGATACCTCGTTGTGAGCTAGATATACCTGAGCTTTCTTTGTTTTTTCATCAATTTTGATAGATGAAATTTTGGAAGGACTCAGTGCTCTGCTGATATATAATTGTAAGTTGTTAGTATAATTGATAACGTCTATATTTTCATTTCTGAGTTCGCGCACTATATTGTGAATGCGAGAACCTTTCATTCCTACGCATGCACCAACAGGGTCTATGCGATCGTCGTATGATTCTACTGCTACTTTTGCTCTTTCTCCCGGAATGCGCACTATTTTGCGTATGGTGATAAGACCATCGAATATTTCAGGAACTTCCAACTCAAACATCCTTTCGAGAAAGAATGGCGAAGTTCGTGAAAGTACAATCTGAGGACTATTGTTTTTCATGTCCACTTTCAATATAACTGCTTTTACAGTGTCGCCTTTGTGGTAGTATTCGCCGGGTATTAGTTCTGTTTTTGGCAGCACCAATTCGTTGCCTTCATCATCGAGCAGGAGTATGTCTTTCTTGAAGGTCTGGTGCACATCAGCAGTAATTATCTGGCCTACTCTGTCTTTGTATTTACTGTAAATATTGTCTTTTTCCAACTCTGCAATACGGGTCGACAGATTTTGGCGTAGTGAAAGTATAGCCCTTCTTCCGAAAGATAAAAGTTTCACTTCATCGGCAACTTCTTCGCCTACCTCGTAGTCGGTATCTATTTTTTGTGCTTCAGTGATGGTTATTTGGGTCAGAGGATCAGTCAGATCGTCTTCATCTACAACATTTCGGTAACGCCAAATTTCAAAGTCGCCTTTATCAATATTTATGATAATGCTACAGTTGTCTGCTGTACCAAATTTTTTAATTAAAAGGCTTTTAAAAACATCTTCGAGCACATTCATCATTGTGGCACGGTCAATATTTTTTAAATCTTTAAATTCAGCGAATGTTTCGGTTAAATTTATTGTTTCAGAATGCTTTGCCATGATCGTATTTTAAAAGCTGAAAACTAGTTTTGTTGATTTTGTATCATCGAATGATACGGGTAAATTTTCGGTAACTTTTGTTTTTTTCTTATTACCTTCAAGTTTTACCAATTTTTCGGTGCGCAAGGTGAAACCGTTGTCGGTTACCTCTACCAGGGTGCCTATCTTCTTTATTCCATTCTTTAGTAATACTTCTACCTCTTTGTTCAGGTTCTTTACATATTGTCTTTTTATTTTGAATGGAGTGGTTATGCCTGCCGACGACACATTTAGCTCAAAATCGTCTTCGTCTCTGTTGAGGCTACCTTCAATTTGTCTGCTGAGTGTCATACATTGCTCTATGGTCACTCCTTGGTCGGAGTCTATATATACCTCTATGCAATTCTGATTGTTCAATGTAAGTTCTACCAAGAATATATCAGTTCCGCGTAGCGAAAGGTCTATTATTTCCTGTATATTGTCTTTTTTTATCATAATAAAAGAGGGGACTACGGTCCCCTGCATGTTTTTTGTTTTAGCCGGTGCAAAATTAATTATTAATTATGAATTTAGCAAGCAGGTAAAACAATATCTTTGATAATTTGGCGAATATAGTTTGGCCGTTTTAAATGGTAAGTGATTTATAAGAAATGTGATATGAATAAGTTGAAAATTATAAACGATCCGGTGTATGGTTTTATCAGGGTGTCTGATCCTCTGATATTTGATGTGATACAACATACTTTTTTTCAGAGACTCAGGCGTATAAAACAGTTAGGGCTTACGTACTTGGTATACCCCGGGGCAACACACAGCAGGTTTCAGCACGTGCTTGGTGCAACCCATCTGATGGGGTTGTCGTTACAGGTTTTGCGGGAAAAAGGGGCAGATATATCGCCGGATGAGGCGTTGGCTGCCAAATTAGCCATTTTACTGCACGATATTGGCCATGGTCCATTCTCTCATACGCTCGAAGGAATAATTATTGAAAATGTGCATCACGAAACCATCTCAGAGGCTCTTATGCAGTCGCTCAATTCGTATTTTGGTGGAAAACTCTCTCTGGCCATTCGTATTTTTAATAATGAATATGAAAAGAAGTTTTTGCATCAGCTGGTTTCCAGTCAGCTAGATATGGATAGGCTCGATTACCTCCGCCGCGATAGCTTTTTTACAGGAGTATCTGAGGGAATAGTTGGTTTTGAGCGAATTATACAAATGCTTTGTGTGTATGACAATACACTTGCCATAGAGGCAAAGGGAATATATAGTGCCGAGAAGTTTCTTATTTCACGTCGCATAATGTATTGGCAAGTATATTTGCACAAAACGGTAGTAGCTGCCGAAATGATGCTCATCATGCTCATGAAGCGCGCCAGGTGGCTGCATGCGCGAGGAGTTGAGTTATTCCTGACTCCGGCGATAGAGCAACTTTTTAGCAGAAAAGTAAATACAACAGCACATGAAACCATAGACGCTGATTTGCTTCTTCTTTTTACCAAAACAGATGATGCCGATATAGATATAATGGTAAAATACTGGGCAGGTCATACAGATAGGGTGTTGAGTACACTTGCTGAAGGTCTCTCGGTGAGAAATTTGTTCAGATTGTATATTTACCAGCATCAGAACCAAATGCCCGAAAACTATGGATCACAGATAATGAATAGCCTCATGTCAGATTATGGCTTTACGGAAGAGGAATGTGGGTTCTTGTATCAGCATGGAGTACTTACCAACAATGCTTACAAACCCGAGAACGGAGGCATACATGTATTGTTGGGCAACAATAAGCTTGTTGATATAGCCGAGGCAAGTGACATATCCAATGTATCGGCACTTTCACAAACAGTAACAAAATACTATCTTTTTTACCCTAAGTTTGTAGAAAAACATTTGCTGTAAAAATTGTTTTTATGGCTACGTTCGAATCTTATCAGGGCTAATATTAATATGATATAGCAGGATTGCTTTAAACAGTTTAAATTATTTTTTACTGTCCGGAGATAAATGTATAGTTTTGCACAAATTATCGTGTTTATGAAATTTACTGCGCAGCAGATTGCCACCATTATAGGAGGTACCGTTGAGGGAGATCCCTTAGTAAGTGTCGATTCTATTTCTAAGATTGAAGAAGGTACAGAAGGCACATTGAGTTTTCTGGCAAACCCCAAATACGAACCGTTTATATATACCACTCAAGCGTCTATTGTTTTGGTAAATACTGCGTTTACGCCTGAAAAGAAAATTTCTACCACCCTTATAAAAGTGGACGATCCTTATCAGTCGTTTGCAACACTGATGGAGTTTTATCAAAAACAACTTGAACCAGAACTAATAACTGAAGAACCTGTAAAAATACATCCTACAGCTACCTTGGGCGAGAATTGCTATATCGGAGCGTTTGCTTATATAGGCAAAAACGTAAAAATAGGTAAAAACGTAAAAATTTATCCCCAGGTATATATTGGCGACAATGCCATAGTGGGTGATAATACTACTTTTTTCCCGGGTGTGAAAGTGTACAACAACTCTGTAATTGGTAACAATTGTATTTTTCATTCCGGGGTTATCATCGGCTCCGATGGATTTGGTTTTGCCCCTAGCGCTGCTACAGGATACAAAAAAGTACCTCAGCTCGGAAACGTGATCATAGAAGATTATGTAGAAGTGGGTTCAAATACCACCATCGACCGTGCAACTATGGGTTCTACTATTATACGCAAGGGAGTAAAGCTCGATAATCTGATACAAATTGCGCATAACGTAGAAATTGGCGAAAATACCGTAATGGCTGCGCAAAGTGGAGTGTCAGGAAGTACTAAAATAGGAAGAGACTGCATGATTGGTGGACAGGTTGGTTTTGTAGGTCACCTCAAAATAGCTGACGAAGTAAAAGTGGGCGCACAATCTGGAGTCAATTATAATGTGAAAAATACAGGTACAATTATACAGGGATCTCCTGCAATGCCTATTCTCGATTTTCAGAAATCTACAGTAATTTTCAAAAAACTTCCGGCAATGGATAAAAAAATATCTGAGTTGGAAAAGATAATAAAAGACTTGCAGTCTAAACTTCAGGCAAATTAATTATTCGAAAATACATTCGTACATCATATGGCAGACAAACAAAGAACCATTTCAAAACCTGTATCGCTCAGCGGCAGAGGATTGCATACAGGGGTAGAATCTACCATCACATTCAATCCTGCGCCTGAAAATCACGGATACAAATTTCAGCGAGTGGATTTGCCCAACAAACCCATTGTGCGTGCCCTGGCAGATAACGTGGTAGATACTTCGCGCAGCACTGTGCTCGAAGAAAATGGCGCGAGGGTAGGAACCATTGAGCACATTCTTTCTGCTTTATATGGCTTGGAAATTGACAATTGTCTTATTGAAATAAATGCACCTGAAACTCCCATTCTCGATGGTAGTGCCAGATTGATTGTAAATGCATTGCACACTGCGGGTATTACTGAGCAGGAAGCCGACCGGAATTATTTTGTAATACATAAGAGCATAAGCTACTCCGACGAAGATACCGGAATAGAACTTATGACCTTTCCGGACGATAACCTAAGCTTGAACGTAATGATAGATTACAAGTCGCAAGTACTCGGAAATCAATACGCCACGCTCAATAATCTTAAGGAATACGAAAAAGAAATCGCTCCTTGCAAAACTTTCGTTTTTCTGCGCGATTTGGAATTCCTGATGCGCAACAACCTCATTAAAGGTGGAAGCCTCGATAATGCTCTTGTGCTTATGGACCGAGAATACGCCCAAGACGAACTTGACCGTATTGCCGACCTGTGCAATAAGCCACGTGTGAAAGCCAAAGGCAGAGGAATTCTCAATGATCATGATCTTATTTTTCCAAATGAACCCGCGCGACATAAACTTCTGGATTTGCTTGGCGACTTGGCCCTGGTAGGAATGCCACTCAAAGGCAAAATACTGGCAACTCGTCCCGGACACTATTCAAATGTTGAATTTGCTAAAGCCATAAAGAAGCACATAAAGGAGCAAGGAAAAAAAAAAATGAGTCCGCAGGTGGATCCCAACACACCGCCGGTTTATAATATAAATGATATACACAGACTTTTACCTCACCGACCTCCTTTTCTCTTAGTAGATAAGGTTTTAGAAATATCAGAAAATGAAATAATTGCACTCAAAAACGTAACTATTAACGAACCGTTTTTTGTTGGTCACTTTCCCAAAGAACCTGTTATGCCGGGTGTACTCATCATTGAGGCACTGGCGCAAGCCGGTGGAATATTGGTACTTTCTATGGTACCGGATCCGGAGGCTTACAGTACTTATTTTATGAAAATTGACAATGTGAAGTTTAAACGTAAAGTAGTACCCGGCGATACACTCATACTCAAATTGGAGTTTATAACTCCGGTACGTAGAGGCATTGCCAATATGAGGGCTGTGGCCTATGTTGGTGATCATATAGTGACCGAAGGTGAATTAATGGCGCAAATAATAAAAGATAAATAGAGAGTGATATGCCTAATGCATTGACATTTATACACGAAAAAGCTCAGATAGGAGCTAACGTTAATATTGACCCGTTTACTACCATACACGAAGATGTAGTAATAGGCGAAGGGACTTGGATTGGATCTAACGTTACCATTTTCCCGGGTTCTAGAATTGGAAAAAACTGCCGCATTTTTCCGGGTGCAGTCATTGGTGCCATTCCTCAGGATCTGAAGTTTGGCGGTGAATACACTACTGCCGAAGTAGGCGATAATACTACCATACGTGAGTATGTAACTATAAACCGTGGTACCAAAGCTGCAGGCTCTACCAAGGTTGGCAAAGAATGTTTGGTGATGGCATATGTGCATTTGGCACACGACTGTCATGTGGGCGATAATTGTATCCTGGCAAATGCTGTTACCCTTGCAGGGCATATAGTAGTAGGCGACTTTGCAGTCATTGGGGGCGTTACTGCCGTGCATCAGTTTGTGCATATTGGTGCTCATGCTATGATTTCCGGTGGTTCTCTTGTTCGCAAAGACGTTCCTCCGTTTGTAAAAGCCGGAAGAGAGCCTCTTTCATTTGCAGGAATAAACTCTATTGGTTTGCGTCGTCGTAATTTCTCGAACGAAAAAATTCGCGAGATTCAGGACATGTATCGCATTATATATCAGTCGGGTTACAACAATGCTCAGGCGCTTGATATCATAGAAGCCGATTTACCTGCTTCAAAGGAGCGCGACGAGATAGTATTGTTCATTCGCAACTCTGAGCGCGGTATCATGAAAGGCTACAATGCCAGTGCCACCACCCGCGAAGAGGAAGACTAAACACGCACCGCACATACTTTAAAATACTAGCCAGTAGATTTCTTCAAATCTATTGGCTTTTTTGTTTCCTAAGTTCGCGGTTGGTTGTTTTTAAGTATGCTGCAAGTTAATAAGATAGAATTTGTTTCGGGATTGAACGGGAGAATTATTCAATTATCAAGCTTACAAGAAATATAATATGAAGATATTAACTGAATTTAGCGGCAAAATTCAACACTGCTTCTTCAAAATTCTATTCGATAATTGTTTTTATTAACGCCTGCCTCTATTATGGGCTTTGAGTAAGAATAGTTCAGTCAATAAAAAGACTGCCTGATTTCTGAATCATTTCTGAATCAGGCAGTTTTTTGCGTATTCAAAATCAAACTTACTTTAATTTATTGATAGACAGTGGTTTGTTGTCTGATACGTATATATCTTGATAGAATTTCTGGTAATCATTCCACATACTTTTATCAAAATCGCCAGCTGCGGTAAACAATTTTCTAATAATGAATATCTTATTGTTTTCAGTTTTATATTGCAAATCGTATGTTCCGAAGTCTGATTTTATACTTATATCATTCGGAAGTTTTGCTGGTTCAAATCCCGTAGGAAGATTGTAAATGAGCGTATCTGTTTCAATGGATTCTCTTTTTATGTAAATAGAGTTGGTCTTGAGTGTTATCTTGGGAGGAATAGTAGCAAATCTTTTAAAGAATTCGGGTTTAACCAAATATTTGTCGTCAGTCAATTTGTTGAGATAATTATTCAGGCTGAGTTCAATTACCTCATTTATTCTGGGAATCCTGCTTTTAACCTCGTTATAAGTAATGGATTGGATATTAAACGAAGGCAAAGCCAAAGAATTATAAAGTTGCTTTTTTCTGTCCTCGGCATCGCTTCTGGATATCGGGTATATCATGTCGCATGCTAAACCGATAAAGCTAGTTTCCATATGTGCAAGGCTAGGTGTGCTTATGTTTAAATCAACCGTTGTTTTCTTTGAAATAATGTTTTCATTGGCAGAATACTTTTGTGTACGAGCGAGTTTCCCCCCATTATTGTCTATAATCAATACATCTCTGTCGTCGGTAAAAGTCCCCAGGTATCCTGCAGCTATGGTCTGGCTGGTACATTCTAGCCAGAGAGTATCCGTAGCAAAAGGTACGCATATAATAGCATGATTGAACTGATTGGAAGGGAATTGGCTTTGAATATTCGGTTCGTCTTCACCTGCTAATACTAAAGTATAGTGAGATTTAATTTCTGCTACATCAAGCAAGGCTTTCATGTAATTTGAAAGGGCTTTGCAGTCCCCGTAGTTCAAGCGGTCTACGTCTGAGGCAGGAAATGGCTGCCAGCCTCCTATACCAACCTGAACACTTACATACCTTGTTTTACTTTGCATGTATGTGTAAAGGATCTTTACTTTTTCTTCATCTGATTTGGCGTCTTTTATCAGTTCCAGAACTTTGGACTGAGTCTGAGGATCTAATACAGTCCGGCCTATATTCAGATTATGTATCCACTCTCCAAAATCTTTCCAGGTATCTTGCGTGCCGGCTTGTTTGTTGAAAACAAATTCATTGGGGGCGGTTTTTACAAAAATATAATTTTCTATAAATGATTTTTCTGGTGTTTGCGGGGTGATAGATTCCAGATAGTCAGCTACCCAAGTATATGTTATTTTACCTTCGTTTTCAGTAATTTGTACCTCGCCGTTATAGTTCTTTTCTAGATGTCTGAATTTGAAGTCTTTGGGCACGATCATTCGGAAAATTGAATTCTCGACCGAAACGTTATAGTCTTGGTAAGGAGTCCAGCTTGGGAAATTAAGTAATCCTTCGTATTCTATGTCATAATTGTATTCCACAGTAAAAGGATACACGCGATAATCAGGATCTATGAATTTTACTCTGTTGTCGTCGTACACTGAGAATCCGGAGATGGCACTATAGTCTTTGATATCTTTTCCTGAAAGTTCTTTTACTTTTTTCCCATCCTTGTCATAAACAACGCCTTCGAGGTTTTTTATTTTTGTAAAAGAGTTATAGTATTCAATAAACTCTGAATTTTTAAGACCATTTTCATTCAAAATGGAAATGATACGTTTTATAGTCTTTTTTGCTTTGGAGGTAGAGTACACCTCGAATAAAGTATATTCATAGCGTATTACTGCTTTTGAATTTTTCTTTAGTGTTTCACTTATATTTTCTATTTTATAATCCGGCGTATTTCCTCCCATTGATATGATCGGAATAAGCAGCAGCACAATGTAAATTGTAAAAAAGAAATATTTTTGAATCATCTTCTTTTTCATAGATTAATCAATTTCTTTTAGTAATAAATGGAATTCTGCGTTTTAGTTTGATTTTTTTGTTAACACCACTAATTCTGCATTTTTCTTTACTATTAAGTTGAAGAATTCGCGAAATTCTGGATAAATTGTTTGTAAGTAAATATAGTTGTCTAAATTGAACTTTGAATATAACTGAATGCTATTTTCGTTGACTGTAACATTGTGCTGATATTTTGCCGTATTGTCGGACATTTTAATTAAAGCTGCCTTAGGCAATTGCGATATCGTTAAGTTTTCAGGTATTTTAATAGTTACAGTCACAGTTCTGTCAGTTTTATAAGCGAAATCAATCGGATAATTCCGGGTTTCTTCGTTGAACGGATTTTGTTTCATTTGCTCGAATAAACAAGGATTGATGTAAAGCTCGTTGTCTACTTCCGTAACAGCATTATCTATACGAACATTATAAATTATTTGTAATGGTTTGATTACAGAGTCTTTGTTGTTTAGAGTAAAGTCAATCACACTCAAGCCTACTTTATTTTCGGAATATGCATTTAAAAATGCTTCATTGCTGTTGTATTGAGCGAAATTGGTTCTGAAATTTGCAGCTGAGTAATCGTAATAGACAATTTCAATGGTGCCTTCCAGCGAATAATCAGCATTTAATGTCAAATTGTATTTCAATGTCGTTTAGTTAAGCAATGTATTAAAGTCGTTTGTAATTTATTGAATAAGATTTGTTTGGCTTTTTCTTTCGCTTAACATTTCTGT
>JAIFMY010000126.1 GCA_020048155.1 Bacteroidota bacterium
AAAGCACTCCGGTAAATATGGCAGATATTACAAGAAACCTTTTAATATTCATCCACTTACTCAACTGAACCAGGCTCCAATGCAACAGCAGAATAAACGATGCCAATAGTGCCCCAATTATAAGCAAGCCTATGATGGTGAGCGAGTTTAGCTCCAGAATATTATACAGTTGAAAAGAAATATTGGAATTGTGTATGAGGCTATCTACGAGAGAAACAATGTAGTAGAACCACAATGCATTGAAAATAAGAATCAACAACGAATATATATCAACCTTTACATTGGACTTGGGAGTAGGCAGGGCCAAATGCTGCCAGGTAATGACTGAAAGCAGCAAAAAAGAAAATGCATTGAGTACAAAATCGCCCAGAGATGCATACCAGAAAGACTCGCTGTAATACTGCGGCTTGAAGAGAGATAAAGTATAAATATTGGCCGGAATTTTCCATTCGAGCATGACATATCTGCACAAGCCTATCACAATGGCCACTATCAGGAAATAAGTAGACTTTCGGTCGGTAAAATAATGAAAGCGATAAAAAGTGGCTAAAAATATGATAAACAGAATAATGCCCAATGAATAAAAGAAAATGGATGTATAGTAGTATGGTTTATCGGTAATGGAAGCAAATGTAGGCATTAGCTTCATCATGAATTGTCCCTGCTCATCTACAATATCAAACCCCAATGCCTGTGACGAAAGCTCAATACTTACCGATTGGGGTATGTCGTATTCATCGTAAAATCTGTCTGACAGAAACTCATTCTGGTAATTATAACTTTGTTTTATGAGGGCAAATGATACAATCTCAATTTCTTTAAATTTCTTTTTCCGTATTTGGTAAAACCCATTGGGAAGCCTTTCAATAGAACTGAGCGTGTCTACATCCATTGTTTTGCTAGAGAATGGGATGGTATTTGAGCTCCAGAAAAGTATGGTATCGTTTTTCAGCAAAAACAAACTCATCTGCAATTTGCTCACCTCATCGGTGATTGGACTCAGGAACAATGAGTCTATCGAATTTCCTTTGCTTTTATCAAAATCATTATATTGCTTGTAGAGCTTGTCTATGAGCGCATCCGACTGCTCAGCACGCTGGTAGAGCGTTTGTTGTACTGCTTGCAAATCGAACCCCAGATGCAATGTGTTTTTATTCCAAAACAAAATGCCTTTGTCCAAGAAAAAGCCTATGATATAAAACAAAACGGCAAGAATCAGAAATTTATACCATTTCCAGACTATTCTCAGGTCTATTTTAGTTAAATACTTTTTCAAACTCTACTTCTTTACATGTATATAAAACTCAATGTTGCCTATTCGTGGTGATAACTCTCCCCTTTTATAATGGTAAAAGCACGGTACAATTGTTCTGCAAAAACCACTCGTACCAACTGGTGACTAAAAGTAAGCGAAGAGAGCGACATCTTCGATTTTGCCCGCTGGTAAACTCGTTCCGAGAAACCATACGCCCCACCTATGATAAATACCAGATTGGCGGGCGAATAGTTTATTTGTTCGTTTATCCACTCAGCAAAACCCACAGAGGAGTATTGCTTGCCGCGCTCATCGAGCAGTATCACATGGTCGGTGTCCTTTATTCTGGGCAGTATCGCATCTGCTTCCTTTTCTTTCAGAAGATCGGCATTGGGTTTGGCACCTGTTTTCACATCGGGAATCACCATCAGTTCCACAGGTACGTATTTTTTCAGGCGTTTCAGATATTCATCTACCCCTTTCTCTACGTATTCAAAATCCGTCTTGCCTATCATCATCCAGATTATCTTCATCTGTCAAATTTTAGCTTCTTTCTACAAAAACCGTGCATCAAATAGCATTTCTACACAGATTTGTGCATGCAGCCTTCAAATTTAAAATGAAAAATAATATTCGCATCATGGTAATCAATAATATATCTGTGTTTTGTGAAATTTCATATTCTTGTTTAAGTTCTATTTCATCACTAAAAAGAATTCCGAATATTTTCAATCGGGGGTTCCTGCTTTATTACTACAATATGCACAAGTACCTATTCGTTTCATGGAAACTGCGCATTGCAGCTTCGCTTTGCCTTTTTTTACGAAATAATATTTTTAATTTAGTGGCCTCAAAACAGACAATTTCCATATGCAAACAGACATACCTCACAATAAGCAACGTAAGCCGGAATGGCTCAAAATAAAACTCCCCATTGGCCAAAATTTCACCAAAATACACGGCATAGTGCACGAGCATGGGCTCAATACCATTTGTGTAAGCGGAAAATGCCCGAACCAGGGAGAATGCTGGGGACGTGGTACTGCTACGCTCATGATTTTGGGTGAAATATGTACACGTGCTTGTAAATTTTGTGCAGTAAAAACAGGAAGGCCACTTCCTGTGAACGAAGAAGAGCCCCAAAATGTAGCCAAATCGGTTCACCTGATGAAACTCAAACATGTGGTGATCACATCTGTAGACCGCGACGACCTGCCCGATGGAGGTGCCGACATTTGGAAACAAACCATTCTTGCGGTGAAAGAGCTCAATCCCAATACTTCCATGGAAACACTCATTCCGGATTTCGATGGACGTATGCATCTGGTAGATCAGGTGATAGAAGCAGCCCCCGAGGTAATTTCGCACAACCTGGAAACCGTGCGCAGACTTACTCCGCTTGTGCGCTCTCGTGCCAAATACGAGCGTAGCCTGGCTGTGCTTGAGTTCATGGTACAAAAAGGTGTAAACACCAAATCGGGCATCATGCTGGGGCTAGGCGAAACCGAGGAAGAAATAGTGGAAACCATACAAGATTTGGGTAAAATAGGTGTAAACATACTCACCATTGGCCAATACCTGCAACCTACCAGCAAACATCTTCCGGTTGAAAAATATGTAACTCCCGAGGAGTTTGCACACTACAAAGAAATAGCATTGGGTTACGGATTCAAGCACGTAGAGAGCGGCCCCTTGGTACGCAGCTCATACCATGCAGAAAAACATATTGGTAAAAAAGATATCATATAAAATTTCATGACCATACATATTGCCAACTTTTCCACCATTGACTATGCCAGGGCTTGGAATCTACAACAAGAAACTTTCAATAAAAACATTGAAAATAAAACTGCCGGCCTTGAAACACAAAACACACTGATGCTGCTTGAGCATCCGCATGTATATACGCTTGGCAAAAGTGGTGAAAAAGAAAACCTCCTCATCAGCGATGAGTTTCTGAAAGAAATAGGCGCTACTTTTTATAGCATCGACCGGGGTGGCGATATTACCTACCATGGCCCCGGGCAGTTGGTAGGCTACCCCATATTCGACCTCGATACCTTCAAAATGGGAGTACGCGCTTATGTGCATACCCTCGAAGAAATCATGATAGAATTTTGTAGCCTATACAACATAAAGGCAGGCAGGCTCGAAGGCGCTGCCGGAGTATGGCTCGATGCCGACAATGCACGCGCACGTAAAATATGCGCCATTGGTGTAAAGGCGAGCAGATCCGTCACCATGCATGGCTTTGCACTCAATGTAAATACCGACCTCAAATACTTCGATTTCATAAACCCATGCGGTTTCACTGATAAACGCTCTACCAGCCTGGAAGCCGAATTGGGAAGAAAAATTGAAATTGAGGAAGTCAAAAATCAAATAAGCACACTTTTTGCTAAATTTTTCCGGGCGGAAATTGTAACTTCGCAAAATTATGAATTACAAAACTACAAATGAATAAGCGTTGGAGAGTAAAACCTAAAGCATCGGAAGAAAGCATTGCCAATCTGAGACGCGAGATAAAAGGTCTGACGCGGCTTACAGCCAATCTGCTTATTCAGCGAAATATAACAGACTATGAGTCGGCCAGAAGGTTTTTCAAGCCTTCGCTCGACGATTTGCACGATCCCTTTCTGATGAAAGACATGGACCGTGCCGTGGAACGCCTCAACAGGGCGCTGCATGAAAATGAAAAGATAATGGTTTATGGCGACTACGATGTGGATGGAACCACCTCTGTGGCGCTTATGTACTCCTTTCTGCGTCGTTTTCATTCCAAAATCGAATATTATATCCCCGACAGATATACCGAGGGATATGGAATCTCTTTCAAGGGAATCGATTTTGCGCATCAGAACGACATCACCCTCATCATAGCACTCGACTGTGGCATAAAAGCAGTAGATAAAATACAGTATGCCAACGAACGGAATATTGATTTCGTTATTTGCGACCACCATACTCCGGGCGATTCGCTCCTTGTACCTACCCATACAAAGAGTTGTCGGGTTGCGGCGTAGGCTTCAAACTCATTCAGGCTTTTTCCGGCAGCAACAATATTCCTGCCCACAATTATACCGATTTGCTTGATCTTGTAGCCGTAAGTATAGCTTCCGACATAGTGCCCATCACCGGCGAAAACCGAACATTGGCGCATTACGGGCTAAAACGCATCAACTCACACCCCAGAATAGGGCTAAAATCCATCATACAGGTTGCCGGTATCGAAGGCTCGGTATTGCGCATCAACGACATTGTATTCAAAATAGGTCCGCGTATAAATGCCGCCGGACGTATAGATTCTGCACGTGAAGCAGTGAGACTGCTCGTTACTGAAAACGAAGACGAAGCTGCCGAAATAGGTAAAAAAATAAACGAACAAAACCAAACCCGCCAGGCGCTGGACCAGAACATCACCAAAGAAGCCATGGCGATGATTGAAACCAACGAGGCCATGAAATTACGCAAGTCTACTGTGCTTTACAATCCTATCTGGCACAAAGGTGTGATTGGTATTGTGGCATCGCGGCTTATAGAAACCTATTATCGTCCTACCATCATACTCACCGAGTCCAACGGAAAAATTACAGGAAGCGCGCGCTCTGTATACGGTTTTAATTTGTATGAAGCCATAGACGCTTGTGCAGACTTGCTCGAAAACTATGGCGGACATATGTACGCAGCCGGACTTACCCTGAAGCACGAAAACCTCGATACTTTCATTCAGCGTTTCGAAGAAGTAGTTTCATCGCGCATCACGCTAGAACAAACCATTCCGGTAATAGAAGTAGATGCTGTGATTGGTTTCAATGCCATCACCGAGAAGTTTTATGAAACCCTCAAACGTTTCGAGCCTTTTGGCCCCGAAAACATGAGCCCGGTATTTGTAACCCTCAACGCTGCCGATGGTGGCGATACCCGCATAGTGGGAAAAATGAACGACCACCTGAAACTGGATATGTGCGAACAAATAAGGGCTGGCCAAGCATATGCCGTGTGTTATGCCATAGACGAGAACAACTTCAAAGGCGTGACCACCCTGCAACTTATGATCAAAGACATACGCATTGGGAATACCAGAGAAGAAGATTTATAAGGTATGAAATTGTTTTTCCTGAAAACTTTTATTCTGCTATCTGTGTTCTGGCTTTCGCTCATGCCTGTGCATGCCCAGAAGCTGGTATTTGCCGAGAAGGAGCACAATTTTGGAGATGTGTATGATGGCGATATACTGAACTACAGTTTTTATTTTACCAATACTTCAGATATTCCTGCTATAGTTTCCAAAGTGACCCAAAGCTGTGGGTGTGTATTGTCGTTGTATCCGCGTCAGCCCATCTTGAAGGGCGATACAGTGCTCATTACGCTTAAATTCAATACCAACGGAAAAAAGGGAAAGCAAACAAAGCGAATCGAAGTGTATTCAAACGACCCTCGTTCGCCCGGCAAACTCACACTAAAGGCCAATGTGCTCCCTCGCTCTGAAAGAAAGAAAAAGAATACCAATTAATACTTTTCGGTAAAAGACCTGCAATCGTCCGAGCAAATCGTGGACATTGGAGCGTCAAAACCTAGCATCAGTCAACCCTGACAGCGTTTGGAACGCTGTCAGGGTTATTGAGATATGTTCCACGAGGGTTTTTGAGTTATATTTCACGATTCGATGTCCTGCGGACGATCGAATGTGGCGGAAATAATTCCCCTCTCTCAGAGGGGTGCCCGTAGGGCGGGGTGTTTATTTTCCGCATCGCGAAATTAACAATTATCCATTTTCAATTATCAATTATCATAGGGCGGTGCCCTATGCTAAGGAATACGCGCTTTCAGCGCTTCTTTTGTTCACACTACAATGTCCTGCGGACGATTGCAGGTGATAGACACATCCTACTATTTGCCCCACTCGGCGCAATATCTCGGTAGATAAACATGCACACCACACCATGTTCCGCCCCGATGAGGGCGGTACTAAAACACACAAATAATCATATTCTACCGATATTCCGCACCTAACGGCGCTTTTTTAATTGAAAAGGGATAATGGATAAGGGATAATTGAAAATTGAAAATGGATAATTTGTACCTTGGGATTTATCCCGAGTATAGAATGCCGTAGGCATGATTCCGCCGGTAGCCGTGGGTGTTTTTTAATTGAGAATGGATAATGGATAATCTGTACCTTGGGATTTATCCCGAGTATGGAATGCCGTAGGCATGGTACCGTCGGTAGCCGTGGGTGGAAACCCACGGAAAAAATGCAAAACCAAATATTAATCCCATCGGGATGATCCGGTAATAAACAAAACATATTGACAGATCACCGCTATGCGGTTTTAAAGGATTATGAATCCTGTTCTCCGTGCATTTCCATGCACGGCTACCCACGGATCACCGCGATGCGGTTTTTCAGCCACCAGGCATCAAAGCCCAACACCCCACTTAAGGGAGCCCAATAAAGCGTAGCTAGAGATGTTGCTGCCAGTTTGAAAACACGAAAAGCGTTTTTATTGGGCTAGATTTTTTGTTACTTTTAGCATTTAAAATACGAGAAT
Organism: Bacteroidota bacterium; assembly: GCA_020048155.1. Taxonomy (GTDB): domain Bacteria; phylum Bacteroidota; class Bacteroidia; order Bacteroidales; family DYOH01; genus JAIFMY01. The sequence continues at coordinate 6,808 of JAIFMY010000126.1, forward strand.
TTACAAGCTAAATCCCTCCGGAAGCCACTTCTTGCGGGCATACCTTTCCAGCATGCTTTCGTTGGCCAATACTCCGCCGCAATGTATGTACAAAAGAGGCCCGTCGAAATTGGTATTGCGGAGTATGTACCACGAAACGGTATCATACAACAATTCAAATCCTATTCCCGATTGCTTTTGCAATTCTAACCAAATATTCAGCAATTCGGCGTGTGGTTTTCCGAACTGAAACTTTTTATCGCTTTCCAATATTTGAGGGTGAAAACGAAAATCGGACTCCAATTCTGCGAATAAGGTACGCAAATAGCTTGCATTTCCGGCAACAGCAGTGGTAAAAACGGGAAATTGTATATTTTTTTGCAAATACAAAGCAGTGGCACCTGTACCCGATGGCAGGTAAATATTCAAATGCGAAAGTTTTTTTTCACGAGCAAAAGCTTCAATCTCTTCTGCCAAGAGTTTTACCCCCTGCTCTGCCTCCGGCATGGCGCCCCCATGATTTACCCACAAAGAATCGGGCAATTGGCTTCCGGAAGATATATCTTCGGTTTCTACTACCTGCATCCCCAATTCCAGCGCATATTTATAATTCCCCCTCGGATTATTTCGCAGAAAAGAACTCAACGGACGTGTATAATATACAAACCTCCACCCCCGTAAATATGCCAGTACAGCCAAAGAGAGCATCGCATTGGATTGGCTTCCTCCCGTACCTTCAAGTATTTTTACCCCCGGAAAATCGGTTTGCAGGAAATAATAAAACTTGCGGGCTTTATTGCCACTAAAGTAGGGATGTATCAGGTCGTCGCGCTTCAGATAGCATGCTTTTCCGAACAGGCGAACTTCCTGCACCACCGATTTGGTGTAGTCTGGCGCATTGG
>JAIFMY010000062.1 GCA_020048155.1 Bacteroidota bacterium
GTACAGCCCGATATTCTCATTTTGCGAAGCGAACATCACATTCCCGAAGAAATGAGACGCAAAGTGGCTCTTTTTTGCAATGTGGATCCCAACTCGGTGATGGAATCGGTAGATGTGAAAACCATATACGAGGTGCCTTTGCTTATGCAAAAAGAACAACTCGACCTTAGAGTAATGGAAAAACTGGATCTTGCTTTCCGCAACGAACCCGACCTTACTACCTGGCACAATTTCTTACATCGCCTGCATCATCCCAAAAAGAATGTGGAAATAGGTCTTATTGGAAAATATACCGAATTGCCTGACGCTTACAAGTCTATTCTCGAATCGTTTATACACGCCGGTGCAAGCCTCGACTGTAAGGTGCACGTGAAGCTTATAAACAGTGAAAAAATAGATGACAACAATGCCTCTGAGGTATTGCAAGGTCTGAAAGGAATACTTGTAGCACCGGGATTTGGTCATCGTGGCATAGAAGGCAAAATCATAGCTGTAAGATATGCCCGCGAGAACAATGTGCCATTTTTGGGTATATGCCTGGGTATGCAAGTGGCGGTTATAGAGTTTGCCCGCAATGTAATAGGGCTTACAAACGCCAATTCTACCGAAATGCACCAATCTACCCCTCACCCGGTGATTGATATCATGGAGGAGCAAAAAGGCATTACCGATATGGGTGGTACCATGCGATTGGGGGCTTACCCATGCGAATTGGTTGAAAATACGAAAGCATTTGAGGCTTACGGAAAAAAAGAGATAAGTGAAAGGCATCGACACAGATACGAACTCAACAATGCGTATCTGAAAGCCTATAAGGATAAAGGCATGATTCCGAGTGGAATAAATCCGGAAACAGACTTGGTTGAAATTGTGGAATTGCCTGAACACAAATGGTTTGTGGGGGTTCAGTTTCATCCGGAATATCAGAGTACAGTGCTGAATCCGCACCCTTTGTTTGTAGCTTTCGTAAAAGCCACATTAAACGAATAATAATATTTAATTATAAACAATTTAAAATGGATAGAAATTCAATTATTGGATTAGTCTTAATTGGTGTTATACTCATAGGTTTTCAGTGGAAATCGTTTTGGCCGATTCTTTGTTTAAAACAGGACAACTCAATTCTGCTAAAACCGAGTACGACAAAGCGCGCCAGCTTATGCCTGCCAATCCGTATCCCAAGCAACGAATTTTTGAAATTGATCAGGTATTGAATCCGGAAAAAGAAGCAACAACTGCAAACGACAGTACTGCCACTCTTGTAACTGCTGATACTGTAGCTTTGAACAATACCAAGGATTCTGCTCAACTGGTGGGCGACATGGCTAAATATGGTGCCTTTGCTCAGGCTGCCAACGGTACCGAGAAATTCCAGACCATAGATAACGGCAAACTTCGTATCACTTTCTCAAACAAAGGTGGCCGCCCATATAGGGTGCAGCTCACCGAGTTCGTGACGCACGATTCTACCGATCTGGTGCTGATGGATGGCCCTGATAATATTTTTAAAATAGATTTTTACAGCAACAACCTGCCTATATCTACCGATCAGTTCTTTTTTACACTTTCTGATACTGCTTCTGTAATAAGTGCTAAAGAAAAGGACGTTACACTGAGCTACAAACTGATGGCCGGCGAGAATAGCTATCTTGAGTTTCAGTATACCTTTTCTCCAAATTCATATCTCATTGGTTTCAATGTGAATGCAGTAGGTATGGCGCAGCATATAACCAACAATTACAAAGCACTGCCACTTACTTGGGAAATAGATGCTGTGGGTCATGAACTTGGTCGCAAATGGGAAACAGATAACTCAAGTGTATATTACAAGTTTCATGAAGAAGATGTTGATTACCTGTCCAAAGCAAAAGAAGATGATAGCGAAGAGCTGCGTTCAAAGTTGCAATGGGTGGCTTTCAAGCAACAATTCTTCTCTTCGGCAATCATTGCCAATCAGTCGTTTGAAGAAGCCAACATATCATATGTGCGCAACGATGTGCACCCAACTAACATCATGCGTATGCATACCGATATCAGTTTACCATACAACGGCAAACCGTCGGAATCAGTACCTATGACTCTCTTCTTTGGACCAAATAAATACAACATGCTCGCCGACCTTTCGGACGAGATGGAAGAAAAACACCAGTTAGATTTCCAATTACAAGGACTTGTGCCTCTTGGCTGGGGTATTTTCGGTTGGACCAACAAATGGCTCATCATCCCTATCTTCGATTTTCTTGGCAAGTTTATTTCAAACTATGGTTTGCTTATTTTGGTTCTCACCATCATCATCAGACTTATTATTTTGCCACTTACATACAAGTCTTATCTCTCGTCGGCACGTATGCGTGTACTCAAACCTGAGGTTGAAGAGATAAATAAGAAAATACCAAAGGAAAAAGCCATGGAACGCCAGCAAGCAGTGATGGCAATGTATCGCAAAGCCGGTGTTAATCCAATGGGTGGATGTATACCTATTTTGCTGCAAATGCCTATACTTATTGCTATGTTTCAGTTCTTCCCGGTATCTATAGAACTCAGGCAGCAAGGTTTCTTATGGGCAACCGACCTTTCTACTTATGATTCTATCCTATCGTTGCCGTTCGAAATACCTTTTTATGGTAGTCACGTGAGCTTGTTTACCCTGCTTATGGCAGCTGCCATCATACTGAGCACCAAGATGAACGTTGACCAAATGGGCGATGCCAATACACAGATGCCAGGTATGAAAACCATGATGTATATGATGCCTGTCATGATGGTGTTTTGGTTCAACAGCTATTCATCTGGTTTAAGCTACTATTATTTCCTGTCTACCATCATAGGTATACTGCAGACAGTAGCTATACGCCGTACCATAAACGACGAAGAAATATTGGCTAAAATACATGCCAATAAGAAGAAACCTGTTTCTAAATCACGTTTCCAGGAACGTTTGGAAGAAATGGCTAAAAAACGCGGTTACAAATTGCCCGATACTACCACCAAAAAGAAATAAAAACAACTTCTTACTTATTACAAATTGCCGGGGCCAAAAGTTCCGGCAGTTTTGTTTTGTCAATGCCTAAATACATTGTGTGTCACGAAGTCCCGAATTTTTCACAGAATACTCATTATTCCATTTCCAATTTATAGACTCGTTATATGTAGTTTTTTTGAAAATACCTTCATTTGCGAGTAATTGAAATTTATTATATTTGATGTAACAATTGAAATATCAATAAACCAGATCTCGATATAATGAAATATACTTTACTCATTAACTTTTTACCCCTCTTCACTTTATTATCATGTGCTGAAATTCCTATTAAGAATAATGAATTTTTTAATGAGTCTGATAATTGTTGGACACAAGAAAGTTATATAAAGAGAGATAGTTTAATTTCAAATGATACACTTTATGGATTCAAAGTTTGGTTTTACGATGGAAAACCAGCGGAAGCAAATTATTTAACTGGAACCATTTACAAAGTAGAGAATATTATATATTTTATGTCTGAGGTAAATAATCTAAAATTTGTACTTTTCGATTTTAGTTTAATGCAAGGAAATAGCAGAAATATTGGATATTCAAGACAAGTATCTTTGAAAGATAAGGATACAGTCATTGTAAAAAATTATGTTATGCAATTAGATACAAAATTTCATGATCCCTTATTAAATGATACTATTTATAAATTTATTTTCCAGAATTATGAAGTTTTTTCTAAAAGTAATGAAATACACTATTTTGTTGGGATTAGGGCAGGAATCGTTGGCTGTTTTCTTACAGAAAAAGGAGCTAACGGTTTAAATGACTACATTATTGGGGATTTTATCGGAAATGTTTATTCTCAGAAATTTGACTATTCGAAATATGAATTTAAAACAATAAAGTAAGTAGAACTAATTAATAGTTATAATGTTTAGTAAAATGAATGTTTTACCATAAGAAACTCAAGTGTCCATTTCTATTCGCCAAAACTCTTATGAGAATCACAAGCTACGCAAGTGGCCTCTTAATCTACTTTAGTCATCAAAGCCCAACACCCCACTAAAGGGAGCCCAATAAAGCTTTTATTATTGATAATGGAAAATGGAAAATTCGCGAAGCGGGAAATCCGCCATCAGGCTTAAAAGAGATACCCTACATTCAACGCTTGCCCCAAACGCGCTCCCTGAAAAGCAAAGGATGCCATGGGCACGCAAAAGCTTTTTTTGGGCTTGATTTTTTGGTACTTTTTTATCAAGAAAAAAGTACAAGAGCAAATGCCAGATTGATAAAAGAAAACAAAATTACTCGAGAATTCATAATTTCCGGATCATGCCTACGGCATTTTATATAAATTGATACACTATTCCGTGGCGTTTCCACCCACGGCTACCTACAGCACACCGCTTTGCGATTCATCCTCCGTCAGGCTTCAATGAGATACCCTACATTCAAAGCCCGCCCCAAACGCGCTCCCTGAAAAGCAAAGGATGCCATGGGCACGGAAAAGCTTTTTTGGGGCTAGATTTTTTGGTACTTTTTGATCATGCAAAAAGTACAAGAAGTATATAAGCATATCCTCAGTTTAATAATAAGTTTCATATACTCAATGTGAATTGTAAATCAGAAAAAATTGTATATTCGCACATGAATAATGTGGTAAATGTGATTTCAATCACATAAACGACATAATAAGTGTGAAAATATGGAAATACAACGTATTGCATATAAGAAATTGTTGGAATGGAAAGGCAGTCCAAACCACAAGCCTCTGATTATACAAGGGGCACGCCAAGTGGGTAAAACCTGGCTCATAAAACATTTTGGCAACAAAGAATTTGAGAGCATGGCCTATTTCAATTTCGACGAAAATGCTGAACTAATGCAATTTTTCAATGCGACCAAAGATGTACACCGTATTTTGAGGAATCTCACCATGGTGCGCGGCAAACCAATTATTCCGGGAAAAACGCTTTTGGTTTTCGACGAAATACAAGAATGCCCCGAAGCATTGAATGCACTGAAATATTTTAACGAAAATGCTGCTGAATATGATATCATATGTGCAGGTTCGTTGCTGGGAGTGTATAATACTCCCCCTAAATTAG
>JAIFMY010000057.1 GCA_020048155.1 Bacteroidota bacterium
TTTCATAAACTTTGGCTATATTTTCAGCCGATTCGGCATCGCAACCCGAAGTTACTTTTTTTATGGTGGTTAAAGTATTTACTTTATCGCCTGGGTTAATGCGTTCGGGCGAAAAACCAACTTTAAAATCGGTTACAAATTTTAGTCCCGATTCGTGTTCCAATACCGGCACGCAATCATCTTCGGTACAACCTGGGTAAACTGTTGATTCAAACACAACATAGTCGCCTTTTTTTAATATCTTACCTACTGTATGGCAGGCAGATAGAAGCGGTTTCAAATCAGGTAAATTATGTTCATCAATCGGTGTAGGAACTGCAACTATATGAAAGCTGGCTCTTCTTAAATCTTCAATTGTATGAGTAAATTCAATATCGGCGCCCTTGAAAGCTTTAGAATCAAGTTCTTTGCTCGGATCAATGCCGTTTTTCATGAGCTCTACCCGGTTTGGCTTTATATCAAAACCTATCACACTGGTTTTTCTGGCAAATTCAAGCGCTATTGGCAAACCTACATATCCCAATCCTATAACGGATATTTTGGCTTCTTTAGAAAGTATTTTTTTGTACATATTGAGATTTTATATTCATTTAATATTATTTCAAATACCATTCTACTGTTTTAACTATTCCGCTGGTAAAATTTTCTGCGGCTTTCCACCCGAGCTCGTTTTCAATTTTATTGGCATCTATGGCATACCGTCGGTCGTGTCCGGCGCGGTCTTTAACAAAAGTAATTTGCTCGTTGTAGCTCTTTTTTTCGGCACGTGGCTTCTTCTCATCAAGTATGGCACAAATTTCTGCTACTATTTCTAGATTGGTTTTCTCGTTTCGCCCGCCTATATTATAGGTTTCGCCCGATTTTCCGGTATGATATACAAGGTCTATTCCAGTACAATGGTCGAGTACATATAACCAGTCGCGTACGTTCTTTCCATCGCCATAGATAGGTATGTTTTCGCCTGCAATGGCTTTGCGTATGATGGTAGGGATGAGTTTTTCTTTATGTTGCTTAGGGCCATAGTTGTTTGAGCAGTTGCTGGTAGTCACATTCATTCCATAGGTATGGTGGTAGGCTCGTACCAGAAAATCGGAACTGGCCTTGGCTGCGCTGTAGGGTGAGTTTGGTGCATAAGGGGTAGTCTCTTCAAAAAGTCCGGTTTCGCCCAATGTGCCATATACTTCATCGGTAGATATATGATGAAATCTGCATTCAGCATACTCAGGTTTATATTTGAAAGGGGCAGTCATCCAATATTTTCGAGCTACATCCAACAAGGTAAATGTACCATTAATATTGGTTTTGATGAAAACTTCAGGGCCTGAAATAGAATTATCTACATGCGATTCGGCTGCGAAATGTATCACTCCTCTGATATCGAACTCACTGAATATAAACTCAATAAGCTCACGATTGCAAATATCGCCCTGTATAAATTTATATCTGTTGCTATTTTCTACCTCTTTCAGGTTATCCAAGTTTCCGGCGTAAGTGAGTTTATCCAGATTTACAATCTTATAGTCTTTATATTTATCATGAAAATAGGGAACAAAATTGGCTCCTATGAAACCAGCGCCTCCTGTAATTAGTATGCTTTTCATGCTATTGTTTTATGAAATTTTTACTTAGTTAATTCAGTACAATTTTTCGGCATAATCAAAGTACTTTGCCTCTTCGAAAGCAGGTGCTTGCTTATCTTTATCAGAGAGCAATAAATCTTTGGCAGCTACCATCCAGTCTATATCCAAACTATCGAAGCGGATAGATGACTCGCTTTGAGGGGAATACGTATTATCTACTTTATACTGAAATATGGCTTCGTCTGACAATACTACAAAACCATGAGCAAAGCCTCTGGGTACAAACAGTTGCCGTTTGTTTTCATCAGAAAGCTCAATGGCCACATATTTTCCGAATGTTGGCGACCCTTTGCGTATATCAACAGCTACATCTAGTACTTTGCCAATAATCACACGTACCAGTTTCGACTGGGCAAAGGGTGGCAGTTGATAATGCAGACCTCTGAGTACGCCATATTTCGACTTCGATTCATTGTCCTGCACAAAAGTGGTATTACATACCTTTGACAAAAAGATATCTGCCTTATAGGTTTCAGAAAAATATCCGCGACTGTCGCCAAAAACTTTTGGCTCTATGATTACTACATCGGGTATGGCAGTCTGAATGATATTCATTTTCCGTGTATGAGATTAATTAAGTACTGTCCGTATTGGTTTTTAAGCAATGGCTCAGCCAGTTTTTGCAATTGCTCCTTGTTTATAAATCCTTTGTTGTATGCAATTTCTTCTATGCAAGCTACTTTGAGCCCCTGGCGGGTTTCTATGGTTTGTATAAATTGGCCTGCATCTATCAGCGACTCATGTGTACCGGTATCCAACCAGGCATATCCACGTCCCATGAGTTCTACTTTCAGTCGGTTTTGTTTCAAATACTCCTGATTTACAGTGGTTATTTCAAGTTCCCCTCTGGCTGATGGTTTTATGTTTTTGGCTATTTCTACTACACTGTTTGGGTAATAATATAAACCTACTACGGCATAATTGGATTTGGGCTCCTTAGGTTTTTCCTCGATGGTAGTAACATCGCCATTTTCATCGAAAGTAGCTACTCCATATCTCTCCGGGTCACTTACGTGAAAAGCTCAGGCAAACCATGACCGAAGAAAATATTATCGCCCAGTACTAAACATACGTCATCATCTCCGATAAATTGCTCTCCAATGATAAAAGCTTGTGCCAAACCATCGGGCGAAGGCTGTTGGGCATAAGTAAATTTTATACCTAAGTCCTCGCCAGATCCGAGTAGCTTCTCAAAAAATGGAAGATCTATGGGGGTAGAAATAATAAGTACTTCGCGAATGCCTGAAAGCATAAGCACCGAAAGCGGATAATAAATCATGGGTTTATCATACACCGGAAGCAATTGCTTAGATACTCCTTTGGTGATAGGATACAAGCGTGTACCACTTCCACCGGCAAGAATAATTCCTTTCATAATGTTTATAAGGTTATATTTTAGTAAAAGTTATTCAAGTGAATTTGAAAAGCTTTCAAATTCGATAAGGTTATTCAAAATAATTAAGGGTCCTGAATCCACCTTCTTTCAGATACCTGTCTTTTTTCATAAGTTTCAGGTCGCTGCGCATCATATCTTGTACCAAGGCATTCAGGTCGTATTCGGGAATCCAACCGAGTTGTGTATTGGCCTTGGTAGGATCGCCTATGAGCAGATCTACCTCTGTAGGGCGGAAATAACGAGGATCGACCTCTACTACCACCTGACCAATTTTTACATTGTCCTTCAAATCCCTGTACTTTTCGTCGGTACTGATAGATTTTACAATGCCTTTCTCATCTACTCCTGTTCCTGTAAATTCTACAGCGACACCAACTTCAGCGAAAGCCATACGCACAAATTCGCGTACCTCGGTAGTTACACCGGTGGCAATTACAAAATCCTCGGGTTTTTCTTGTTGCAGTATCAAGTACATTGCTTTCACATAATCTTTGGCATGTCCCCAGTCGCGTTTGGCGCTCAGGTTGCCTAAAAAAAGTTTGTCTTGCATACCCAGCACAATACGGGCAGTGGCGCGGGTAATTTTTCGGGTTACAAAAGTTTCGCCGCGGATGGGGCTCTCGTGGTTGAAAAGAATGCCATTGCAGGCATACATGCCATAAGCCTCGCGGTAGTTTACGGTTATCCAGTAAGCATACATTTTGGCCACTGCATAAGGGCTACGTGGGTAAAACGGTGTGCGCTCTGATTGCGGTACTTCTTGTACAAGTCCGTAAAGCTCGCTGGTAGAAGCCTGATAAATTCTGGTTTTTTGTTCAAGACCAAGTATACGAACAGCCTCTAACAAACGCAATGTGCCTAGGCCATCTGCATTGGCAGTATACTCGGGGGTTTCGAAACTAACTTGCACATGGCTCATTGCGGCCAGGTTGTATATTTCGTCAGGTTGTACTTCTTGTACTATGCGTATGAGGTTGGTAGAATCGGTTAAGTCACCATAGTGCAAAATAAAATTGCGGTTCTCCACGTGCGGGTCTTCGTACAGATGGTCTATTCGATCTGTGTTGAATAGCGAAGAACGACGTTTTATACCATGCACAATGTATCCCTTTTTTAAAAGGAATTCGGCTAAATAGGCACCATCTTGACCAGTAATACCGGTTATCAATGCTACTTTGCTCATATTTATTTATTTAAATACCATTTATAATTTAGCTCTATGCCTTGCGAAAGCTCTATTTTGGCTTTCCAGCCTAATTGGTTTATTTTGTCTACATTTAGCAGTTTACGTAAGGTTCCATCGGGTTTGGTGCTATCCCACTCTATTTCACCTTCGAAACCAACAATTTTTTTCACCATTTGGGCTAAATCTTTTATGGTGATATCAATTCCGGTTCCTATGTTGATGTGGGTATTGCGTACCTCCTTCGGGTTGGTTATCAGGTCACTGAAATTTACTTCTTCCATCACATGCGCGCATGCTTCCGCCATATCATCCACATACAGAAATTCGCGCATGGGTGCACCTGTCCCCCAAAGCTTCACACTAACGCTATTGCCATTGAGGCTTATGCCGTATTTTTTGAGTACATTCTGTATCTCACTCCAATCTGCATCTCCACTTATTTGCTCTATCGGCAGGGCCGACAGGTCTTTTCTTATCTCGTCTGTTTTGTTTTGCAAAAGCAGTTTTCCTAAATGAAATTTACGAATGAGAGCTGGCAGCACATGCGATTTTTCCAAGTCATAATTGTCGTTTGGGCCATACAGGTTGGTAGGCATTACAGATAAGAAATTGGTGCCATACTGCAGGTTGTAGCTTTCTATCATTTTTATGCCTGCTATTTTGGCAATGGCATATGGTTCGTTGGTGTACTCCAAAATATCGGTTAGCAGAGAATCTTCGTATATCGGCTGATCTGCATTTTTGGGGTATATGCATGAAGACCCTAGGAAAAGCATTTTTTTTACTTTAGCTAGGTAAGCTGCATGTATGATATTGTTCTGAATCTGAAGATTTTCGTATATAAACTGTGCCCTATAAGTATTGTTGGCTACAATACCACCTACTTTTGCAGCTGCCAGAAAAACATAATCTGGCTTATACTCAAGAAAAAACTCAAATACTTGCTGCTGATTAGTAAGGTCGAGCTCTGCAAAAGTACGTTCTACAAAATTGGAATACCCTTTATTCAAAAGAGCACGCTTAAGTGCACTTCCTACCAAACCGGTATGTCCGGCTATATATATATTGGCGTTTTTCTCCATGAAATAATATTCTTCGAATTTTCTTTAAGTCGGGAAATGACGATTTTTAAAGAATACAATTATAAATCAGCCCCTTACTATAAAATACGGATTTAGCAAATCTTCGCGGTTGTAAGTAAGAGGTGTATTGTCGGTTTTAAGTACGCTTCCTCCCATAGCTTCCACCACTGCTTGTCCGGCTGCGGTATCCCATTCCATAGTTGGCCCAAGGCGTGGATAAATGTCGGCACTGCCCTCAGCTACAGCACACAGCTTGAGTGAGCTGCCTCGTGAGAATAGCACCAAATCAGGGTGCTCCGGACGAAGTGTATCAATAAAATCTTTTGTATCAGGGCTCATATGCGAGAGACTTGCTACCACAGTATAAGGTCTGTTTTGCGATTTCTCGGGTAGTGATACGCCCTCAGTTAAAATTTTGTCGAATGTACTATGCATTTGGTCTGCAGCATTTGATATGCGCACAGCGCCTAAACCTTTCACGCCAACATACATATGACCGGTAACCGGTACATAAACCACACCAAAGACAGGCCTGCTGTGTTCTACCAGTGCTATATTTACGGTAAAGTCCCCATTTCTCTTTATAAATTCTTTAGTTCCATCCAAAGGATCTACAATCCATAGTTTTTCCCAGTCTTTGCGCACTTCGTAAGGAATAGTACTGCCTTCTTCACTCAATACAGGGATTTCGGTTTTCTCAAGTTCCTTTATTATTGCCAGATGAGCGCGTTTATCGGCCACAGTGAGAGGCGACTCATCGTTTTTGTACTCTACCATAAAATCCATACTTCGGTATACCTCCAATATTTCTTTTCCTCCGTGCAAGGCGGCTTTTATTGCGGTTTCGTACATTTTTAAACGAGTCATCTTAAACTTTTAAACCCAAATTTTAAATTATTACCTATTTGCCTATTTGCCTATTTGCCTATTGCACTCACAACAAATCCTATTTCTCTCAATTTCTTGTGATTGAGTATATTTCTGCCATCAAATACAAAAGCTGGCTTCATCATAGTATCAAATATTTTTTTCCAATCATAGCTTAAAAATTCGTCCCACTCTGTGAGCACAGCTATGGCATGTGCATCTTTAACAGCATCGTATGGTGTAGCTGCTGCTTTTAGTTGCTCTCTGTTTTCGGCTTCGGTGCGTGAGTTCAAATAATCCATGTCTGCATACATTTGTTCCTGACTTACCTTGGGGTCGAAAGCGCAAATATTGGCTAAGTCATTCATGAGAATATCAGCCACATACATAGCAGCAGTTTCGCGGGTATCATTTGTATCTTTCTTGAAAGCCCAGCCCAAAAATGCTATTTTTTTGCAGAATAACTTGTTCCCAATAATCGGCAACCTCTGGTAGCCCCTGAGTTTTGCAAATATATACAAGGTTAAGTATGTCTTTTTGAAAGCAAGAACCGCCAAAACCAACTGATGTTTTGAGAAATTTTGGTCCAATTCGGCTATCAGAACCAATGGCGCGAGCCACTTCATCAACATCGGCTCCGGTTCTTTCGCATAGGGCCGATAATGAGTTAATAGACGAAATGCGCTGTGCAAGGAATGCATTGGCAGTAAGCTTAGAAAGTTCAGACGACCAGATATTGGTCTGTATGATTTTTTCGCGCGGAATCCAATGGGCATAAATGGCAGTAAGTGCTTCTATAGCAGACAACCCTTCAGCCGTCTGTTCACCACCTATAAGCACCCTGTCGGCAAAATGCAAGTCTTTAATAGCAGTTCCTTCTGCAAGAAATTCAGGGTTTGAAAGTATCTGAAATTTTACGTGGTTGCCGGTATTGTCAAGAATAGATTTTATAGCTTCGGCAGTGCGCACTGGTAAAGTCGATTTTTCTACTACAATTTTGTCAGACTTTGCTATTCTCGCTATTTGCCTGGCGCTTAGTTCTATATATTTCAGGTCGGCAGCCATTCCTTTGCCTTTGCCATAATTTTTAGTAGGTGTATTCACCGACATAAATATCATTTCGGCCTCATCTATAGCAGCTTCCACGTTGGTTGAGAAAAATAAATTTCGGCCTCTGGTTTCAGCAACTACTTCAGCCAAACCAGGCTCATAAACAGGCAAATTGTCTAGATTTTCATCGTTCCAGGCTGCTATTCGATTTGGGTTTATATCTACAACATGTACTTTTATTTCTGGGCACTTTTGGGCAATCACTGCCATAGTAGGTCCACCTACATACCCTGCACCAATGCAGCAAATATTTTTGATTGTTTTCATTGTAACTGGTATAATTCTTACTAAGTCTAATGTTAATAAACTAATTGCTTCTCTATGTATAAAGCTTAGCGTCAAAGGCTCCAATACTCATATCTGATCTTTTTTCCGAAATAAATACCTTTCAGATCTATCAATATTCCATCAGCAGCCATATGTTCGGTAAAAAAAACATCTGAAACCGGATTATAATTATTATGCTTAACTGCAATTACGATGGCATCATAAACTCCTATCGGACTATCCGACAGATTTAAATTGTATTCGTGTTTAACTTCTTCTTTATCAGCAACAGGATCAATTATATCAACATTCAACTTATACGATTCTAATTCACGAACTACATCTACTACTTTAGAATTTCGAATATCAGAAACATTTTCTTTGAAAGTTATCCCCAT
>JAIFMY010000121.1 GCA_020048155.1 Bacteroidota bacterium
CGAAAAGTTCTGGAACGTATGCCGCGAGAGTATAAACCCCGAAATCTCGGCCTTCGATATTCAGGAAATGCTCATACAACACATACTTACTTCCGAAATATTCGATACTGTATTTGGCGACAGCCATTTTCACCGCGAGAACAACATAGCCCACGAGTTGGAAATGGTGATCCTTACTTTTTTTACTGGAGCAGTGCGGAAAAATACCCTTGCAAGCATAGATAGTTATTACAAAGCCATAAAAGCAGAAGCTTCCCGCATAGATAACCATCACGAGAAGCAAAACTTCCTGAAGGTTATATATGAGACCTTTTACAAGGCATACAACCCGAAAGGAGCCGACCGATTGGGTGTGGTGTATACTCCCAACGAGATAGTAAAGTTTATGGTGGAAAGTACCGACTACCTACTCGAAAAGCATTTTGGGAAAAGCCTTGCTGATAAAAATGTGCAGATCCTCGACCCGGCCACCGCTACCGGAACATTTGTAACTGAAATCATAGAACATATTCCCCCTCAATATCTAAAGCACAAATACCAACACGAAATACATTGCAACGAGCTGGCCATATTGCCCTACTATATTGCCAACCTGAATATTGAATACACCTATCAGCAAAAGATGGGAGAATTTGTGCCATTCGAGAACATTGTATTTGTAGATACGCTCGACAACCTAGGCTTCGATTTTATAGGCAAGCAACAGACCCTGTTTGCCATGACCAGTGAAAATCTGGAACGTATAAAAAATCAAAACAGCCGGAAGATTTCGGTAATCATTGGGAATCCACCTTACAATGCCAAACAGGCAAATTACAACGATTTTAATGCCAACAAAAAATATAAGAAAATAGACGAACGTATAAAAGATACCTACATCAAATACGGAACAGCCCAAAATCAAATAGTAGTGTATGATATGTACACTAGATTTTTCAAATGGGCAGGGGATAGGTTAGATAAAAACGGAATTATTGCATTCATTACCAACCGATCGTATATAGATAGCAGAACCTTCGATGGATTTCGTAAAATTGTAGCCAGCGAATTCAATCGCATTTATATAATCGATTTAGGTGGCGATGTGCGTCAAAACCCAAAACTTTCTGGCACAAAAAACAATGTATTCGGAATACAAACCGGAGTTGCCATTATATTTTTAGTACGGGTTGATAATGTTTATGAAGCGAAAAGTGAAGAAGAATTTGTTAAAATTATAGACGAAAATCTATTGGGGGAACCCATGGTAAAATATGAATTGAAGACTCACTACAGCACCCGAGGCGCCAGAATATTTTATTACAGACGTCCTGAGATGGAAACCGCTAAGGAGAAACTTGAATTTCTATCATACAATAAACTCGTTGATCTCCCTTTTGAAATTATTCACCCCGATAAGGATAACAATTGGATAAACTTAACTGATAACGATTTTGAAAGCCTTATACCTGTTATATCTAAAGACACTAAATCGGGAAAAGATAACGATGCACTTTTTAAGCTATATTCTCGAGGTGTTGCAACTCAACGAGATGAATGGGTCTATGATGACTCAAAAGAGAATCTGATTCAAAAAATGAATTATTTCGTAGATATTTATCAGAAGACATTGAAGGGTATAAATACGCCAGATAGAAGTGCAATAAAGTGGGATAGAGAACTTACAAAATATCTGGATAGGAGAATTGAAAAAAAGCTGGAGGTTGATAAAATTATTAAATCGATATATAGACCATTTACAAAGCAATTCTTTTATTTTGATAAGCATTTTAACGGGATGACTTATCAATGGTTCGATATTCATAAAGATGATAATTTTTATATAGCCTTTAATGCTATTGGTAATACTAAATCATTCCATTTACTAGCTTCAGAGAATATTGTCGATTTGCATTTTACGGGCGATAGTCAATGTCTCCCCCTTTACCGCTACGACCAAAGCGGCAACCGCATTGACAATATCACCGATTGGGGATTGGAACAATTCAGAGTGCATTATGGGAATGAGAAAATAAGCAAAGAAGATATATTCCACTATACATACGGCGTATTGCACAACCCCGCCTACCGCCGTAAATACGAATTGAACCTGAAACGTGAGTTCCCACGCTTGCCTTTCTACACCGATTTCTACAAATGGGTAGCCTGGGGCAAAGAGCTCATGGATTTGCATATAGGCTACGAAACCGTAGAACCATTTGCGGTAAAAATTGTAAACGAAGAGCTAAAGGGAAAGAAAGACGACTATGTACCCAAAGCCAAATTGCGCAGAGACAAAGAAACCAATGAAATAATACTCGACGAGGTAACCAGCATTACTGGTATTCCAGATATAGCTTTTGATTACAAACTGGGTAACCGCAGTGCCATAGATTGGATACTCGACCAGTACAAAGAAAAAACACCCACCGACCCCACCATACGAGAGAAATTCAATACCTACCGCTTTGCCGATTACAAAGATCAGGTAATAGACCTCATAAAGCGTGTTACCACCGTATCAGTCCGCACCATGGAAATAGTAAACCAAATGGAAGCGGACGAAGGGCACCAGTAATAAAATAAGAGGCATCGCATTCTTTGTGATACAGCGGCTGTTTAGACCCCCTCAGTTTCAGTTGCAACACCTCTTACATATACAAATATACGAAATAATTGATAATGGATAATGGAAAATGGAAAATGGAAAATGGAAAATGGAAAATGGAAAAGGAAAATGGATAATGGATAATGGATAGTTGTGAGTTATGAATTATGAGTTGAGAATGAATAATATAGCAAGTAATAAATGCAAAGCTGAATGATATTCCGCTAAATATGGTTGGAAACTGCCGAAATCGCACATCCGAAATCCGAAATAAATGTTTGCCACGAATGCACGATTTTTTTTTATAAATAACTCACCACTCACCACTCACCTGATAGAGTGGTACATAACAAAAAAAGCCGATGGAAACCATCAGCTTTTTAGTTTTATAGTAGCGGGGGCATGACTCGAACATACGACCTTTGGGTTATGAGCCCAACGAGCTACCAACTGCTCCACCCCGCAATCCAATTCTTAACACCTTTGTGAAAAGCGTTGCAAAGATAGAAAAAATTTCAACAAAACAAACTTAATTGTAAGTATTTTTAATAAAAATGCAATCTTTATTTAGTTTGTCTGGAAAGTAGCCTGAATGGGGTAGTGGTCGGTAGCAGCAAAGTCTAATACTTCAAAGTTTTGGAGCTTTATGTGTGGGCTATGCATGATATAGTCTATGCGCAAAAAGGGGATGATGCTGTTGTACGTAGAGCCCAGTCCGCTGCCCCGTTCGAGCCACGCATCGGCGTAGTGGCTGCGTAGTTTGTTGTATGCGTATGACATGGGAGTGTCGTTGAGGTCGGTACACAGTATGACCGGGTGGTGACAAGTATCGGCATGTTTTTGTAGCTCATTTACCTGAAATACCCTTTTGCGAAATGCTGTGCGTATTTTGTGCAGCAGTTCCAGCATTTGCTCATTCTGCGATTTCTCGCCTTCGTAAAGGTTGGCTAGTATCTGGTATTCGGTGTAAGAGAGGTGTATCGATTCGAAATGGGCATTGTACACGCGCACCGTATCGTGGTTTACTACCAGATCGGTATATATGAAAAAGTTGTAGGTGTTGTCGAACTTAACCGAACCGCTGTTCACTATGTTGTATTTGCTGAGTATGGCCAGTCCGTTGTTAAGCTGCCGGGTTTTTCCTTTGGCGTAGCTGGCGTATATGTACTGAAAATTCCCTTTCATACGCAGGCTGTCGATGGGGTCGAAACGTTTGGCTGGGTTAGAGTAGAACTCTTGCAGGCATACTATATCGAACCGTTTTTGGGTAAGAAATTGCAAAATCTCACGGGTAGTATTCCGTTCAGGATTCCAGTTGTATAAATCGAACAACCGCACATTGTATGACAATACTACCATTCCCTTTGCGGGAGCTTCGCGCACAGTGGGTGCATCTGGCCAGTGTGGCAAGGCTGCCGGATATGCAGTAGATAATATGATGGCTGCCAGTGGGTACCTGAAACTATGTCGCCCAAACAATACAGACACCACTACCAGAAATATATTTACCAGCAATATACCTTGCCAGAAAGCTTATGAACAATCCGGAAGCCATTGTGAGGCTAATTAGCTTCAACCATATTGGTCTTATTTTGCGCAAGTGGTGGGACTAAATGGTGGTTTACTCTTTGCTGGCTTTAAACAAGAAATCTTTTTCTTCTTTGCTCAGGCTTTCGTAACCCGATTTCGATATTTTATCCAATATGGCATCCAGTTTCTGTTGCTTTTCCTTTTTCATTTGGTTGTACTCCATATCGTTTCGGGGGGGGGCATTGCGTGTGTAGGTCACCCTTATTTTGGGTTTGGGTTTGAAAAGGGCTGTGAGTTTTGCAAAATACTTGTTGAACCATACTGAATGGTCTTTCTTGTTCTTGTATGCCTGTACAAACATGTAGCCATACAGTGCGCCACCCAAGTGTGCTAAGTGCCCGCCGGTATTGGTACTCTGAAAAAGCATGAGTACATCTAAACCCACCACAAACAGGGCTACGTAGGCCAGTTTTACTTGTCCTACAAACAGCAAACTTACCTTATACTCCGGCTGAAATAGCGCGGCGGCAATCACTATGGCCATGATGGATGCCGATGCTCCCAATGCCTGAGAGTAACCAACCTCCTGTGTGAGGGGTGGTATGAGGTTGAAAACTATCATATACATGAGCGCACCCGCAATACCGCCGTATATGTATACTGCCAGCATCCGGTGTGCTCCCAGAAAGTAGTTGAACAATTGCCCGAACCAATAAAGCATAAGCATATTGAACAAGATGTGCATCACATCTTTGTGCAGAAACATATACGTAATGATGCTCCATGGGCGAACCAGTAGCTCAGAGAACGAGGCCGGTACTGCCAGATAGTCTACCACACTTAGCGGCAGACCGTCTGACGATAGCATGAGTATGATATCTATTATCTGCACCAGCAGAAAAATGCTCACATTTATAAAAATGAGGCGGGTAATGATTCCCCCGTCTTTATATGCTTTTTTTATGTCTTGCCAGATATTCATATTCCGGGTACTGTATTTAGTTGTATCGGGTGATGGATTTGTTCCAGTATTTTATGAGTATAAATCCAAATATCATACCTCCCAGGTGGGCAAAGTGTGCCACATTGTCGTCGGGGCTTGCAGATACACCCAGATATAATTCAATAGCGCCGTATATGATCACCATGTACTTCGCCTTTATGGGCATGGGGGGTATGAGCAACATAAGCTGGGTATTGGGGAAAATCATACCAAATGCCAGCAATACGCCAAACACAGCGCCAGAAGCACCCACTGTGGGGATGTTTACTTTTACATCGTACATTTCCTCTGCATAGGAGCGTGCCACGCTTATGGCCTCTGCAGATGCCGGATCGTCTGACCAGCGCATGATAAATTCCATTAGGCCCTTGCTGTATTGCGGAAAGTGGTGGTTTATGAAAAGCTGAAAGGTCTCCGGGTTCATATTGTTGTGCAGAGTGGCCAGGTCCATTTGTATCTGGCGTATTTCGAGCCAATTTACAAAGGTATGCAGAAATGCTGCGCCCAAACCTGTAACTACATAGTATATGAAAAACCTGCGTGGGCCCCATACCATTTCCAGCGAACGGCCAAACATGAACAAGGCAAGCATATTGAACAGGATATGAAAAAATACGATGCCTCCATCGGGGCCTATGAATGCATGCATAAACATATGCGATACATACTGGTATGGTCTAAAATTGGGCGATTCGAAATAATGCAATCCCAGATAATCGGTGAGGTTTATTTGTGCCGTCAGATATGCAATCAGACTCAGTACGTACATGATCACGTTGAGCAGTAGCAGGTTTTTTACAACAGGGGTTAAGTTCGAAAACATGGATTTGTGTTTATTATATTCAATCAAAACGTTTGTCAAATTCTTCGAGGGATATCCGTACAATTATTTTTTTATTGTCGGGGGTAGTATTGGGGTTGCTGCTGGCAAATAGGGTATCAAATATAT
>JAIFMY010000122.1 GCA_020048155.1 Bacteroidota bacterium
ACCATAGTTGCATGATTACAAATTATAAAAACGCTGTAGAAAACATAAGACGTGAACTGAAGCATTACGTAATGCAATCGGGACTGAAATCGCTCGTGGTGGGTATGTCGGGTGGCATAGACAGTGCCCTTACGGCTGCACTTGCCAAACCTGTGTGCGAAGAACTGGGCATACCGCTCATAGGCCGCAGCATCACCATTCTTACCAACAAACCGGATGAAATAGAGCGTGCCCGCCAGATGGGCCGATTCTTTTGTACCGATTTTGAAGATGTAAACCTTTCGCATGGATTTGAGCTTCTGGCTGCTTTTGCAGTAGAGGAGTGGGACAGCGAAGACCGCCAGAGTTTCGATTTCAAAATACGCATGGGAAACATAAAAGCCCGTACCCGCATGGTGTACCTATACGATTTGGCTGCCAAACATAAGGGCATGGTACTAAGTACCGACAATTATACCGAGCTACTTCTGGGCTTCTGGACCCTGCATGGCGATGTAGGCGACTATGGCATGATTCAGAATTTGTGGAAAACCGAAGTGTATGAAATGGCGCGCTATATGGCCTCTCAAATGGCCGATACCGATGCCGCAGCTGCTTTACTATCATGCGTGAATGCTGTGCCTACCGATGGCCTGGGTATAACCAATTCCGACCTCGACCAGATAAAAGCCGGATCGTACGAAGAAGTTGACCAGATACTCATAGAAATGATGCGTGAAAGCGAAAAAGGAAAATCGCTCGAAAACCACCCGGTAGTGCAACGCAACCGCCGCTCTGAGTTCAAGCGCAGCAACCCATACAACCTGCCACGCAACATGATTACCGAAACCCCTTTGTACTGATTCATTTTCCCAGAATCAATGTCGTTTAGTTGGGGAGGTCACGCTTCGACAAGCTCAGCGTCCGTTCATTCTGATATTTGCTATATTCGGTCGTTGAGCCTGTCGAAACGACTGCGTATTGCTAAACTAAGCGACATTGATTCCAAAATAGTAATATAAAATAAAAGCCACGGATGCAACTGATTAGGTTGATTCCGTGGCAATTTTATTTTCATGAAAACACAACTTCCTCAGAAAGCTTCGCTTTTATTTACTTCTGTTGAAATAACTTTTTTTACGCACCAGATGGTTTGGTTTGGCTTGCAGTTTATTTGCATGCGGCATATGGTTATTCTGGTCCTGCACCTTTGGTTTATCGTATCTCATACCTTCCATGGGGTAGGCATGGTCTTCTACTACTTCTATCTGCTTTTTAATGAGTTTCTCAATATCGCGCAGATATGCCCTTTCTTCAGCATCGCAAAAAGCAATGGCGGTACCTTCGGCTCCGGCGCGACCTGTGCGGCCAATGCGGTGAACGTAGGTTTCGGGTATGTTGGGTAGTTCAAAATTTATCACATATTCCAGGTTGTCCACATCTATACCACGGGCAGCTATATCGGTAGCCACCAGTATGCGGGTCGTCTGCGCTTTGAAATTGCTCAGGGCGCGTTGGCGTGCATTCTGTGCTTTGTTGCCATGTATGGCTTCGGCGCTGATATTAAATTTGTGAAGTATTTTCACCACCTTATCGGCACCATGTTTGGTGCGGGTAAATACAAGAGCCGTTTTTATTTTCGGATCTTTCAGGATATCAACCAACAGGTTCATTTTATTTACCTTGTCTACAAAATATACCGATTGCTGTATGATATCTACGGTAGACGATGGAGGGGTTACCGCCACATTCTTGGGATTGTGAAGAATAGAACTCGCAAGTTTCACAATTTCAGCAGGCATGGTAGCCGAAAAGAAAAGCGATTGCCTGCGGGTAGGCAGCATGGGCAATATACGTTTTATGTCGTGTATGAAACCCATGTCCAGCATACGGTCTGCCTCATCGAGCACAAAAATCTCGATATGGCTGAGCGATATAAATTCTTGTCCAATCAAATCGAGCAATCTGCCCGGAGTAGCTATAAGCACATCTACACCCCTTTGGAGGGCATTGGTTTGGCTTTGCTGGCTCACACCACCAAATACAACGGTATGTTTTATCTGGGTATGGCGGCCATATGCCTCAAAACTCTCGCCTATTTGTATGGCAAGTTCGCGGGTGGGAGTAAGTATGAGGCTTCTAATTTTACGTTTTTTGATATTGGCGGGTACATCGCCAAGAAGTTGAAGAATGGGAATGGCAAACGCAGCAGTTTTTCCGGTGCCGGTTTGTGCACAGCCCATCAGGTCGGTTCCTTGCAGTACAATGGGGATGCATTGTTCTTGTATGGGTGTTGGCGTGGAGTATCCTTCTTCGGCTAAAGCTTTGAGTATGGGCTCTATAATGCCCAGTGATTGAAATTGCATATATGCAAATGAATTAATATAATGATTTGGAATTTTGTAAAATAGCTTTCCAAATAAATGCTATCTTTTGCTGATTATGTAAAGAAGGTAGCGGGTACCAAACAATATACTATACAATTAAAGCATTCTTTGTCAGAATTTTATAAAAAGAATGCGAGCTGATAACTATTAACCCTTTTCCTTCAAAATTCGAGCAACAAAGATACACAAAAAAACCATTGCCGATACCACCCTCCCAAATAAAGTACCTCAAACCCTACTTCCCCCCATCTTCATTGCCCACAAACCCAAAAAAAATCTGACACGCGGTACTTAGCTATTCCGATTTTTTGTATATTTGTACATAGGGCTATGGGGGGGCAAAGGCAAAACCAGGGCTATAGATTTAAAAATTAATGAATTAACATGACTCAATTAGCACAGAATACCTTTCGCCTTGATTGGCCTAATGCAAAAGCATTAATTTCAGGATTTCCTAAAAACGAAAAAATAATACATCAAATAATGTATTGTTTCACCAGAGTACCTCAATTTCCTGCTCTCATAAGTTATAATCGTTCGCAAACACGATTTGAACTAAGTCAAATTGGTTTGAATTTGAATACACCGGTAAATTTACCACCGTTGAAATATATTGCCGATTTGATAGATACTTATACTGTTGATAATCATAAAGAATTGTGGGAAATTATTTGTAATAACGGTTTGTTTGATATTTGGGAGCCGATTGCACCCTTTACGCGTTTTCAAGAATCTCGAAGTGGAGCGTATTACATAGGTATTTTGCGAATATTCGAAATAGAAGAAACATTTGTATTAGGGAAAGATGTTATTGAAAGTTCTAATTTGAGGAACCCGCCAAGTATTATAAGTAACAAACGTAATGTAACAATTTTACATCCTGTAATTAGTGATGAAGAGTTTTACAGTTCGGTACAATTGCTTGAAAATTCCATAAAGCAATACACAACAGGCAAAATGAATTGGAAAACTCAGCGTGTTTTTTGGAATGAAAATAATCACCAAGCAAATGATGTTCAAAAGAAGAATAAATACGAGAATAAAACTGCAAATGAAGAAATATTACAAGACGATTTTCAAAAGAAAAAAGTAGAATCAAGTTTAAAAGATGCTTATATAGAGCGAATTGAGATAGAAAATTATTTTTCGATTGATAAATTAGTGATTGAAAACTTGGGCGATAAAAGAGAAATATACATTGTAGGCGAAAATGCTGCAGGTAAAACAATTCTTTTACAGGCAATTATAGCAGGTTTACGACAAGCATTCACAGATGGTAATGTTGTTAAATGGCTTCAAACAAATGATAATTATATAAACAATGAGAATGAAGAAAGTGAGTTAGATACATTTGCCCGACCTCGTTTATTTGTTTCGATTGGTTACGACAATAATGAATCTTACAATTTTAGTTTTCCAAATCCTAAAGAAGATGAACCAAGAATAAAAACCAATGCTTTTGCATATGGCGTAAGTCGTATACCGGGTGGTACCTATAAAGATAACAAAGGGTATTGGACTTTATTTGGTGATTATCAACTAATTGACCCGGTATTTTGGTTAATTGGAATATCTGCGGATTACTATGCTCCAAAAAATGAAAATTCAAAAAAAATGTCATTTAGCGTCAAAGATGCAATAAAATATTTAGAAGATTTAATAAACTTTGTAGATAATAATGATGATATTCAAACAATTAGAATTGAAGTAAGTGGGAAAAATGTTAAGTTTTACGAAAAAGATATAAAATTAGAATTTTCCGAATTATCCGATGGTTATCAAACAATCCTTTCTTTGTTGTCCGATTTGTTGAACCGATTAATTGAGGACCAACCGGAAGTTACAAATATTAAGGATTTTACCGGTGTGGTATTAGTTGACGAAATTGATTTGCTCTTGCATCCTAGATTTGCAAAAAACGTTGTAAAAAAATTAAGAACTGTATTTCCCAAAATACAATGGATTTTAACCACACATTCTCCAATTGTTACATTAGGGGCTTCAAAAGATGCTGTTTTATATAAATTATTCAAAAATAAAAATACTGAAAAACCTTACACGTTTACAGAAATTACTAAACCATACGAAAACTTAAGTTTAACGGCTAATAGTTTGATAACCTCACCATTGTGGCTTATTGACGATTTTACAACAGAATCAATTAAAGATTACGATATAAGCGATGCAAACTACATTATTCAAAAAATCTATCAGGTAATGAGAGAACGACCCAAAAATGAACCATACATAGACGAATCGGAATTTTTGGAAGAAATAAATAAAATGTTAGAAAATTGGGAAAACGAAGATGTTGAGGAGGATGCAAAATGAGAGCATTAAATAAAAGTTCGGAACAAAAGCAGTACTATTGTTCTTATTGTGAGCAATATATCGGAAACAATGGTGTAGATGAACATTATCGTCCTAAAAGTATTTATCCCTGGTTGGAATACAATCTGGACAATATTTTGATAAGTTGCCAAAAGTGTAATAATCACAAAAAAGATAAATTTGCTATTGGAAAACCTATTTACTATGTTACCAAAAGCGGCATGAATCCTCATCTATTAGATGCAATTGAAGAACCTTTATTGGTCAACCCGAAAAATAAATTGCAGGATTTTTTCACTGAAAATTTGATTTTTAAAACAGATGCAACCATACATTCCAAAGATTTAGGTATGCATTACACTATTGGTTGTTGCAAACTGAATGAAGAATCTTTAATACATCTAAGGATCAAAGCATTAAACGAAAAATTTAATATTGAACTTAAAAAAATAAAAATATCTTTTAAAAAACATAAAGACCTAAATCGTTTTAACGACGAACGGAAAAAACTTTTAAGTTCAATTAGGCGACAAATTAAAGATAGTTCAATTGAATTTTCGGCAATGTTCAGATACTTAGTGAACCATCCGGATATATTATTTGATAAGTTAAAATGTTAAAAATGACAAACAGATGGTAAATTGACAAGCGAATGCATGTGCGCCACTCTAAGTATTGCTCAAGCATATTGTGGGTCGTTAAAAATTGGGAAGTAGTTTAGCAGATGAACGTTAGAGTGTTTAGCTTCTCATTGTAATCAAGATAAAAATTGTACATTAAAATAATTTTAGTTATGAAGTTAAAGTTGATTTATTTTATTTCAATGCTATTTATGTCTGGAGTTTTATTTGGACAAACTCTAAGTCCTCAAGTAATCTCATCTTCTGGGAATAACAGTGCATCTTTATGTTGGACTGTTGGTCAGATCGCAAACAATACGCTTAATTCAAGCAACAAAATCTTGACACAAGGGTTTCAACAGTCAGATTACAAAGTTATTTCATCTGTTGAATCAGTTTATTCGGATAATGGAATTACGTTTTATCCAAATCCAACGAATAATTTATTAAATATCTATTCTAAGATTCAATCTGAAAGAGTCATTGAACTGTATGACACTAATGGAAAACTTATATATAGGAGCAAATTTAAACAAGAAACTCAAATCGATTTGAGTAAACTAAACGCGGATTTGTATTTGCTTAAAATAGATTCTGAAACGTTTAAAATTATCAAACAATAATATTTTAACAATATGAAATGGACATTTTTTACTATTGGATTATTTTTATCTTTTCTTGGTACTTTTGCACAAGTACCGCAATCATTCAATTATCAAGCTGTAGCTCGTGATAACAATGGTAATATTCTAGCATCTAAGCAAGTTAGTATTAGGATTTCTATTATTATGGGCAATATTTCAGGTTCATCTGCTTACACTGAATCTCATTCAGTAACTACTAACCAATTTGGCTTGATTATTCTCGAAATAGGTAAGGGGACGTCATCTGATAATTTTAGTTCAATTGATTGGGCGAAAGGTCAATACTTTCTAAAAATTGAAATGGATGAGAATGGAGGCAATTCATATAAAGATATGGGTACAACACAATTGCTTTCTGTACCTTTTGCTTTATATGCTGCGAATGCCCCAAGTGGTTTTAATTTAAACTATCCAGATGGTTTTAATAGCCAGATTAATATTACACAAGCAATAAATAAAAGCAAAAGTTATACAGTTCCAGCTGGCAAAAATTTATATATCCAAGCTGCACAGCGTGGTTTAAAAATTGATAGCGATACATTTAATTTAGAGTATCCACCCTTAATGATTGCTGGCCCAAATCAAACTATTACTGGAATTGAAGATGTTGGTTTTATTTCAGGCTTTCAGGTTGATGCATCAGTAACAGCAATCACTATTGATTTGAGAAAAGGTAACTATACTGTACCTGCAAATAAAATATTTGTATTATATGCAGTTTCGAATACATATAATTTTTTAATCGATGGAGTTGATATTAATCCTAATGGTCGTTCAAATTGGGAATATCCACCATTAATTTTAACACCAGGCAAGGTACTTAGCGGTAAATCAATAGTTAACGGTTATTTAAAGTGAATTTAATATAAAATACCCAGTATACAGTAGCGTTTTTAAGCAATGGAAGGGGCTTCAGGTATTTTGACGTTTGAATAACCCTTTCAATTGGTTTATACTGAAAAACTGGCAATACGCTTAGCTGCTAACTCACTAATGCGTAAACTACGAGAATAAACAAATTGTTAACTTCTTTGCGTATGATTAGATTTATACACGCTGTAAAGCGCATATAATACCAAAGCCCGCAAATTTCCTCAAAATGCGGGCTTTATTATTTTTTCAGTATCTGCTAAGTTCAGCTAGGGTTTCGTGCAGTTCTTTTTCCAGAAGCAGTTGTTTGTTGCGCACACTTCAACACTATCCCCCAGCAATCCGCAACTTAGATACAAAAAATAGAGGAAAAGTAATGATGAACAACCCACTCACAGCGAGATTCAGAGATTTTTGATGTATCTTGCAGTGACTTTAATATGTCAATAAATACATTAATATTAATAATTTAGTTGTCATTTATAAATTTTAGAGCAATGAACTTTACCAAGCTCGTATATACCTTCGCTCAAACCGATAGGGAACTGAAACAAGTTGCTTTTCATGCTATTAATTTGTCAGTAACAATCCGGAATTGGTTGTTCGGCTTTTATATTGTAGAATTTGAACAACACGGCGAAGACAGGGCAGAATATGGTAAAGGCTTGTTACAAGGTTTATCAAAAGAATTGCAAGAGCAAAAACTTAAAGCAGTATCTTTGAGGGAATTAAGAAATTACCGCAGATTTTATCATACTTATCCCCAAATTCGGAGGACACTGACCTCCGAATTTGAGAAATATTCAATTTGGAGGTCAGCGACCTCCGAATTTGAAACTAAGCTTAATATCAATAATTACAATTCCCAAATCAAAAATGAAAATAAAACCGAGAACTTAGAAATAAAGGGTGCTGATATTGAAATATTATTAAAACGCATATCGTATTCCCATTTTGAAGAACTTTGTAAAATAGACAATAACCTAAAGCGAGTTTTTTACGAAATTGAATGTATAAAAGGCAATTGGAGTGTACGGGAATTGGAGCGTCAAATCGGGAGTCTACTGTTTGAACGCACCGGGTTATCGAAAAATAAAGATAAATTAATAGAACTTGCCAATACAAACACCATTGAATTTGTGCCGGATGACATAATCAAAGATCCGTATGTATTTGAATTTCTTGGTTTGAAACAACAAGAAATTTTTACTGAAAGCGATTTGGAAGTTGCTCTACTGAATCATTTACAATCATTTTTATTAGAGCTTGGCAAAGGTTTTTGTTTTGAGTCAAGGCAGAAACGCATTACTATAGATAATAAACATTACTATGTCGATTTGGTTTTTTATCACAAAATACTAAAATGCAATGTGTTGATAGAATTGAAAAGCAGAAAATTCGAATATGCCGATGCAGCACAAATGACTGTGTATTTGAACTATTACCGGAAAAATGAAATGCAGCAGGACGACAATGAACCTATCGGCTTGTTATTATGCACAGATAAAGGCGAAACATTGGTTGAATATGCAGTAACCGATAAACAACTTTTTGTTTCGAAATATCAATTTGCATTACCTTCAAAAGAAGAACTGAAACAATTTATTCAAAAAGAATTAAAAGATTTTTAAAAATATCAACAGCTTCATTAGCAGCCAAAATGCGCTCATTTTGCGATACCTAACGAGACGATGTAGTAACCTAATAGTTATTACAACGAGTAACCTAATTACAAGATGATACTTGATTATTTTTCCCCTGGAGAAAGATAAAATGCTGTTATATAATGTATATCTATGTATGTATTTGAATCATAGTTATTTAGATAAAGAAGGTTTAAAAAAATACAAAGCCCGCAAATTTCCTCAAAATGCGGGCTTCATTTTATTTTTCAATATCTGCCTAGTTCCGCCAGGGTTTCGTGCAGTTCTTTTTCAAGTAGCAGTTGTTTGTTGCGCACTTCGTTGTAAAACGATATTTCGGTGATGTACTGAATGAGGCTTATTTCTCCCCTTTCGAGGGTTTTGAGCAGTAGTTCGGTGCTGTTTATGCTGCTCATTTTCTGGCGGTAGTCGTTTACAATCCGGTTCAGGGTGTAGGCTTTTTGGTAAAGGGAGTATGCTTCGGCGTGCAAAGCAATCGTTTTCTCGTTTTCTAGCATTTGTACCGCATCTTTTTTCATGCCAGCCGATTTTATTTTACGCACATTTTGCCACACCGGAATGCTGATACCCACAGACAAGCCGCTGAATTGATCCACATCGGTTTTTTCGCTCATATAGCCCACTTCCAGGGCAGGCAGGGTTTGGGCTATGGCCAGTTTGTGCTCCAGCGTGCTTAACTGCGTCTCGTTTTTCCACTCGTTTATCTCCGGGTTTTGTGGGGCCATTTCAGAATACCAAAGCTCAAAATCGGCAGGAATGTTAGCTACGCCAAAAGTACTATCGGTATACACCAATGGGTTTCCCGCGTTCAGCGTGGCCAGTCGGCTGAGGGCTGCATTGCGTTCTATTTCGTTCAGGCTCATTTCCTGCTGCGCATCCAGCAGATTCAGCTCAGCTTTGTTGTATTCCAGAATATTGGCTTCGCCTATATCGTACTTGGTTTTGTAAGATTGTACTATTTTCTGCGCATTGACCCATTGTTTATTCAGCTCGGTCTGGCGGGCATTCAGGTAAGTGAGTTGTATGCAAAGCAATTTGGTTTCGTACACCAGATTTTTTTCCTCAGATTTCAGCATCGCATCGGCCAGTGTGTTTTTAGCAGTTGCCATTTTGTGCTTAAATACGTAGCTGGTAGGGAATTCTATGCTTTGAGTCACGTGCCAGTCTATGCGATTGCCTAGCCCTTCAGGGCTTCCCCAGAGGTAATTGAAACCGGCTTCCGGATTTTGCAAAAATATACCCGATTTGTTGGCTTGCTTATCGGCCTGCGTACTTTGGGTGAGAGCCTGCAGCATGCGGTTGTTCTGTAACACTTGTTGTATCACACTGTCTTGCTGATGCTGGGCATACGAGCCAAGTGTGAACAGTATGAATATATTGAAAATAAGTATTTTATGCATGAAAATTATTTTTTACGGAAAATCAGAATTCGATGTTGTAATGCTTGAGTGCTACCACATACAGCCAGTAAGCCAATGAAGTGATTAGCACTTTAATAGCAAAACGTAACATATCAATGGGAGTTTATAATATTTCTTTTGTGTAAAATGGAATAAACCATGGGCACAATGTAGATATTGAGCAGGGTAGAGGTAAGCAGCCCACCCAGAATGACTTTGGCCATGGGGCTTTGTATTTCATTTCCGGGCAAATCGCCACGCACAGCCAGCGGAATGAGCGCCAATGCAGCAGTAAGCGCAGTCATGAGGATGGGAACCAGTCGGTTGGACGATCCCCCAATGATGGTGCTTTCATGACTCATACCGGCCTCCTGAAGCTGTTGATAGTGCGATACAAGCAATATTCCGTTGCGGGTGGCTATGCCAAATAATGTGATAAAACCTATGATTGCCGGAATGCTCAACATTCCGGATGAAACGTAAATGGCAAAAACGCCACCGATAAGCGCCAGAGGCAAATTGAGTAAAATGATGCCTGCCAGTTTGAAATTTCTGAATTCCTGAAAAAGAATCAGGAAAATAACCAACAAGGATACCAAGGACGCTATAAGCAAGGTTTGCGATGCTTTTGCTTCACTTTCAAACTGCCCGCCGTATTCTACTCTATATCCTTCGGGCAATTGCACTTTCCCGTCTATGGCTGTTTTTATATCGTTCACTATGCTGTGCAAATCTCTGCCAGCCACATTTGCCGATATTACAATTTTGCGTTGCACATTTTCGCGGCTTATGGAGCTAGGCCCTGCTACCGATACGATGTCGGCCACTTGTTCCAGCGGAACTTTTTTTCCGTCATACGTATCTATCAAGGCAGACTTTATGCCCTCTAGTGTTTCGGTATAGTCGCTATTGAGGCGCAACACCAGTTCAAAACTTTTCTGTCCTTCGTATATATCGGCCAGTTTTTCGCCCCCGAAAGCAGTACTTACATAGTCGTTGAATTGCTGAATGCTTATTCCGTATTGAGCCAGCATATCTCGGTTGGCTCTTATCTGAATCTGAGGTACTTCTATTTGCTGGTCTACGTTCACATCTACCAGTCCTTCTATGTCTACTATCTGGCTTTTTATTTCATTTCCCAGGGTAAACATTTTGTTGAGGTCGGTACCAAAAAGTTTGATGGCAATATTGGCACGTGTACCCGAGAGCATATGGTCTATGCGGTGCCCCAGTGGCTGACCTACTGTGAAGGCTATGCCCGGTATGCGCGACAATCTGTCCCGCACGTTTTCCAGAAATACTTCGCGGCTGCGTTCGTCCAGTACAAAGTTTACATCTATCTCTGCACTGTTGGTAGCCTGCGAATGCTCATCCAGCTCGCCTCGTCCGGTGCGTCGGGCGGTACTGGTTACTTCCTGAATCTCGAGCAACTCCTGCTCCACCAGATTTCCCAGTTTGTTGGCTTCTTCGAGCGAAGTTCCCGGTTTGGTTATTACCGAAAGGGTGAGTGCGCCTTCGTTGAATTCCGGCAGGAAAGTTCGTCCGAAAGTGCTGAAAATAATCAAAGAGAAAATGAACAATATGAAAGTGCTTGCCAGAATGCTTTTTTTGTGACCAAAAGCCCAATGCAGCGATTTTTCGTAGCCCGAAATGAGTTTGCGCACAAGCCATTTTTCTTCCTCGTTTTTGGCAAGGTATTTCTCGCCGGAAAGCAGCATTTTAGAAAGCAGCGGCGTGAGGCTCATAGCCACCAGCAACGAAACTGCAAGCGAAACTATAAACGATATGCCTAGTGGTTTCAGCATTTTTCCTTCCATACCCGTTAAAAAGAAAAGGGGCAGGAACGCTACTATGATGATGAGGGTAGCATTGAAAATGGACGCGCGTATTTCTTTCGATGCTTCAAATACTACCGTAAAAGAATCTGCCCTTTCGTTTTCGGGTTTCATTCTGTTTAGCCGCAGACGTTTATATACGTTTTCCACATCTATGATGGCATCGTCTACGAGCGAGCCTATGGCTATGGCCATCCCCCCCAGGCTCATGGTATTTATGTTCAGATTCAATAGTTTCAGTACTATGATGGCACCCAACAGCGATAGCGGAATAGCCAGCAGCGATATGATGGTAGTGCGGAAACTGCCGAGAAACAAAAACAAAACGATAATGACAAAAATACCCCCTTCTATGAGTGCTTGCTGCACGTTGCTTACCGATGTTTCTATGAAATCGGCCTGCCTGAAAATTTTGGTATCGAGCCTCACATCTGCGGGCAACGTTTTGGTGAGTGTCGCCAGATTTTCTTCTATATGGCGGGTTACCTCAAGCGTATTTGCATTGGGCTGTTTGGAGATGGAAATGATAATGGCGGGGCTCGCATTTTCAGACGCATAACCCATTTTCACGCCACTTCCTATTTTCACTTCGGCCACATCGCTCATTTTTACAGGCTTTCCATTTACCGATTTTATATAAGTATTGGCCAATTCATCCAGATTGGAACTGCGGGCTATTCCGCGCACTACATACTCGTTGCCGTATTGTCGGAGTACGCCACCCGATGAGTTCTGGCTAATATGGCGGCAAGTCTGCATCAGTTCTTCCATGCTTACCTTGTAAAATTTCATTTTCAAAGGATCGGCCAACACCTGATATTGTTTGTAGTCGCCACCTATGATGGTTACCTGCGATACACCGCCTGTGGCCAGGATGAGCGGTTTTACGTTCCACTCGGCTATGGTGCGCAAGTCCATCAGATTGGTGCTATCGGCTTGCATGCCAATGAAGAATATTTCGCCCATCACGCTGGACTGTGGAGCAAGTTCGGGTTGCGATATCCCGAGGGGCATTTGCGAACCCACGCTTATCAGTTTTTCGCTCACTATCTGGCGGGCTTTATAAATATCAGTTTCCCAATCGAATTCTACCCACACAAAAGAATATCCCTGCGAAGAAGCCGAACGTACACGGCGCACATCTGTGGCACCATTCATGGCGGCTTCTATGGGGAAAGTGACCAGTCGCTCTACCTCTTCCGAGGCCATTCCATGCGCATCGGTCATAACTACCACCGTAGGGGCTGTAAGGTCGGGAAATACATCCACATCCATTTCCATAGCCGTTTGAGTGCCATATATGAGCAGCACCACCGAACAGACTATGATGAGGTATTTGTTGAGGAGTGAAAATTTTATTATATTATTGATCATAAGATAGATACATGTTTGTGGAAAATATGAGATGTAAAAAAATAAAGTGCATATTTCCCTGATTTTTTGTTAAAAACTGAACCGGGTTAGTGCACATGTCCTGAGTGAGCATCCAGACCACCTGCAGCTTGTGCCAGTTTCACCATCATGGCGCCACGGGTTACTATGCGATCGCCGGCCGAAATGCCTTTTCTGATTTCAATTCTCAAGCCATCGGTTGTACCCGGTTCAACTTCTCTTTTCTCAAACAATTCCGGTGTTATTTGTACCAGCACAAAAAACAATCCCTGTTCTTCCAGTACGGCTTCGTTGGGTACTGTAATCACCTGGTTTCCTGCCAGAGTTTTCAGGTATACATTCACAAAAGCTCCTGAAACAAAGTTCCCCACATTGTCTATTTGCAATGTAACGGGCAGCAGGTAGTTGTCGGATGAAACAGATTTGCCGAACGAAAGAATTTTTCCGTTCAATTGTTCAAACGAGTAGGTTTTTCCTTCTTCGGGAACCGCTATGTTGGCCGATACTATGGTTGCAAGCAACGAAGCATATTTTTGCTGTACTTCGGCTTTCAGTAGCAAAGTTTTGTTTTGTGAAACTAAAAACAATGGTCGCCCTGCCTCTACATATTCCCCGTTTTTTACGAAAAATTGCTTTACAAAACCATTCATGGGGCAGAGCACAGACTGGCCTCCTGCATTGAAGTTCTGAGAGAGGTTTTCGTACACAAGTTTTGCATTTTCGTAAAGATTTTTGGCGCTAAGCAATTCTTTTTCGGAAATGATTTTGTCTTTTATCAGTTCTTTGTGGCGATCGTAATCAGCTTTGGCATTTTCATAATTATTCTGCGCCTCGGCAAGCCTGACTGCCATATTGTTGTCGGCTAGTCCGCTTGCGGAAATGGTGATGAGCGATTGTCCTGCCGTTACATTTTTCCCTTCAAAAAGGTTGGTATTTGCGTAAATCACTATACCATTGGTTTTTGCCGTCACCAGGTTTTCATCTCCTTGCGCCGATTGTATTTGCGCCGAAGTTTTTATGATTTGCCCAAATGGCTGTGCAATGGGAAAATCAGTGGCAAAATCAATTTTCCACGATTGCTCTTTTGTAAAAACTATGGTATTGGTTTTTGAAATCTGAATGCTGGCGGCAGCTTGGTGTGCTTCTTCAATTTCCTTGTACACCGTTATGTTTTTTACTAGAAGTTTACTTACACCTTTTGGGGTGTTTATCAGAAAAGTAAGTGTACCATTTCCTGCGGTGGCCGGGCATATATCGAAACTATAAATTCCCTTGCGTGTAGGGGCTTTCAGTGTTTGCGAAATTTTGCTTCCGTTCACTTCCAACTCTACGCTTATTTCTCCGGTTTCTACTGCCTTGAAATCGGGCAAAATGGAAAAATGCGAGAGTATATTGCCCGTATCGCCTACCACAAAAGGATCGGCTTCTGCAAATACCTCGAAGTCATGATTGTATTCCGTAAATTGTATTTTGGGCTCGTCATGGCCGGTATGTTCATCGGTTTCATGCTCATGCGAGTGGCATGCGGAAATAAATACTAAATAACTGAGATAAAAATCAATTTTTGAATGAGATTTTTATTTCAATAGAGATGGTGCGCAAACTGAAAGGTTTGCTAAAACAAATTCAGGAATGAATACCGAGCGGAGGTGCTCGCAAAAGTCTGCCGGATAAGAAAGGAAGTGAATAATCTGGAGTGATTATATCTATTTGATAATCAAAAGTCTTTGGATTGTTGGCAAGGGGGGTAAAAGTGGAATTACTTGGCAGTATTGCAAGACTTTGCCAAGCGGATATCTCAAAAGTTTTTTTGTTGGGGTGATAAGCAACAAAAACCTTTTTAACCACACAAGGTGCGTGATCGTCTTCGTTGCCATCGTGGGTGTGGTCTTTGGTTTCATGTTCATCGGGGCGAGCGAGCTCGGTACAGTGCCCATTGTCGAAACATATTTCAGCATCGTGGTGATGGTGATGGTGCGGAAATACTTCTCTTCCCCAAATGAGAGAGGCTAGCAGAAAGAGCAATATTTGTCCGCGTTTTTGCAAGTACAAAGTGTTTTTTTGAACGAGCGTAAATATACTGACGATTGCATAATTCTGCAAGCTTCTTATACAATTAAAATATGTACCCGATTATTGTAGGTATACTGATAAATTATAGAGATCCTGTTTTACTGATTTTCATATAATAACCAAAAGCCTTTTTGATCCAGTGACCAACAATAGGCAACGGTATGATAAAAGATTTTTTGTGGTTGCGGAAAACAATGGCAGCACCATCACCTGTATCCATGATGCAAAGTATGTTCAAATGCTCGGCATATCCTTTGAAATCATTTTTACCCGAAATTTCTGATAAAATATTGTGTGCTGCATACTGGCCCATGATTTCGGCAATATGGCCTTGTTTGGCAACCCACTCAGGTCCTTGCAATGCTGCTATATCGCCTACTGCATATATGCCTTGTGTATTTTCTACCTGACAATAATCATTTACCTTAATGAAACCTGCTTCCGATAATGGTAAATCGGATTGACTTAAATATGAAGGTCCTTTACCAGCCGGCACAAAAATGGTGAGGTTGGACTCAAGCACCGAATCGTCTTCGAACACAATACCATCGGGTCTGAATTCTTTCATTTTTTTACCAAAATGTTTGACAATGTTGTAGTGGTCAAACATTTTTTTGAGCATAGGCAAAGCACCTTTACCCATTTTTGCCCCCGGTTCGGGCATTGGTGCAAAAAAAGTGAGCTCAAAGTTGTTACGTATTTTTTTTCTTTTGAGGTAATTGTGAATATTGAAAATCATCTCGAAGGCGGGACCACCGCGCATGGCAGACATATCCTTCGGATTTCCGCCAAAGCCAACAGCAATCTTTCCTGTACCAGAGGCAACAAGCCCATTTAGTTTTTTTTCCAAATCAATGGCAAGCTCGGGTTTGCCGCATACGCTATGTGTATGGTCTATGCCGGGGATGTGCACTTTATCATTTCCCGATGCCATTATCAGGTAATCAAAAGAATACTGATTTTTACTTCCGGCTACAT
>JAIFMY010000023.1 GCA_020048155.1 Bacteroidota bacterium
AATTTCTGATAAATCTTCAATTCCCCTATTATATAGTGGTGCCTCTGATGAGGCAGAGCCCCACAACATATACCGCGGCTTAGGCACAACCTATGCCGAACGAGGGGTGAGTATAGAATGCCGTAGGCATGATCCGATGGTAGCCGTGGGCGTTTTTTAATTGAAAATGGATAATTGAGAATGGATAATTCGCGAAGCGGGAATCTGCCGTCATCTATAAATGCACAAGTTTATCTCCACACTACAATGTCCAGCGGACGATTGCAAATGATAGGCACATCCTACTATTTGCCCCACTCGGGGCAATATCTCGGTAGAAAAACATGCACACCAACCAATGTTCCGCCCCGATGAGGGCGGTAATAAAACACGCGAACAATCGTTTTCTACCGATATTACGCACCTAACGGCGCTTTTTTAATTGAAAATGGATAAGGGATATGGGATAATTGAAAATGGATAATTTGTACCTTGGGATTTATCCCACGTATAGAATGCCGAAAGATATTCGCTATGCGATGGTGTGAACACAAGCACGTATCACAACTTTGCCAAAGTTTCGGAACTTTGGCAAAGTTTACTATATAGGTAGTATCTTCCTCCCCCGTTAAGCCGAGGCTCCGCGTCGGTCTTGAGTTTGGCTATGCGAGTAGTTTGAGGAAAATAGAATAGCACAACCCATGGGAGAATTGTGCTATCGTACTATTTGGTGGAGCTGGAGGGAATCGAACCCTCGTCCAAACAAGCAACCAAAATGCTTTCTACATGCTTATCCGCTTATTGGTTTTCGAACATACCCCGGGAAACAGAACCCTAGGCACATCTTATCCTCTGTTTTTAAATGCCCCTCCGAGAAAAAAGAGCACCGATCCCAAAATTAGTTGCACCTCTGGGTCGAACCGGAATCAGGCTTGTCCATTCGAGAGATGTCTCGTCGCAGTACCTAGTACCGCAATAAAGCTAAATCTACTAAATTCGATTAAGCAGCAAGAGCGTAGTTATTTTCGCCAATTGTGTTTTGTAACCCAGTTTAGCGGGGTGTGTTACATATCCCGGCATGCTTACACTCCGACTGACCTCGCTGTCTAATCCAGGTCAACCCCAAGTGTGTAAATATGGTGCAAAGATAAGCAAGATTTTTTGAATTTGAAAGTAGATTTTTATTGCTAACGCTTTGATGTCTTTAAGAACGCGAAATTGAATCTAAAAAGTCAAAAATATCTCACTACATGTAGTTCATACATGAGCTCAATAATACATCAATGCCTTTAAATGTTATACAATGCATCATATGCACATATTTAAAATAAAAAAAGGGACTGCATAAAGCAGTCCCTTCGTTTTTTTGTAGATGATTAGAGGTTATTTCTTCAGAATTTTGGTGAAGTTTTCTTTTTGTCCATCGAATGTACGAACCATATAAACACCAGTGGTAAGGTGCTCAACACCTACGGTTGTAATCATATCGTTTACTTCAACTTCCATTACTTTTTCGCCAAGCATATTGAATACCGATACAGTTTTCAATTCATTTTTGCTTTCAACCACAAAGTAGTTCTCAACCGGATTTGGATACATCATCAGGTCAGATGCTTCTTCGTTGCCCAATTCTGTAGCGTCAACTATGCCATTGGTTGGTGCAAAAGATGAACCCAAAGTAACAGTATAATCTTCCACCTCGCCATACGAGAAGGTTTCGCAAGATGAAGTTTGAGCAGCATTGTATTTCATGCTAACACGCATACGGGTAGAACCGGTGAATGTAGAAGGAACAGTAAATGTGTATGTTAAAGTAGTAGCTAATTTAGAGCTGCCACTTACAACAGTTTCGCCAGCATCTGCAAAGTCGCCATCTTTGTTGAAGTCGATGTATACTCTCCAATACTCGGTATAAGCAGTGCTTTTAAATCCGGCAGATACGTAGATGGTGTTGCTACCAACCACAACGTTAGCCACTTTAGCAGTGAAGTTGCCATATCCGGCATTGGCAGCAGTAACATTGCTCATGCTACCAAGTTGTACCAGGTCAATCCACTCGTATGTAAAGTTGGTACCTTTAGAAGCGCAATAGGCAACAGTAGCAGCAGAAGTAGTTACATTGAGGGTAGCACTTGCAGCAGAAACATTTCCGGCAGCGTCTTTGGCTTTTACGTAGAATGAGTAAGCAGTGCTAGCAGTAAGGCCGGTCACGGCTAGGGTAGTAGAAGTTGTGCTACCTTGAAGTGCACCATTTTTATACACATCGTAACCAGTAACGGCTACGTTATCAGTAGAAGCGGTCCAGGTTAATGTAAGTGAGGTTGCAGTTAGGTTCGTATAGTTGAGGGCAGTAGGTGCAGTTGGGGCTTGAGTATCTACGCAAGCTGTTTGTGCGCCGTTGTATTTCATACTTACACGCATACGGGTTGAACCTGTAGCTGTAGATGAAACGGTAAAGCTACCAGTAACTGCGTTTGTTTTGGCACTACCTGCATCAAATACAAGTTCACCAGCATCGTCGAAATCTTTATCGGCATTGTAGTCAATCCATATTTTCCAGTACTCAGCGTATGCAGTAGATGCATAACCTGGAGTAAGTGTCACCGATGTAGAGGCTCCTTTAGTAAGTGAAATTGTTTTACTAGTAAAATCGGTATATTTTGCAGCTGTTGAAGTATTGGTAAATGTACCCACTTTCACACTGGCTATCCACTCATCGGCTACGCTGTTTCCTTGAGAAGCACAATAAGTAGTAGGGGTAGTGCCACCATAAGCTGCACCAACACCAACTGCATACCAAGCGTTTGTAGTTTGTATCACTTCGTTTGAACCAGCACCATGTAAAGGCTTTCGGTACGATAAGCTATTTTAGCAGCTTTGTCGATGGTAATACCAGTCACAGAGTAAGCTGAGCCTATGTCGTTTGTGCCGCTTTTACCTACAGCAAGAATATAGAACCAATGGTTGAGAACACCACTGTTGGTATGTACTCCGCCGTAATCGTTGGTAGAGGTAGGATTAGTAACTGTAGCAACCCATTTTGTACCTTTATAAGTATCAGGTTGTCCTTCCACATTGGGGTCACTCATAGAACGGAGCGCAGTATGTCCGGCTCTACGCTCTATATCTTCACCTATCAACCAAGTACCTTTTTCGGGTGCAGCAAAGTATTCAACACAAGCAGCCCAAATGTCAGAAAAACCTTCGTTCATAGCACCCGATTCGTTTTGGTATGCAAGGTTAGCAGTTTTTTCGCATACAGCGTGTCCAATTTCGTGTGCAGCAACGTCGAGCGAGGTAAGAGCATCGAAATAAGTACCACTACCGTCGCCATAAGTCATAACTGAACCATTCCAATAAGCATTGTCGTAAGCATTGCTGTAGTGTACATAACTTTTTATGATAGCTCCGGCATTGTCGTAACTATTGCGGTTGTGAACGTTTTTGAAATAGTCGTAAGTCATTTCGGCACCCCAGTGAGCATCAAGAGCGGCGTTGTCTTTGTTAGTATTATTGAATTCGGCAGCAGTCCAGTTGTTGTCTACATCGGTAAAATCGACAGCAGAAGTATAGTTGGTACCTTTTTTCATGTTGTAGGTTTGTATACCATTTCCTCTGCCAGTTTCGCGAAGTCTGTAGCTCCCGCTGTAGCTGTCGGTTGTAATGGTTTTGGTTCCGCTGTATCTGGTGGCAGCTGAAGCAGAGGCATTGGCTAGCACAGAAGTAAAGTCAGGTGTGTATTCGCTTATTTCATTGGCATGTACATCTGCATCGTGACCAACTACATGCTCAGCATCATGGTTGTGGCTAAAATCGTTACATTTTTTTATGATAGGCTCTACTTTCACTACTTCACCAGTATTAGCATCTACATAGATGAAATCGCGGCTAAGTGGCTTTTCAGCATAAACATTGAATTTATAAGCAACTACAGGTTCGTACTGGTTTTGTTCGGCACTTACAAGTTTGCCTACTATTATCATTTCGCCGTTTGGAACAAAAGTACCGCTAGGCTCGTTTGATTTGGCCCATTTTTCGTTGCCGGCATTTTGCCACATATACACCTCGGCATTCACAAAACCTAGTGCTATCTGCAATGCTTCCTTCTCGGTAAGTCCCGGAAGTGTAGGCATATCGTTTATTGAAAGGAAATCACCATTCAATACTTCTATTTTGCCTTCTTTGGCATGAACATTATATAATCCGTTTTCAACTTTAATTCCTTTATAGAATTGTTGAAATTTTTGATGTTTGTATCCTAGTTCATCGTTAAATTCAGAAACAAGGCGTAGTTCGTCGCCAGATTTCATATTGAGCTCAGATTTGAAAAGGTCTTGCGCCTTATTCATAGATACTGATTCATTCCGATCCATTTGAACAAAAACGGGAGTTCCGGAATTGTTGTATTGCCTGTTGGCAACTTTCTGCGCAAAACCTGCAGAGGTGATGAAAAGCATCAAAGCAAACAGTAAATTTCTCTTCATATTAGTTGAAATTAGGTTTTTGTAACTTCTACAAATATAATGTATGCAAAAGGGGAATGGATCGATGTGTTGACGAACGGTAAAGGGGTACTCAAAATTTTATATACTGATTAATAGGCAAATAAGATGCACTTTGGTGCTTTAATCGTTTTTTTGGCAATTGACGAATGGCACGAATCGAATGACGAATGGTAAATATTTGTTGGGGAAAGGCTATTATTTGCCCCGGGTATTTGTGAGGAGGCAGAGTAAAGCGAAAGGATGCAGCCAACGAGCAAAACCATTGTCGCAAGAGGCCTGTTAGCGGTTTAGTCTTCGTTTATTATTATCAATTCGTCCTGGTTTATTTCAACGAAGCATTTTCTATTTCCCGAAAATAAACCATTTAACTGTTCAAATACACCATCGAAAATTTCAATCAGCTTATTTGTCGAAATGTTGCCTAAATTAACCTTAATAAGTTGCTTGGGTGTATGCTTTATAAAATGACTATCCTTAAAATCTTTATCTTTAGTTAATACTGTGAAACCGTTTGCATCGGCTTACATGCATATTGCATCGTCTTTTGTGAGCCAACTATCTAAAATCAGGTTTACATGTTCAGTCTCGATACCCTTGGATTGAAAGTATTTCGCACCTTTAATCGCAATATGCACATCGCAAAGGATTTTCATCAAGCCGCGGTTTTAACAATTGTACCGCTTATTAGTAAACGTGCATAATTTATACATGCTACAATATCCTCCTTTTCCAATTCGGGATGGTCTTCCAAAATTTCCGGGATGGTCATTTTCGAGCCCAACAAATCCAAAATCACTTCTACCGGCCAACGCATATTCCGTATGCATGGTTTGCCATGGCAAATGTCTGGGTTCATCGTAATCCTATCAATATGCAGCATGTTCATAATCCTAATTTTTGATTCAGCACTTAATCTTTAATGCAAAGTTACCGAAAATCTCAAAAAAATCGACCAATAAATCCAAAATGCTTTTCAGGAAGTGCGAAGAGACTTACATGCTATTGTATTAATTTCGTCTCTAGATCCCCCAAGTAGCTTTTCACGATTAGTTAAGCGAAAGGAATAAGTATCAGAATAGTTTTTACCTCGCTTTGTCGTATTCTATACTTTCCGGTAGAAAAAACGATATTGCATCTATTTGCGCATGCGGGCCGGGCAAAAAAGCCATGCAAGAGAAACGGCAATGGGCTGATTGGTACGCATATCGTAGCTTTCGGTGGTATTGTCGGCAGTAAGGGTACTTAAACTGAGGGTGTAATTGATATCCAGTTGCAAATCGCCCATTCCAAACTCGTGCACCAATCCAAAACCAAATACGAGACCATAATCAAGTTGGTCGTGCGGAAAATTGCCTGACTGGTATTTATTTGAGGTTAAAACGCCATCTATGAAATTCTTTTCGGTGCCATCGAGCAAGTACCCCAGGTGCGGGCCGCCATTGATAGTAAATTTTGTATTATTCTTCCCAATTTGGGCATGGGTAAGGAATTTCCATTCGGCATAATTGACCGAGCCACTCATGTATGAATTATCGTTTACAATATTGTGCCAGCCCCTGCTGCCATAGTTAAACTCGAGCTGAGTTCCCATATACTTCTGGTTGGTGTGCTTGATGATAAGCCCGAATGTAGTTCCATACACTATATTCTGATTGTCGAGCGGGCTCAGGTAGTCTGCAGAAATGGTAGTACCTGCTCTAACGCCAATCAGTATTTGTGCATTCATTTTCAGCCCCTGGGCTAAAATGAGTAACAGAAGAAAAATTCGGTACTTACTATTCATGAAAAGTAAAATAAAATAAAAATTTAGGCCAATTCGTTGTCTTTTATATAGCAGTTTCTGCAGAGCGGTTCGTACACATCTTTTTCGCCCAATTCCACAAGTTTTTCGGAATGCGTGAGGCGATGCGAGAAATGAGCAGGATTTCCACAATGCACGCATATGGCGTGTACCTTGGTCACATACTCAGCCATACACATAATCTGAGGCATGGGTCCGAAAGGATTTCCTTTGAAATCCATGTCCAGCCCTGCTACTATAACCCTAACACCTTTAGATGCCAGTTTGGTGCAAACCATTGGCAAATCCATGTCAAAGAATTGTGCTTCGTCTATACCCACCACTTTTTCATCGTCGTGAAATACAAGAATCTCAAGAGATCTGCTAATGGCTATCGATTTTACGGCATTGGAGTCGTGCGATACAACATGCTCTTCTGAATAACGGGTATCGAGTGCAGGTTTGAAAATAGCCATTTTCTGCTTTGCTATACCGGCTCGCTTGAGTCTGCGTATCAGTTCTTCAGTTTTTCCACTGAACATAGAGCCGCAGATTACTTCAATCCAACCTGCGTTTTGTACCGAATTGTGAGGTATTTCTGTAAACATGATTCAATTTTGAAGTGGCAAAAATAATGGTTTAAAACCAATTTCGGCATATAATTCTGAAAGCTATTTGGGTGAAAATACAATTTAGAATCGCCCCAAATTTCAGGAAACCGATTTTATGAGCAGTTGATGGCCGATGCGGCAATGCAAACATTTTTTGCGCGTGCAATACTCGTTGTAGAGTTGCAGCAAAGCCTGCGATTCAAAAGCACTTTCAGGTTTTATCCCATAAGATTTCCATTCATTTACTATGCTGTTTTTTTCGGAAGGAATTTC
Source organism: Bacteroidota bacterium (assembly GCA_020048155.1). Taxonomy (GTDB): domain Bacteria; phylum Bacteroidota; class Bacteroidia; order Bacteroidales; family DYOH01; genus JAIFMY01. The sequence goes on from JAIFMY010000023.1 coordinate 7,149, forward strand.
AGTAAGAATTTTTTCCATCAAATCATCTACTTCCATATTGCCCAAGAACCTATGCCTGAAATATATAAAAGGCAATAAAGTATTGAGTATGAGTAAATGTTTTGTATCCTCACTTAGCTCACTTTTCCTACTTTCTGATGGTTTGGCCAGTGCATAGTGTGAGCGCCAGTATTCGGGAATTTCAATATTAAAAAAGTTTCGGGCATCGTCTATATTTTTCACATCGTCGGCGGCAAAAGCCAGTGTATGGAATTTGCTAACCAATGTAAGCCACTGAGCCAGCCTCAGGTGTGGATGGTTGGCCGGGCGAATGCGGTTTGTTTTCCAAAGACTCGCATCTATTGAGGTGAGATGGTATTTATGTTTGTAAAATTTATACTCGCGCTGCAATTTGGCCGTATAATCATCTTCTGCTTGTATATCTAACCATCCGGCTTGTCCATAAGTGAGCGCGAAAAGGGTATCTGCATTATCAATATTTTTCAACAACAAACTAAACGGCAGATTTTTGGCCAATTGCTCAAAAGGCAACGAATTGGTATGAAACCCAAATCCTTTGGCCAGCAGCACATAAAAAGTTTCATTCAAGTCGTTGCCCAAAAACCTGAACAAAGACTCTATGTATGCATATTTCCCTTCAATGCGTTCTATCTGCATGCGTTGCAGCCAGGAGTGAAGCACAAATTTGTCTATATCTTTGAGCTTGCTGCCACACATTATTTTTTGTTCCGATTGCATGAAGTGTTGGTATTCATCGAGAACCGACGCAGGTATATCCAACTCCAACACAGGTATTTCGCGCCCATTGGTATCGGTAATAATGGTATCTGCTTTTGCAACTACATGCAATATGACTGAATTGTATGCCGCATCGTGCGTATGCTTGTGCCGGTGCCAATCGGAGGCTTGTAAGTGCATTTCCACATCGCCGACCCACACTAAGCCATCTATGCGCACACGTGCATTGGTGAAGTCGGGCCCGGAATCTGAATTCCGGATACCGGGATGAATGATTTCTATAGGCTTGTGCGAACCATGGGTAAAAAGTTTCGACTGGAAAAGTTTGTAAGTCCAGACAAAATAAATAAGCTGCTCGTTTATAATACTTTTCATACAAAATTAAAATTATTAGATAGTACTGAAGCCAAAAAGACTAGACGCCGAATATTAGCTTTTTTATTCCCCACAAAAAAATGGGTAGAAAAATGAGGAAATATAGAATACAACACTTTTACCAAATACTCAGGCTCCCATCTAAAAAACATGAAAGGCAACCGTGCAGTTTGCCTTTCATTCATAAAATATCTATTTGCTTACAGGAGTCAGTTTCATGGTGTACATGGCTTTTTTCTCAACAGCATTTTTGCTTACGCCATCGGAGTGATAAATATTGTTGAGGTACATTTCGGTTTGGTTGCAATAAAACTCGCTACCGGGCTGTCCTGAATTGCCAGTAGGTATTACAGTCTGCGATTTGTCCCAATCGGAAGTAGTATATATGTGTCTGTGCGATGCACCATTGTCAGAAATAAAATTTTCACCCACATCATATGAGTAAGGTGAAACAGTATGGAAGCTACCACCAACAGCATAAGGTCCACGGTTCAATCCAACAATTTTATTCAGAATAGCTACTTCGCCAAGCGGGTGCTTAAGCAAGAGCTGGTGAATTTTTCCCCACTGCCACATTTCAGGATTCTCGCCCATACGTTCTCCGATCGATTTTACAGTTCTTGAAAAACTTTCCGTTACCAATTGTTCAAAGGTTTCCTTCACATCAGGAGTATTCACATTATCCATCCACTGAATTTTGGAGTTACCCATGAATACATCACGAATCACATAACCCGCAAGCAAATCCATGCTCATGTAATCGTTATACAATTCGGTACCCAACTCATCTTCGAACAATGCACGTGCAAACTCCATATAATGTACCTCGTAAATAGTAGTAGCAGCAGCACCGGCATTATGCACACCATCCCATGCAGCATATACCTTCAAAGCTTCAGCTTCATCATCATTCCAATCTGTTTTGGCATTCAATATTTTCACAATGGTGGCGTACATGAGTTCAGTTTGCTTCGATTTAAAATCGCCATGCATTTTCTTGAAATCATCTACACTCAGTTTTTCTTTTTCTTCGAGCATCTCAACAATGCGGTCGTACCTGTATGGTTGGTCGAACCATGCACTTATGTAATACGGGTAATTGGGAGATACCGTCCGGTTGTTGGCAGATGCCAAATATCCTTTTTCGGGATTGAACTCAAAAGGGAGTGAATCAAAGGGCACGAAGCCTTTCCAGTCATATAAATCTGTATCACCGGGGGCAAGCAAATATCTCTTGCCTTCGCGTATTGCCAGCATTCCGGTATTCTGCAAACCGATATTTCCATCTTTATCAGCATATACCACATTCTGAGCTACTGCACCAAAATATTGCAAGGCACTTCTGAATTCATTCCAGTTTTTGCCGTGGTTGAGTTCGTAAACAGTTCGTACCTCGTTGCTGTAAGAATTGCCTAACCAACGCATAGAAATAGCTCTATCCTCCACTTTTTTGTAATCGGAAATAATAGGGCCACGATGAGTAAATTTGGTTTCAATAGGTATTCTTGCACCATCCTTGGTTAGAATAGTATCAAATACTACTTTCAAATCGCGCCACGTGCCATTGAATTTATATTGGTTCGGATTCTCAGGATTGATGGTTTCTACGTAAAAGTCCATATCATCGAGCATTACATTGGTCATACCCCATGCATAGTAAGCATTGTGGCCACAAACTACCATAGGTTGTCCTGGCAGGGCAACCCCAGTTACATCTAGTTTACCCTCAATCACTTGATGAATCTGATACCATACACCCGGAATAGCGAGCCCAAGGTGCATATCGTTGGCTAACATGGGGCTACCATCAGCACTTTTCTTGCCTGCAACCACCCAGTTATTACTTCCATGCAAGATATCAACTCCCAGTTTTGCAATTTCCAAATTGGGTTTGGTAAGTTCATCAGATATGGTTTTGTATAAGCTATCAATTGAGAAATTTGGATATATGTATGAGTTGGTATTAGATACCTGAGGGAAAAGTTCAATAAATTTCTGGTCACCCACCTTAGACTTTATTCTGTCTAACAAGACTTCGGTACTCCATCCCATAGATAAGTCCCATGCCATGTATCCAGTTAGGTTTGCAGTATGGATGGGAGTCCACGGCTCAGGTTTGTAACCAAGTACCGTAAATTCTATAGGTAGCTTATCGGCATTTGCATTGATATAGGCATTTACGCCATCAGAAAAAGCCACAATCGATTCTTTCATGTTTTCGGGAAGACTATCTAACTGTTGCGCCGATTTTTCAGACATATGTAAAAACCTGAGTAGTTTATCGGATTTCTGCATGCGCTCACCAAATATTTCAGACAATCGACCTGTTGTGACCCTGCGCAACAGATCCATCTGCCAAAGCCTATCCTGAGCCATTACATAACCGGTAGCAAGATACAAATCGTGCTCATTGGACGCATATATTGTAGGTACGCCCATACTGTCTCGTACAATAGTAACCTCAGCTTGAAGGCCTTCTATCTGAACATCTTCATTCAAATCGGGCAAGCCTTTGTGCTTTATATGTGATACATATATTATAGCACCTACCACGACAACAAGCAACACAATGCCTGTTACCAACAAAATTTTTCGAAATAGTTTCATAGTGCAGTTATAAACATGTTAAATTAATATGCTAAAATATTTAAAATTACCTGAATTATAAAATCAAAAGGACTGGTAGCGTTTAAAAATGTGAAGCAATAAAATGCTCGATAACTTTTGGGAAAAATTTATACTCGAGTGCATGTATACGAGCTGCCAAATCTTCGGGCGTATCAGATGGCAAAACATCGCAATAGGTCTGGAAAAGAATTTCACCCCTATCGTATTCTTCGTTTACCAAATGTATGGTAATGCCACTGTATTTATCCTTATTCTCTATTACGGCCTTATGCACATTCATTCCATACATGCCCTTCCCTCCATATGCAGGAAGCAACGCAGGATGTATATTAATAATGCGATTGGGGTAAAGCCTGATGAGTTTTTCAGGAATTAACCAGAGGAAACCAGCCAGCACAATGACATCGGTATTATTCTTAGCAAGAAAATCAATCACATGATTCTCCTCGTAAAACTCTTTCCTGTTAAATATCAAGGTTTTTAGCTTAAAATGGGCAAGTCTGTTGAATACGTAGGCATCAGGTTTGTTTGATAGCAGTGAGTTGATAGAAATTATCTGACTATTTGAAAAATATTTAGTAATATTTTCAGCATTAGTGCCACTACCTGATGCAAATAAAGAGATATTAATCATTTTCTAAAATTAATAATGAGTACTTAATGAGCAGTATATTAAACCATTGAGCAAATATATGTACAATTTAATGTAGCACACACACAAGAAAAAAAGAATCTATATTTTTTTTTTCTGATACAAATATATTTCTTTGCACCAAGAATTTTGGAATATTTTGTTAATCTTAAAACTGTAATATTATGTCAGACATCGCTTCGAGAGTTAAGGCTATAATTGTAGACAAATTGGGTGTAGACGAAAATGAAGTTACTAATGATGCAAGCTTTACAAATGATTTGGGTGCTGACTCACTTGACACTGTAGAGCTGATCATGGAATTTGAAAAAGAATTCAATATTGCTATACCTGACGATCAGGCAGAGAATATCAGTACAGTAGGTGAGGCCATCAAATACATCGAACAAAACGGTATTGCTTAACTCACAAAAACTTTAAACTTTAATTTTTATGGAATTGAAACGCGTAGTTGTTACAGGACTTGGAGGTTTAACACCATTGGGAAACACCATTGAAGAATTTTGGAACAATCTTATAAACGGAGTTAGCGGCGCAGGCCCGACTACACGTTTCAATACCGAAAAGTTTAAAACGAAGTTTTCCTGCGAGGTGAAGGACTACAATCCTCTCGACTATTTTGATAAAAAAGAAGTTAGAAAATATGACCTGTTTGCCCAGTTTGCTCTCGTTGCAGCCGACAAAGCCGTAGTTGACTCAAAGCTCGACTTGGAAAAAATGGATAGAGACCGTGCAGGTGTTATCTGGGGCTCAGGTATTGGTGGTATTTCAAGTATCACTGAAGAATTAAAAGAATATGTAAAAGGCGATTGCGTGCCACGTTTCAACCCGTATTTCATTCCAAAAATGATTTCGGATATTGCAGCTGGTCACATCTCTATTAAATTTGGTTTCAGAGGCCCCAATTACGCCACTGTATCAGCTTGTGCGTCGAGTACCCATGCCATCATTGATGCATTCAATTACATCCGATGGGGCAAAGCTGACTTGTTTATTACCGGTGGTTCTGAAGCCAGTATAAACGAAGCCGGTGTTGGTGGTTTCAATGCTATGAAAGCCATAAGTACCCGCAACGACGAACCCTCCAGGGCATCTCGTCCATTCGACGTAAACCGCGATGGTTTTGTAATGGGCGAAGGAGGAGTGGCAATTATTCTTGAAGAACTGGAACACGCTTTAGCACGTGGAGCACATATCTATGCCGAAATGGTAGGCGGAGGTATGTCTGCCGATGCGTATCACCTGACTGCACCACATCCTGAAGGCGAAGGAGCTGCTCTGGTTATGAAACGTGCGTTGGAAGACGGCAATTTGAAACCAGAAGACATAGATTACATCAACGTTCATGGTACAAGTACACCTCTTGGTGATGTGGCAGAACTTCAGGCTGTATTAAAAGTATTTGGAAATCATGCCTACGATTTAAATGTAAGCAGTACCAAATCTATGACCGGACACCTATTGGGGGCTGCAGGAGCTGTAGAAGCACTGGCTACCATACTAGCTGTGAAAAACGATATGGTTCCGCCAACTATCAATTTGGAGGATTTGGATCCGGCTATAGACCCTAAACTTAAACTCACTCCGAATAAAGCTGAAAAAAGAACCGTTCGTGCGGGGCTAAGCAATACATTCGGTTTTGGTGGTCACAATGCATCTGTAATTTTCAAAAAGTTTGAATGAACTAATTTGTGCTCAATAGGTTTATAGACTTCCTCCTTTTTGACTTTGACGAAGAAGATCGCTTATTGCGGAAGTCAATAAGTAATATTGTGGGTTTTCGTCCTTCCAGACTATTTCTTTACAAACTTGCTCTTACACACAGGTCTGCATCGCGTCTTACCTCCAAAGGACAGTTCATAAACAATGAACGGCTAGAATTTTTGGGTGATGCAATCTTAGACGCTGTAATTTCGGATTTCCTTTACCGAAGGTTTCCATACCAAGACGAGGGATTTCTCACTCAAATGCGCTCCAAAATTGTAAATGGAGAACATTTGTCTGAACTTACTCGCAAAATTGGTCTCGACGACTATCTTACAGTCATTTCAGGTAGTTTTGCTAATAGTAAGTATGTGTATGGCGATGCCTTCGAAGCTCTGATAGGCGCTATTTACCTAGACCGTGGTTTCGAGAAGGTGACTCGTTTCATTGTAAAGCGCATATTAGAAGTGCACATTGATTTTGATAAATTGGAGCATACCGATACCAATTTTAAAAGCCAGCTTATTGAATGGGCGCAAAAGTACAAGCACGATGTTGTGTTTCAGACCGAAACAGACACTACCGATTCGAAAAATTTTGTATCTTACGCCAAGATTGATGCTGAAATTTATGGCACAGGTAAAGGCATTTCGAAGAAGCAAGCCGAACAAACTGCCGCACGAATGGCTTTGGAACGTGTAGTTGGCGGAAATTATAAGTCCCATATTTCATTCGATGAGTTCGTATAACAAAAAACACCGTCAAAAAGACAACATACCTGATAATTTTTATTTGGTTGGGATTTCTACAACACTCAAAATATACAACCTGGCTGCACTTCTCAATCCGGTACTCGATACACGTTTTGCAATCGATACACATATCCCGGGAAATTTTTCTGAATTATCTCTCGAGTTTCAACGTTTTCGGTTCACCTCAGATAGTATGGTGACATACGAACTGATTAGTAACCGTATGGACAACTATTCCCTGCTAAAGCATCTCCATCAGTTCGATATCTTGCTGCGCATCACCGGGCAAATTGATGGTGTCAATTTACACAATATTATATACGCTATCCGAAATATTGACCATATACATGCAGCTTACCTGCTCAATGATGTAAAACCCGGTTATTATTCTTCGCTACTCAAGCATTAATTGAATTGCAGTTTAGTGATATTTCCATCTATCATCGTTGTAGCCCATCCATCCGCCTTTCAATTCTTTATTCATTGCATGTGGTGACATCTTGCTAACCTACATCATACATATGTAAAATAAAAAACACCGCAAGCTCCAAGCCGGCGGCGTTTTTATATAGCAAGAGTGCATATTTACACAGTCATGATGTCTTTTTCTTTCAATACTACATGCTTGTCAACTTTTTCGGTATGCTCATGGGTGATCACATTTAGTTTTTCTTCACCGGCTTTCATATCGTCTTCAGGAACACCATCTTTTTTAAGTTTTTTAATGTTCTCATTGGTGTCTTTGCGAAGGTTTCTGATTACAATTTTGGCGCTTTCGCCTTCTTGTTTAGCCTGTTTTACCAAGTCTTTGCGACGCTCTTCGGTAAGTGGTGGTACGCTGATTCGTATTATTTCGCCATTGTTTTCAGGATTGAACCCTAAGTTGGCCTTCATGATGGCTTTTTCTATTACCACAATCTGGTTTTTCTCCCAAGGCTGAATGACAATTGTGCGTGCATCGGTAGTATTTATGTTCGCTATTTGGCTAAGCGGAACAATAGAGCCATAATAATCTACGTGAATGCCATCGAGCATATGGGTATTGGCTTTTCCTGCCCGTATTTTTACCAATTCTCTCTCGAGGTGCTCAACAGTTTTGGTCATGTGCAATTTTGCATCATCGAGCAAATGTTTTACTTTATCGTGCATATGTTTGAAATTATATGTGTTAAAATATATCCGATTTTAAATATCAATAACTATACATGTACCAGCGTTCCGCTATTTTGCCCTGTGCAAACTTCCAGCAAGTTACCGTCACCATTCATATCAAATACCACAATAGGCATTTTGTTTTCGCGGCAGAGGGTAAATGCGGTAATGTCCATGACCTTTAGTTGCATCTGTATCACTTCATCGAAACTCACTTTGTCGTATTTCACAGCTTTTGGGTCTTTTTCAGGATCTGCATTGTAAACCCCGTTCACACGGGTACCTTTCAGCAGTGCATCGGCTTTTATTTCTATGGCACGCAGAGCCGAAGCAGTATCTGTTGTGAAATACGGATTGCTAGTGCCGCCGCCAATGATAACTACTTCTTTGTTGCGAAGAGCCTGCTGAATTTTCTCTGGGTTAAAATATTCGCCAATGGGCTCCATACGTATGGATGTGAATAAGCGGGAAGGCATACCAATGGACTCGAATGCAGAATGCAACGCCATGCTGTTTATGATGGTTGCAAGCATGCCCATATAGTCGCCTTTCACTCGGTCTATCCCTTTGTCGGTTCCGCTGAGTCCTCTGAATATATTGCCCCCGCCTATAACTATTGCCACTTCAACACCCGCCTCGGTTACACGTTTTATTTCGTTTACATATTTGTACAAAACTTCTTCGTCTATTCCGTATCCAAGTTTGCCTTCGAGCGATTCGCCACTAAGTTTTAGCAATATTCTTTTAAAATGTGCCATTATTTTTGTGTTTGTATATTTTTACCTAAACAAAATTAACAAATAAGCAACGTTTTTTCAAATGTACGGTTTTATATTTTTTGCTTGAGGTATTTGGTAAAAAAAAATCCGGCAAGTTTTGCCCTTGGGTTTCACCTGCCGGATTGATTTATAATGCCTGAGGGTGGATTATTTCAGCACCACATTTACCATTTTGCCTTGTACAAAAATGAATTTTGCCATTTGTTTTCCTTCCATCCATTTCTCGAAAAGTGAATGAGCTGTTACTATTTCCTTCACTTGTGCCTCGTTGAGTTCTATGGGCACTTGTATTTCGAAACGGCGCTTGCCATTGAAGGCTACCGGGTAAATGACTGCATTTTCTTTTAAGTACTCCTCGTTGTAAGCGGGGAATTGGGCAGTAACCACACTATCAGTATGTCCCAGTATATGCCAGAGTTCTTCGGCAATGTGTGGCGCAAATGCGCAGAGGGTGCGCGTGAGCGGATCCAAAATTTCACGTTTATTGCACGATAGCGCACTTAGCTCGTTCACACAAACCATAAAAGCACTTACTGCAGTATTGAATGAAAAGCGCGTAATGTCTTCGCCTGCTTTTTTTATTGTTTTGTGCAATATTTTCAATTCATCGGCGCTGGCTTTTTCGTCTGAAATATTCAGTTCTCCGTTTTTGTTAAAAAACAGACGCCAGTATTTTTTCAGAAAACGATTTACACCTTCTATACCACTAGTATCCCAGGGTTTAGACTGCTCAAGCGGCCCCAGAAACATTTCGTATAAGCGCAGAGTATCGGCACCATATTCATCAATGATATCATCGGGAGTTACCACGTTGTACATTGATTTCGACATTTTCTCCACGCCAAAACCACATATATATTTATCGTCTTCCAATATAAAACGTGCATCGGCAAGCTCAGGTCTCCATTTGCGGAAAGCCTCAACATCCAAAACATCGTTTTTTACAATATTCACATCTACATGCAATTCTGTAGTTTCATATTGGTCGCGCAAGCCTGCCGATACGAAAGTATTTTCGGTTTTTAATCTGTACACAAAATTGGAACGCCCCTGTATCATGCCCTGATTTACCAATTTCCTGAAAGGCTCTTCTACAGGCACTATGCCTAGGTCGAAGAGGAATTTGGTCCAGAAACGAGAATAGATAAGGTGACCTGTTGCATGCTCAATACCGCCAATGTACAAATCTACATCGCGCCAGTAGTTCACTGCTTCTTCCGATACCAGCCCCTTGTTGTTGCGGGGATCCATGAAACGAAAGAAATA
>JAIFMY010000124.1 GCA_020048155.1 Bacteroidota bacterium
ATTACCAACAATACAGACAAGACTGTAAGGCCCGGTGAGAGAAAGGTACCGCACCATCAAAAAGCAGTATGCCGCGTTTTTCGCATTTTGTGGTTGTATCGTTTCGTCCAGGTGTTTTTTAGTATGGGGTGATTTTTGGGGCACGTTTCAAGTATGTCCAGCACATATTTTGCTTCGGTCATCATCTCATTTTTCATGAAAAATCGAAAGGATTTTTTTAGCAAAATGAGCTTAGCACGCGAGTTTTCTGCATTGTATATATCCATAGCATTTCCGCTCATAAGGGTAAAATTGATGAGCGAAAGCTGGTATTTTGGCCTTATTTCCAATGTATTCAAAAAAACCCATTGGTCTAGCCACAATGGCAGAGCCTGGCTGGAGGTTTGTGCCAGATACAGGGCATGTGCGAGTATTACCGAGAAAAGATCATACTCTTGCCACCGAATGGCTTCCTGTATGGCATTCAGGTGTTGCTGATGAAGCTGCATTTCAGTTTTTGTTTTCAGAATATCTGCAGTTTTAGAGGTCAGCTTCAGTTTTTGAGTACATACGGTTGCCATTTTCTTTTCAAAATCAGATATCGGCACTTCCGGATATAAGTGCTGCCTGAGGTGCAGGTACCAAAAAGCCTGCGAATAATTGTAGGTAAGAAAATAACTATAGGAAAGTTGATTCAATAATGGAACTTCAAATTCGTTCACCAAAGAATCGTTAAACAGAAAAGGCCTGATGGCTTGTTCTGCATTTCGGATATTATCGAGCACCAATGCAGGTTGGCGTTGCTGGTTAATATGCCTGATATACTCATACTCAGTAGCCAAACTGAATTGAGCCAACAGTTTGTTTCCCAGAATCAACAAAACAACGAATAATATGATATGTTTGCGCATGAGAGTAGTTTTGAGCTAAATTTGTAAAAAATGGTTATCCTGAAATTGCCTATAAGTTTTATAATCAGAATTTTATTTGTATTCCCATAGTCGGATATACTTGGTTTTGTGGTAAAAATCCGGGAGTATTCTCTATGTTAAATTTCAGATTGTATTTATATCTATATAGTTCCTGCTTTTTGTTGAGCATATGCTGACCATGTATCCAATCGTACATATACGTAGCCATGATGGTGCTCATGCTCAATATTACAACGGTGGAATTGGCAATTACGAATATCGGATTTTCATGTTTATCGAAGGCTTCATCAAATCGCAGATTGTATATATCGTTTAGTTTGGCAGCCGTTTGAACTCCCACAGCAGTAAGTGCCCCCAGAGAGGCAACCCTTAGTCCGAGTATGTAATATCCGGTTTTATTTTCGTTGGCCCTGAAATGCACATAGCCTGGTACTACCATGGCATACATCATATCTTTCATCCTCAAATTTCGGGTGAGTAGCTGGTATTCATCCAGATTCATTCCATATGCCATGTAGCTGGTTTTCAACAAATCGTCTTGCTGAACGTGGTAAAAATCAATATCCTGAGCCATAAGTGGTCGTATGAGCATCATCAGACATAGTGTAGAAAGTATTATTTTCATTGTTTATAAATGTTAAATATATTTTGCAAAATGATAGTTTTTCAAGATTCAATTTATACTATTTCGATGGTTCAATCATAAAATAAATTCGAAATGTTGACTATTTCCTTATACATATATAAGTATAAATAGTTGTATGTATGAATGTATAAAATTAGATCTTTTTAAATAAATTGCTCAATGAAGTTACCTAACTTGTGGTATAAATTCTGAGTTTTAAAAATTATGCAATTGCACCAATGAAAGATTTACCCCATATAGCTTCAGCACGCCAAGAAGAGATTGTTCAACTTTATCTTGCTGAATTAGATAAGCATATGAACGAGCTGAAACTTGGCCAGAGTGAGAAAACCTTGGAAATTAAGGATTTTGCCGAAAAGCTGTTTATACATCCAACCCATCTGAGCAATACTTTGCATGAAGTACTGGGTAAATCGCCATGCGATATTTACGAAGAAAAGCTAATATCTATAGCCAAAGAACTTATAGTCTCTACCAAAAAACCTATCGGACACATTGCGGAGATACTAACATTCGACCCTTCCAATTTTACTAAATTTTTTAAAAGCTATGCAGGGGTAACTCCAAAGAAATTTCGTGAAATGAATAGAAATACTGAAGTTACTACCATTTAATCTGAACTTATCACCATTTTTTTTTAACACAATTCATCAAATTTGTATCAATTATCAATTTTAAAAACTAGTATGACAAAAAAAGTTCTCATTACAGGAGCAATATACACGGCAGAAACAAAGAGGTAGCTCAAGAGCTAAAAGATGCCGGAGCTGTGGTTATAGAGTTAGACGTTACCAACGATGAGAGTGTAGCTCAGGGAGTACACGCAGCCATTGAGCAATTGCATGGCCTAGATGTGCTCATTAACAATGCTGGTGTAGGAGTTTTGGGTATGCAAGAATACTTTACTACCGACGATTTCAAAAGATTGTTCGATATAAATGTATTTGGTGTGCAGCGCATGAATAGAGAAGTGGCACCATACTTCAGAGGAAATAAGAATGGGCTTATAATTTACATCTCCAGTTTATTAGGTCGTATAGCCATGCCATTTTATGGTCCATATCAAGCTTCCAAATGGGCACTCGAAGCCATGGCCGAAAATTATAGGGTAGAACTTTCCACATTTGGTGTTGAAAATTGCATCATTGAACCAGGTGGTTATCCTACAACATTTGTTGACAATCTGATGAAACCTAGTGACACCAGCCGTGCAGAGTCTTATGGCGATTTTCATCATTTCCCTACACAAATGCTACAGAGTTTTGAGCATGTTCTCACAAGCAATCCACAACAGAATCCACAAAGAGTAGCCGATGCCATGGTAGAGCTCATGGCTATGCCTTTTGGTCAAAAACCCTTCCGTACCACCGTAGATTTTATTGGTATGAGTGATCATATAGTTGCTTACAATCAGCATCTTGAGCAGATAACAACCGGATTGTATACTAATTTTGGTATGCAGAACCTACTTACTGCATCAAAATTATAATTCTCCTACAAGTATTTATATATCATATATTTATTTCCCGCAAGATAGTTCCTTGCGGGATTTTTTGTGCCCATCATCTTGCAAAAATTTTAACAAAACTTTAATGAACATATGTTCACTATACATTTGCACATATGAACATATGTTCACTATCTTTGCAGCGTAAATCTGATACAAGATATGGCACGCACCAAAAAGCTCAGGCAAATACAAATGGCACCCCAGTTTTGCGGGTTTAGCCCCGATGGGCTGCTCAAAAACAAGGGCAAAGAAGTATCTATCACCTTCGCAGAGTACGAGGCGCTGAATCTGTGCGACTACGAACTGATGACGCAAGCTGAGGCTGCCGTGGTGATGAATGTTTCTCGCCCGACCTTCACACGCATATACGAGAGCGTTCGTCGCAAGATAGCAAAGGCATTCATTGAAGGTTGTACCATCACTTTCGAAACCGGAAATGCTGACATAGCAGAGTGGTACAAATGCAACTCATGCCGCATTTCATTCACCATTCCACAAGGGAAGGCACACGAATGTCCGTTTTGCAAGAATACAGATATAAACCACGCTCAATAATACGCCATGAAGATTGTAATAGCCCTCAACGAGAACAAGCTCGATTCGCACATCGCTCTGCAATTCGGCAAAAGCCAGTGGTTTTGTATCTACGATTCGGTAGCCGATACCAACGAGTATATCCAGAATCCCATGCAGCATTCTTCATCGATAGATTTTTGCGAGTCGGCAGATTTATTCATTGAAAAAGGAATACAGGCTGCGGTAGCTACCCGCTTTGGTTCAAAAATCATAGAGTACTTCCGTTCGCAGAATGTACAGATGATCATGACCGAACCCAACCGCCAGGCCAATAGTATAATAAACATAATCAAGTAAATAAAATAAAAAACATACATAAAATGGAAAAAATTCTAATCATTGGAGGGGTTGCTGCCGGAGCTACTGCAGCTGCCAAAGCACGCCGCATTTCGGCCACAGCACAAATAACCATGCTCGAAGCAGGTGCCGATATCTCATTTGCCAATTGTGGTTTGCCATACTACATAGGTGGAGATATAGAAAGCCGAGCCAAACTGATACTGCAGAGCCCCGAAAGTTTCAAAGAGCAATACGAAGTAGACGTACATACCCACACCATGGTTACGGCCATAGACCGCAATGCGCACATAGTTACGGCGGAGGATACCCGTACAGGTAAGAAAAAGACTTTTGAATACACCAAACTGATTCTGGCTCAGGGTGGCAAACCCATAAAACCTGAAATTGCAGGTGCCGAGCAAGACAATGTATTCTCATTGTGGACATTGCAGGATATGGACAAAATAGACAATTTCATCAAAACCAAAAAACCTCGCACTGCTGTAGTAGCCGGTGGTGGTTTTATAGGCCTGGAAATGGTGGAAGCACTCGTGAAACGTGGCATGCATGTGAGCGTGGTAGAAATGATGCCTCATGTGATGAGCCTCATGGAGCCCGAAACTGCCGGATTCATTGAGCGTGAAATGCTTTCGTATGGTGTTGAAATTTTTACAAATACCGGAGTAAATACCATCTCTCAAAACAAAGTACGCCTGAACAATGGTAAAATATTGGATGCCGATATGATTATCCTTTCCATAGGTGTGCGCCCTACCCTACAACTGGCCAAAGAAACTGGTCTGGTGTTGGGAGAATCTGGCGGACTGCTTGTAAATGACCACATGCAAACCAGCGACCCAGATATTTACGCAGGCGGCGATATGATTGAGGTTGAACATCGTGTGAATGGCAAAAAAGTACGGATTCCGCTGGCTGGTCCTGCCAACCGCCAGGGACGTATAGCTGCTGAGAATGCCCTGGGTGGCACACATCGCTACAAAGGCGCGCTGGGTACATCTGTTGTTCGTGTTTTCGAAGCAGTGGCAGGTATTACCGGATACTCACTCAAACAGGCTCTGGCTGCCGGATACAATGCCGATGCAGTAGTTGTGCACAAAGAGCACCACACATCATACTATCCTGGTGCTGAGAACGTAACAGTAATGCTGGTTTACGATAAAAATACAGGAATCATACTCGGTGGACAAACCGCAGGTTACAAAGGTGCTGATAAGCGTCTGGATGTGATAGCTACCGCAGTGGCTTCCAAACTCACTGTTGCAGACCTTGCTGATATAGATTTTGCATACTCACCTCCCATTGGTACTGCCAACGATGCCCTGAATATGGCAGCTTATACAGCCGAAAACAAAATGAGCGGCTTCAGCCATTCTGTTACATCTACCGAATTGGATGCATATGTGGCCGGAAAAAAAGTTGAATACATTGACGTTCGTGATGTATTTGCCTTCGAAAAAAGCCATATAAAAGGCGCCAAAAATATCCCGCTCGAGCTTTTCAACGAAAGTATTAGTACCATTGCAAAAGACAAAATGGTGGTGATATACGATGAAAACGGCAAAAAAGGCCACCAAGCCCTGCGTACATTGGTAGGAGCAGGTTTCACACAAATAACCAATATCTCAGGAGGTCATATTTCTTTGCAGCGCCATGCTTTGGCTGTAGGTTTCAAAAACCTGGGCATTGAAATTCTGCCTATTGAGAAAAAAGAAATAGGCAAAGAGAAAAAAGAAGAAACCACAGAAACCATTGAAAACAAGACTGAATCGCAAAATGGTCCTATCATAGTGGATGTTCGCTCGCGTGGCGAGTTCAGAATGGGCGCGGTACCCGGAGCCATAAATATTCCACTTGAAGAGTTAGACGGGCGCTATACTGAGCTAGGCGAACGTGCAGATAGAGATATTACCCTTTATTGCGCCTCTGGTGCTCGTTCAGCATATGCACTTGACTTTTTGGAAGAAATAGGTTACCAAAACGTAAAAAACGGCGGCAGCCTGAGCGCCATGATGGCCAAAGTGCGAAGCCAACAGCAAAACAGCAATCAGCAGCAAAATTCAACCTCACAGCCACAAGCCCAGACCCAGCAAGAAGGACGTTTGGTGGTAGATGTACGTACCCGAGGCGAATTTCAGGGTGGTGCTTACCCCAATGCTATAAACATACCCATGGATGAGCT
>JAIFMY010000158.1 GCA_020048155.1 Bacteroidota bacterium
CCTGTATATTGCCCGTTTTCTTCTTGTTGGTGCTAAAAATATCTAACCAGTCACGTTTTCTTATTTCGCACTCGAATTTGCTGTCCAAATTAGATATGAGATAAACACCTGTAAAAGTTTGGCTCATAAAATTTTTGGCAGCATAAGAATCATACGCAAAATAGAGTATCTCATTTTTCCGGAATGCTACATATTTACGGTTCAGCAGCGGATCGTTAGGTATTATATAAAATCTTCTATCCGAATCAGTCACATCATATTCAAGACCTAATTCTTTTGGGTAATCTTGCAAAACATCAAATGCATTTCTCTCTTCCACAACTTTAATTTTATAAATGATGTTGCAATTTAATCATTTTTCAGATGCCCAAATAAATATCAGCATACATTTTCTGTGCGTCTCTCTACCCGTTAAGCCGAGGCTCCGCCTCATGCTGTGAAGTAAAGGGGTGACTGGGAGTCACCCCTTTACTATTTTCAATGCTGAGCATTGTCCATCGGGTATAAGTTTGTAAGCAATCTGCATTGCATAGTGCTAAAAAGCTGTAACAGATTGGTATTGTAAAATATATAGCAAAACAATTGATGTCAAAAAAATTTTAAAACCCAAAATCTTTAAAATATTCTTATATTTGCGATGCAAGCAGGTGCATAAAAAGCACTCACGTTTCAGTTCTTTAATTTCTTACTAATACTAGTATTTATGAATTCTAACCCAGTTAATTTTTCACCTGCAGAGCAACTACCCTTTAGTGCAGAGCTCCGCAAACGTGTATTTGACTATTTCAAAACACATGGTATATCTACCACTGCCAATACAAGCATGATAGTGAAAACCTTTGTATTGCTTTTGTTGTATTTTATTCCTTATTTCTTTCTCGTATTAGGCTTTATAGAACAGGCATGGATTGTAATTGCACTATACGCTGTAATGGGAGTAGGCATGGCCGGAATAGGCATGGGCGTCATGCATGATGCCAATCATGGTTCGTATTCCAAAAATCAGACGGTAAACAAAATCATAGGACACCTTATAGAGTTTGTAGGCGGCAGTGCAGTAACCTGGCGCTTACAGCACAATGTGCTTCATCATACCTACACCAATGTATCCGGAAAAGATGAAGATATAGATCCTCCAAGTTTCATGCGCTTTTCGCCCAACGAAGAGTGGAAACCCGTACACCGCTTTCAGCACTGGTATGCATGGTTTTTCTATTCACTCATGACCATTTCGTGGGCTATCGACAAAGATTTCAAACAAATGTTCAGGTACAAAAAACATGGCATATTGAAAACCCAAAAAGTGAGTTTTGCCAGATATATGACTGAGCTCACAGTGGCTAAAGTATTATACTGGGGATATTCATTTGTATTGCCACTTATATTTGTACCGGTAGCCTGGTATTGGATTGTAATATCATTTGTGATGATGCACCTCATAGCTGGTTTTATACTGGGCATTGTATTTCAGCCGGCCCACGTAGTACCCGAAAACGAGTTTCCTATGCCCGATGAAAAAGGAATACTTCATGGCGACCGTGCCGTACACCAGCTGCTTACTACCAGCAATTTTGCACCAAAAAGCGGATGGCTTACTTGGTTTGCAGGTGGACTCAACTATCAGGTAGAGCACCATTTGTTTCCATACATTTGCCATGTGCACTATCCCAAAATTTCGAAAATAGTGCAAGATACTGCCAAAGAATTTGGTGTACCATACCATGTACAGCCCACCTTTTGGGCCGCACTGCGCAGCCACGCTCAAATGCTTAAAAAACTGGGACAACCTGCTTAAATATAAGCAAACTGCATACTACTAAAATTCTAAAACTCCATTTGCACATAAAAACAAATGGAGTTTTTTTATTTTGTACAAAAGCTTGAGATATAAATAAACAGGCAAAAGTGAGTAATGAGGCTGTTGGATCTGTAAAGCCAAGTGCAGCCTGAATGGAAGCACACCATATGGCAATTAGTGAAAAGAATAATTGCAAGAAAATTCAGATTATACGGTTTTACCAAAAATGATTTGGCACAATAGCGCTCAATCTCTAATTTAGTCAACAAAATTACGTCTAAAATACGCATATGCTATATCCATTGAAATTTCACCCGATATACAAAGAGAAGATATGGGGTGGCAACAGACTTCACACATACCTTGGCAAAGAAATACCATCGGACCAAACCGGTGAATCGTGGGAAATAAGTACTGTGCCGGGCAATATATCGGTGGTAAAAAACGGGGAATTGCAAGAAAACGACTTGCTGGAGCTCATAGAAGTGTACATGGGCGATTTGGTAGGCGATGCAGTATACGAAAAATTCGGGAATGAATTTCCCTTACTTATAAAATACATAGATGCCGACGATGTATTGTCGGTGCAAGTGCACCCCGGCGATGAGTTGGCCAAGGAAAGGCACGAATCTTTCGGAAAGTCGGAAATGTGGTACATCATAGACCACGAACCCAGTGCATACATCATCAATGGTTTTGAGCACGATACCGACAAAAAACAATACCAGTTCAATCTGGCAGCAGGGACAATAGAGCAATTGCTCAAACAGATACCTGTAGCACCCGGCGATGCATTTTACATACCCGCTGGCCGCATACATGCCATAGGTGCAGGCATTTTGCTTGCCGAAATACAGCAAACATCCGATATTACCTACCGTGTGTACGATTTCAATCGCACCGACGACAAAGGGCAGATGCGGGAATTACATACCGATTTGGCATTGGATGCCCTCGATTTTTTTGCACCGAAAAATATAAAGAGTGAATATAAAAACATAGCCAATCAGGCACAACAAGTAGTGAAGTCGCCCTACTTTCAGACCAACAACCTGATAGTGAACAAGCCACTCGGTAAAGATTTTAACCACATAGATTCATTTGTGATTTATATGTGCCTGCGCGGTGAAGTGGTATTCAGTGCTGAAGATTTTGAAGATGTAAGCATGCGGAAAGGTGATACCATACTTATGCCGGCCATCATGAAAAGTTTTCAGATAACCCCAAAAACAGAGGCGCATTTGCTCGAAGTTTTCATACCAGAACCTGAACCGGTTAAAAAATAATTATGGATAAAGGCTTACGCTCAAGTTTACTGAAAGTATCGTTGTTTGCTACAGGGCTTTCGGGCATTGTAGCAGAATATATATTGTCTACACTGGCAACCTATCTGCTTGGCGATTCGGTTTTGCAGTGGACACTCATAGTATCGGTCATGCTCTTTTCTATGGGGTTGGGCAGCAGGCTAAGCCAATATATTCAGACTAATCTGATTCAGACTTTTATAATTGCTGAATTTACGCTTTCCATTCTGGTTGCGTACTCATCCATGATGGCGTATTCTGCAGCTGCATTTACCATATATACAGGGGCCATCATATACACCCTGAGTATACTCATAGGCATACTCATAGGTCTGGAAATTCCACTTGTAGTAAGGCTCAACGATCAGTTTGAGAGCTTACGCATAAACGTAGCCGTTATTATAGAAAAAGATTATTACGGAAGCCTTGCGGGCGGTTTGTTCTTTGCATTTGTGGGGCTACCCTATTTTGGGCTAACGTATACACCTTTTATTCTGGGGCTAATAAATTTTATAGTAGCCCTTTTGCTATTGCAATCCGTCATCAACCACCTGAGCATTTCCCACAAAAAACTTTTCATCACTTTTTCGATTGTCACAGCAGTAGTTATTATTGGTGGCATATTCATAGCCAAACCTGTGATATTGTATGGCGAACAAAAGAGGTACAAAGACAAAGTCATCTTCGAAACCCAGTCGCGCTACCAGCGCATAGTTATCACCCAATGGAAAAACGACTATTGGCTATACTTGGATGGACACTTGCAACTTTGTAGTGCCGACGAAATCATGTACCACGAGCCACTTGTGCATCCGGCACTGAGCCTGCATGGATATCCGCAAAAAGTACTGATACTGGGTGGTGGCGATGGTTGCGCAACCCGCGAAGTACTGAAATACCCTTCGGTAGAGGCTTTGCATAATCCGATACTCACCAATCTCAACCAGAATTCGTTGCACAACCCCAAGGTGACTATCATCAATACGGATGCATTCAAGTACATGGATACCACCCGCACTTATTTCGATATCATCATCATAGACCTGCCCGACCCAAAATCGATTGAACTTGGCAGGCTATACTCATACGAGTTTTACAAATTATGCAAAAGGCACCTCCGTCCAAAGGGAATACTGATAACTCAGGCTGGAAGTCCGTATTTTGCAAGCAATGCATTCAATTGTATAAATAGGACCATGCAAAGTGCAGGCTATAGCACCATACCCATGCACAACCAGGTACTCACCATGGGAGAATGGGGCTGGGTGATGGGACTCAGCGACTCTTCGGATGTTAACATTGCCAAACAAAAGCTTCAGCAATTGCAGTTCGACAGCATAGAAACCAAATGGCTGAACAATGAAGCCATGAAAGTAATCACCTCTTTCGGAAAAATACTTTATCCCTCGCACAACAGATTGGATTCTATTGAAACCAATACCCTCAACAATCCTGTTTTACACAAATATTATAACAAGGGGAATTGGGATTTGTATTAAAAGCTGCAAAAGTATTTGAATTGGTATTTATTGATTACGTTATTTGCTATTTGAAGGGATGAAATGATACTTTTGAGTATTATAGGTCATGAGTTTGACATTAATAAGCATGGAGTTGACTTTATGAGATTCGAGAACCTCGAAGAACTTTTTTTGCAAAATAATGGTATGTATACTAGTCTTTTACCGGAAGAAATAGGAAGATTAAAAACACTTACTAAATTATATGTATTAAACTATAGCTATAGAGAATTCCCTGAATGGGTTTTAAATTTAAAGAACCTCAAAAGTTTAATGATAAGGGGAAATGATATAATTAAGATTCCTGACCAAATAGGACAGTTAGTGCAATTAGAAAAACTAAGAATTGAGAATTGTGAGTTGGTTGACTTGCCTGACTCAGTTTCAAATCTTGTAAATTTGAGAAAATTGTCATTGTCTGATAATTTTAAACTAACTAAATTAAATATCAGCAGTTTACCTAAGCGATTGAAAGTATTAAATTTATCAGCAACAGGAATCACCAATGAATCTTTGAATGAAATAAAAACAAAATTTCCACGATTTCAATTGAATAAGTTTGTAGAATGACGACAGCAAATCCGACAATTTGGTTCCGCTTCTGCAGGTTTAACTTTGTTTATTCCTCTTCATATTATTACTTTAAGGATTTGATTTACAATAATTGACTCATCTGTACTTAACTTAAACTCTTGTGTTTTTTTCATAACAAATGCCCATCGCCTACTTTGTTTTCATTTGAAAAAATGGATAGAACTACGTATATTGAGTGTTTCTTAAAATACTGTTTCCTGATAATAC
>JAIFMY010000203.1 GCA_020048155.1 Bacteroidota bacterium
TGTCTTGTCCTAAAATAGCTTTACACAATAAACTTAAAAATGGAAAGAGGAAGTAAAGTTAATCTAGGATTAAAGAAAGGCAGCGAATTTACAATACCAGAACGAATTCGTATAGTTCGAGATTATCAGAGTTCGGGAATGACTAAGCAGGCGATTTGGTATAAATACACCGGACACAAACAAGAGCATGGTCAAATACTAAATTGGATGATAAAATACAATTTGGGTGAATCTAAAACCGATAAAAGAGGTAGCTTAGAGACAAATGAAAAGCAAATGAAAAAGCATAAGAAAGTATTGGAATTGACTGAGGATGCATTCGAAAACTTGCAATTAAAAAAAAGGATTCTGGATTTGGAACGTCAATTGAAAGAAGCTGAATTAAAAGCCATTGCCTTTTCAACTATGGTCGATATAGCAGAAAAAGAGTTTAATATTCCGATAAGAAAAAAGTTCAATACCAAACCATAGAGAAAATGAAAATTAATCAAACAGACATAGGTTTTGCTAAGCTATGCGGTTGGTTTGGTATTACAAGACAGGCATATTATCAAAACTCAAGGAAAGTACAAGTGCATGGTATTGAAGAGGAATTGGTAATTAAAGAGGTGTTGCTTATAAGGGAAAATCATAAGCGAATGGGAGTTCGTAAACTCTACTACAAGCTTGAAGAAAAGCTTCGGGAACATCAAATCAAAATGGGTAGGGATGCCTTATTTAACTTGCTTTCGAGCTACGGATTATTGGTAAGAAAACGAACAAGGAGCATTCGCACCACCCAGTCGTCGCATTGGCTTCGTAAATACCCCAATCTGATTCGGTCATTTGTTCCTACGGCACCAAATCAACTATGGGTAAGTGATATTACTTATTGGAAAGCGACAAATAAACATTTGTATATTAGCTTCGTAACAGACACATACTCTCATAAAATTGTTGGTTATCATGTAGCCAAAACAATGGAAACTGTTGAAACGATACAGGCACTGCGCATGGCTCTCACCGGCCTGTTGGAGGGGCCGGAGAACCATGCGAGACTGTATCATCACTCCGATCGCGGTGTACAGTATTGTTCTGGTGATTACGTAAAATTGTTGCAAAAAAACAGTATAGAAATTAGCATGTGCGAAAATGGTGATCCATTAGAAAACGCAACGGCTGAAAGAATAAATGGCATTTTAAAAGATGAGTATTTACTGGACACTAAACCTGGTTCTCTTGAGGAAGCTAAGAAAATACTCGAGAAGTCTGTTATTTGTTATAATCAAGACAGACCGCATATGAGTATAGGAAACAGATACCCAAGTGAGGTTCATGAAAAGAATCTAAAAACAGGAAAACTATGGAAAAACTATTACAAAAAAAAGCCTACTATTGTAAACCCAATTTAGGATTAAAAATGAATAGTAAATGTATCATAGGATTTATTAATTAATATGTAAACTATTTTCAGGACGAGTCAGTAGCCAAATTCCCCGCCACTGGCGGGGTGGCTGCAAGCCGGGGTGGTTTTAGGGGACGATACCAATGACCTCCAATCGTCCTGTAGGACATTGGAGCGTCAAATATAACTTCAACTCGCTCCACGATTCGATCGTCCGTAGGACATCGAATGTGGAATTAACACCCCGCCCTACGTGCCTACTCTTGTAGAGGGGAATCTAGGAAGCAACTAGGCATCGGTAGCCAAATTCCCCGCCAGTGGCGGGGTGGCTGCAAGCCGGGGTGGTTTTAGGGGACGAAACCAATGACCTCCAATCTTCCGAAAGGACATTGGAGCGTCAAATATAACTGAAACTCGCTCCACGATTCGATGTCCTACGGACGATCGAATGTGGAATTATCACCCCGCCCTACGTGCAACCCTCATGTAGAGGGGAATCTAGTACAACAAAAAAATCAGCTTTAGTCCAGATATTCAGGTTTTTTATGAAACTACCCCATGGTTGAAACTTACTCATCTCTAATTTTAAAAAGTTCTTCTTTCATTTTTTTGAAAGAATCTAGCATACGAATGAGCTTGGGGTAGTTGAAAGATTGAACATAGCTTTTGAGGTAGGTGCCAAAGTTCGAGAGTATGTTCAATTGAAACAATTCGCCGGTATGTATGAGTTCATCTGCAAGTTGCTCCATTACAGTAAGCGAGTTAGAGTCCAATGCCTCTTTCCAAGTATGATCTATCTGCTCAGTAAAAATATAGTAAAGGGTTTCTTTGTTTATCTTTATAATATCGAGCTCTTTGTCGTCCAAACAATTTTCGCCTGCTAAGAATTTTGCCCATAAGCTATTTTCGTTTTGCCTTTGGTTAATCTGGCTGTTATCAGTAGCAGAAGTATCGACAATATACCCTTTAATGGTGTCGAAACTGATGGTGAAAGTGGTTCCAACGCCCGGCAAGCTATGAGCGAAAATGTGGGCATTCATAAGCTCGCACATCCGGCGTGCAATAGAAAGACCAAGTCCAGAGCCTCCGTATTTTCGGTCGTCTTTATCGTCAATTTGCACAAAAGGCTCGAAAATGCGAGACATGTTTTTTTCTTCGATGCCAATGCCGGTGTCTTGCACCTTAATATCGAGTTGCCCCAATTCATAATTGTCGGGGGTAAAAACGGCAAATATTTTTACGTTGCCTCTATTGGTAAACTTTACGGCATTGCTCAACAGGTGATTTAAAACTTGCCTGAAACGGTTTACATTTATACGAAAGTTGTAGGTTTTAAGTATATCAATTTCGGCAAGCAATTCAATGTTCTTTTCAATAGCCTGATTTTTAAAAGAATTCAAAATTTCGTATGCTGTATTATAGAGGTTTACGGGTTCGGGAAGCGACTCATGGCTGTTGGACCCCATGTGCGAAAGTTCAATGATGTCGTTTATGATTTCCAGTAGCTTATCGCCAGCACTCTGAATGGCTACTACATTGCTGATTAACGGGGAGTTTACCAGATTTCTGGCCAGTATTTCGTTGTTGCCTGTGATGAGGTTTAGTGGTGTGCGCAACTCATGCGATATTGTTGTGAGAAAAACAGATTTAGCCTCGTTTGCCTTTTCAGCACGTGTTCTGGATTCCATCAGTTGCATATCTAGCCGAATTCTTTCTAGTGCATTTTCAAGTTGGAAAACAAAGGTTTCGACGAATGAATGGTTGTTGATATCAAGCAAAATGCGTGGTACAATATAGAAAGTGTATTTCAGATTTACCTTAGAGCGCAGTATGATGCGGTGTATTGTTTGGAGATTGAACTGCAAATTAAGCACAGGCTCAAAATCGGGGGTGATGATTGTATTCAGTAGCTCATCGGTATCAGTGTTTACATGTATCAGCTCACCGGGGACAATGAATTCATGCATGAAATTGGGTAAAAACAGAGCTTGATTTAACCAACGTTCTTTGAAATTTTCCTCAGTACTTTGCGAAAGGTAAGGTGCAAGGCCAATGACACTCTTTAAGTGCGCGTGCATGTTGTCGGAATCGAAAACTACAGTG
Source organism: Bacteroidota bacterium (assembly GCA_020048155.1). Taxonomy (GTDB): domain Bacteria; phylum Bacteroidota; class Bacteroidia; order Bacteroidales; family DYOH01; genus JAIFMY01. The sequence goes on from JAIFMY010000203.1 coordinate 3,488, forward strand.
ATAACACAAGATTCCATGCTCATGAAGTAAAGCATTTCGGAAGCGTAGGCTATGATGCGCTCTTCGTTGGGCAATGAAATGAGCTCAGAAGCACTAATGCTAAGCAAATGAAACAGTATGGCACGGTATTCTTCTTCTTTTTCTGCTATTTTACGCTCTGTGATGTCAATAGATGTACCTTCTATATAGTCTACTTGGCTGTGGTTGTTATATATTGCATTCAGGGTTTCATGATAGTATTTTGGAGTACCATTAGCATCTGTGGTATTAAGTATATACTGCTGCATGGGAGTTTCGGGAGAAAATTGTTCTATATATTTATTCCTGAATTTGCCCGAATCAGAAGTGGTATCAAACAAGTACAAATTGTCAACAGGATTGCGCGAATCAATATTGAGCATCGCACGCATCACGGGGTTCGCCATTTGGAGAAGTCCGGCACTGTTACATCTGAAAAGTCCAATAGGTGTATGGTGGAACAAAGACTGAAACTCTGCTTTGCTTGTTGCCAGCATTTTTTGGGCTTCGAGTCTGAAAGTGATATCGCGCACAGAGGTTACGCGCACGTCTGCCCCTTGGTAAACTATCATTTTTGACTCCAATTCAGCAGAAAATTCAGAGCCATCCAAGCGGCGCATTTTAACTAAATATGGCGGTGCATAGTTTTTTTGCAAATTCTCAAATATTTGCTTTCGGTCCTTGTTATCGTAAATAAATAGGTCTATTACATTTACGTTTTTCAAATCGCTTCGGCTGTAGCCGGTCATTTTCAGGAGAGAGTTATTGGCATCTATACAAATGCCCTTGTTGTGTAGTATGATACCCTCAAAAGATAGGTCAGATAGGGCAGTATATCTGTTTTCGCTGTCGGCGAGTTCTGTTTCAAGTTTCTGTATTTCGGTTATGTTGTTGGCATAAACAGTTGATAAAAGCAATTTTTTTTCGGGGTCAAACGTCTGGTATATGTTGAGCTCAAGCCATATGGCATGTTTGGAGTTGACTTTCGGAAACTTGCATTTGTATACAGATTTGGCAAACTGCAGTTCTGTGCGCATTTTATAAAGTTTCCTGAATATCATTGCATCATCGGGCATCATATAGTCGGCCAATTGGGCTATGTTATCGCCAATCGAAAGCAAAAAAGTATCGCCAAGAATATCTTTCCATACTTCTGAAATATAGCTTATGTAAGCATGCTGAGCCAGTAGCACTCCTCCGGGCAAATATTGGTAACCACCAAGAAGATCAGGTAATGCTTCAATATGGACAGGCGGTATAATTTGTGTTTTGTTGAGCAATAATTTGCGGGCAGTAAATTCAAGTTTTTTTATTTTTTGATGCTGAGGTATACCGCAAGGCCATATTTCCTGAATATTGAAAGAAGCCAACTTTTCATAATCTTCAATCTCAGATTCTGTAACCTGTATTATGGTATATGTATTTGGGCTTGGTGTATTGTATTGGTTTAAGGAATGAAATACAAAAGATTCGCTGAGATTGGAAAGGTTGAGAAACCTTATAAAGAAAGGCACAATGGGAATATGGTCATGGTAGGAAACGAGTTTTAGGCAATCAGGAAAAGTGAGTGGCGCTAGCTTTTCAAAATCGACTCCAAAATAAGATATATACACAAACCCTTTGCACATTTTCTAAGCTACTGCATAATTCCAAATGTACAATTTTTTGCCCAACTGTAAAAGGTGTGAATGATATAAAAAAATTAATGTAGCGGAATCAGTTTCTGAAATTCCTTTTTTTTGTCGCGTGATAAAAAGGGGGATACCTTATGTTGGTTATTTTTCAGATTGATGGATAAATCTTTGTTCAAAGAGATGATACGGTTCTTGAATACGGTATAAGAACGGTGAGTCCGAATATATAGATTTTCCGGAATCAAATCTTCAATTTGCCATAGCTGCAGGGTAATGTAATATGGCTTTGGCTCTATATCAGTGTATATTTTACAATAATTGCCATCTGCTTCCATAAACAAGATGGTGTGAAAGGGAATAGCAATGCTTTCACGTCCGGAATAAACCACCAGATTGTCCATTTTCAATATCTGCATTTCTTCCTGCATCATTTGGTTCGAGAGCAGATTGTTGGTGTCAGAAAGTTTTTCTAGCTGATAGAGTTTATCCAACAGTATTTTCTCGTCAATGGGTTTAGTAAGCACCACAAAGGGATTTTCGTCTAGTGCTTTGCGTAGGTTGAAATCATAGGCAGTAATCAGAAAAAAAGTGGTATCATGATTACCTGAGTTACGAGTTATCCGCACTACTTCTATGCCACTCATTTCACCAGGCAGGGTTACATCTACGAATGCTATATGGGGTTGGTGTTTACTTATAAGCAACAGTCCATCTGCAGCATTATCGGCGTCACCTACCACTAAGTAATCGGTATTAAGAGAAAGAGTTCTGGACAGACCTTCCCTTACCAACACATCATCATCTATTATTATAACACTGTATTTCGACATATTTGCTTGCGGGCGAGCGAATCAAAAATAATATATTTTTTTTATATCTAACAATCTTTTCATATTCTAGAAAATTATAATTGCTTTTTATTAACAATCTTTTGCAAAATACGAGGGGTTTATTACTATTGTTAGATTTTATTTACATATATGTCTGATGAATTATTCCATACAATAGCACTGCTTGAAACTTTGGGAGTTGGCAACATGCGTGCCCGCAAGTTGATAGAATATTTTGGCAGTGCCACACAGGTTCTGGCACTTGGCCAGAAGGTGCTTATGGAAGCTACAGGCATAGGTCCTCAGCTGGCTGAGGCTATAGCATCTGGCGAAGGGCTTATAAAAGCAGAGAAAGAAATAAAATACATAGAAAAGAACAATATAAAGATTATTACTGAGGATTCCGGAAGCTATCCCGATTTGCTCAAACAGTGTTTTGACCGTCCTGTTTTGATGTATGCTTTCGGTAGTTTGACTAATCTGCCTCAGAAGGTTTTGGGTGTTGTTGGAACCCGAAATATAACGGGCAATGGAACTGAAAATTGTCGCAAACTGGTGCAAGGCTTGCACGAGTCGGGCACCGATTGTGCCATTGTGAGCGGTCTTGCTTTTGGTGCAGATGCATGTGCGCATACTACTGCGCTTGAGTTTGGATTGCCTACAGTGGGGGTGTTGGCGCATGGGCTCGATATGATTTACCCTAAAAACCACGCCGCATTGGCGCGCAAAATAGTAGATGCCGGTGGTGCACTGCTTACTGAATATATACCTCACTCAATACTTCAACCCGAAAATTTTGTAGACCGAAACCGCATCATTGCAGGTATGTCGCAGGCGGTGGTGGTAGTAGAATCGGCTGCCAAAGGAGGCTCGCTCGTGACCGCTGAGTTTGCAAACAACTACAATCGCGAGGTTTTTGCCTATCCGGGGCGGGTAGGCGATAAGTATTCGCAGGGGTGTAATATGCTCATCAAAAACAACAAGGCTGCACTCATTGAAAGCCACGAAGATTTGATATTGTATATGAATTGGGCTAAGTCGAATAAAAAGAAAGCCCAGCAACTGAGCTTGTTCAACGAGCTTACACCCGAGGAGCAGAATATAGCCATACACAAACTATCAGTAGCATTGCTCGAAATGGAATTCAAAGGATTGGTAAAAACCCTGCCAGGAAAGCGGTATGCCCTTACGGTGTGATGCTTATTTGTTCGTTTTTTCTACTTTGATGATATTTACAGGGCAGACCTCAGCAGCGCGCACGTTGTCTTCGTACTCAATATCGCTCACTGTGATGGTGTAAAAGCCACTTTTGCCACGGGCACCTATAAGTGTGCTCTTGCCATCGCTTTCGTCCATATGCCATCTGTATGGGGCTTCCATTACTTCGCCTTTATGAGTTTGTATACTTTATCCGACTTGCGCACCTTTTGGTCTATAGGTACCGATATGGTTTGTCCTTGGGTAGCTTTGTTTACCGGATTGAGTTCATACCGTATTTCCTGCACGGTGGTTTCTATCACGCCGGTAGTAGGCCCGGATATGATTATTTCATCTCCTACATTCAGCTCCCCTGCTTCAATAAAAAGCTCGGCCACTTTCAACTTTTCAAAATAGTTTTGTCCTTTGCCCACATATACTTTCTGGTGGGTAGCTTTAGAGCCATATGCATCTGTCCATTCGCCCAGCTTGCGTCCCAGGTAGTACCCATCCCAGAACCCACGGTTGAAAACACGAGAGAGTCGGGTAGTCCAGTCGTTTATTTTTTCTTGGGTAAAGGTATTTTCGAATACAGCATCCACAGCCTCGCGGTAGCAGTCTACAGTTGTTTTCACATACTCACCCGGGCGTGCACGTCCTTCTATTTTTAGCACCGAAATGCCGGCATCCAGCACCTGTGGCAAGAAGCTGAGCGTCATCAGGTCTTTAGGCGACATGATGTATTCATTGTCCACTTCCAGCTCGAAGCCTGTTTCCATATCGGTTACTTTGTAAGCCTTGCGGCAGGTTTGCAGGCATGCGCCTCTGTTGGCCGAAGCGTTTTGCTCGTGCAGGCTCAGGTAGCATTTGCCACTTATGGCCATACACAAAGCACCATGTGCAAAGAGTTCGAGCCTGATTTTTTCGCCGGAAGGGCCTGTGATGTTCTGGGCTTCTATTTGCTCGGCTATATGTTTGGTTTGTTGCAGCGTAAGTTCGCGTGCAAGCACTATCACGTCGGCATATTGCGCATAAAATTTTACAGATTCGGTGTTGCTTATGTTGAGTTGTGTAGAAATATGAACAGGAATACCCGCTTCTCTGGCAAAACTAATGACTGCATGATCAGATGCAATGATGGCGGTGATGCCATACTTTTTTGCTTCTCCAATGAGCCTCTGTAGTATTTTTAGATCGTGGTCGTATATGATGGTATTGAGGGCCAGATACGTTTTTATGTTATTTTCGGTACATATCCGGTTTATTTCGGGCAGGTCGGCCAGCGTGAAATTGTTGGCTGACTTAGCACGCATGTTCAGCTGTTCTACCCCAAAATATACCGAGTCTGCCTTGGCTAGCACCGCAGCCATAAGCGATTCAAAATTGCCCACGGGGGCCATTATTTCTATTTCGTGTCTGTTCTTTCTCATATTTATGCGGCTTTTACTGCTTGCAAAATTGCACAATGGCAGTTGAGTCAATTTCGTTCATGCACCGGAAGTGTTTTTTTGGGCATTGCTTGTATCCTAGTTTGGAGCAAGGTCTGCATTTGAGGTTTTTTACTTCAAAAATGCGCGATTTTTCGTGAGGCATATAGGGTGTCATTCCAAATTCGGGAATGGTATTGCCCCAGAGCGAGGCTATAGGTTTCCGCAATGCTGCTGCAATGTGCATAAGTCCGGTATCGTGGCTTATCACAGCAAGTGCGTGTTTCAGTACCCATGCAGATTGGTGCAGATTCAGGCTTCCGCACATATTGTATACGTGTGCTCCTGCAGCATTGGCTACCTGCTTGCCCATTTCGGTCTCATCGGGACCACCAAGCAGTACTACAGGTTTGTCTATCTGTTTGCAAATGCCAATTATTTTTTCGGTGGGCATGCGCTTGGTGAAATAGGTTGCACCCAGCACCAGGGCTATATAAGGAGCATTTCCCCATGCATATCTACTCAGGTCTAGTTCGTCTTTTTTGGGAATGAAATAATCGAGCCCCTCTCCATCATTTTCCACACCAAAAGCTTGTAGCGTGTTCAGGTATCTGTCCACAATATGTTTATTCGGAAGGCGGTTTATTTTCAGGTTCACCATGAGCCATTTCTGCCAGTTTAGCTTGTCGAACGAAAAAGGCATGATGCGAAGAGCAGATTTCACGCGCGAAGTACGCAGGTTGTGATGCAGGTCTATGATGTAGTCGTATTTTTCTTCTTTCAAAACATGCAGCAGTTCGTTCATATTCCCTTTGGTGAGTACATGTGTTTTGTCTATGTACGGGTTTGCTTCGTTGATGGCGGCAAACTTATCTTTGGTGAGGAAATGAACGGTAGAGTTGGGTATTTGATTTTTGATGTGCCTGAAAACAGGTGAAGTAAGCACTATATCGCCAATGGAGCTAAACCTGATGACGAGAAATTTTGCAGGAATCACATCTGCATGTTCAGTATTTTGTATATCAGCCGATGACATTTTTGCGGGGTATGGTTGCTATGAAATCTTTCAGGTAAAATGGTTCGAAATATGCCAGGTCTTCAAATGCTTTATTTTTAAAAGCTTCGAAAGCAGGTTGGCATAAAAAAGCGGCAGAAGGCACAAATTCGGGGTAAATGAAAACATGTTCACCATTTACCACATTCAAACACTTAGCTGCTCCGGTACCTATGATGTGCAGGGTATGCTGGTTTTTATATTCTAAAAAAGAATCGGCATCTATGATTTGAGCCTCGGTAGCTCGTATTTTCACAGCCTCGGTATTGTAAATGGCACTGTAAACTTCCATGCGGCGTGCATCTATGGTAGAAACAACCAAATGATTGGGCGGTGTGAGATTCAAATTCCGGCTTAGAAAACCATGTGCCATAGCCCTGAGTGTACCAATGGCTATGATGGGAATATCTAATGCGTAGGCCAAACCTTTGGCGGTAGAAACACCTATTCGCAGCCCGGTATATGAACCGGGGCCCTTGCTTACAGCTATGGCATTTAGTTGGGAGGGCACTATTCCTCCCTCTTTCATTACTTCATCAGCAAAAACGGCCAGCAGGCTGGCATGGCTTTTCTCTTCAAAATCTTCGCGTATGGCTATTACCTTGCCATCTTGGGCGAGAGCGACCGAGCATACATGTGTAGAAGATTCTATGAGCAATATGTATGACATAATTGTGTATTCGGTATTGGGTAAAATATAAGCAGAAGGCTACTCCTTGCGTTTGGCGGTACATTTGTCTACTTCGAGCACAAATACGGCAGTGCGCTTGAGCAGTCCATCGTGGTATGTGTTGTCTTCCATTTTTCCATAGTGTGCCATCAGAACGTCGAGCCCTATGATACGCTCTTCCTCGGTGCTGGCAATGCGCAGCGTACCGTAGCCCACTACACTTGCATACAACATCGACCAGTCGCATGAGCGCTCGCCTTGCACCAATTGGTGGTCGGTATCCAGCTCAAAGCATACACGGCTATTTTGGTTCATCATTTCTATTTTACGTCCGGCGTTGGCGCCATGGAAGTAGAATACCAGTTTGTCGTTCCAAGTATGTCCAAAATTCATGGTTACAATATATGGCTCGTTGTTTACTGCAAAGGCAATGCGACACACGTCGGCCCGGGCTATGATTTCTTCAATTTCATGCTTCAGTGTAACTTCTCTGTCGGCTCTTCTCATGCATCGGGGTATAGCAGATTGTCGAACGGATACCTTACTGTGTGTATTTCCTTCACCATGGTATATATCAAAGCCTTGAATTCGGCAACATTTGTTTTTTCTTTGGCAGAAATAAAAATGGAAGGCGAATTGTTTTTGGCCATCCAGCTATTTTTCCATTCTTCGAGCGAGAAGTTTTTGGCAGAGGCCGGAGTTAAATCATCTTCTTCTTTTTGGTCGAAAGTATAAGAATCTATCTTGTTGAACACCATGATTACCTTTTTATCGGAAGCTTTAATTTCCTGCAAGGTCTTGTGCACAGTGGCTATTTGTTGTTCAAAATCGGGATGAGAAATATCTACAATATGCAGCAATATATCGGCCTCACGCACTTCGTCGAGGGTAGATTTGAAAGACTCAACCAAATGGGTGGGCAATTTGCGGATAAAACCAACGGTGTCGGAAAGCAGAAAAGGCAAATTGTCGATTATCACTTTGCGGACAGTGGTATCGAGTGTGGCAAAAAGTTTGTTTTCGGCCAGTACTTCCGATTTTGAAAGCATATTCATGATGGTGCTTTTGCCCACGTTGGTATAACCTACCAAAGCCAGGCGCACGAGGTTTCCCCTGGCACGGCGTTGGGTCATCATTTGCTTGTCAATCTTAACGAGGTCTTCTTTGAGCGATGCAATTTTCTGGCGTATCACGCGTCGGTCGGTTTCTATTTCAGTTTCACCGGGGCCACGCAAACCTATACCACCACGCTGGCGCTCAAGGTGAGTCCACATGCGGGTAAGGCGAGGCAGCAGGTATTGGTACTGGGCTAGCTCAACCTGGGTTTTAGCGTATGAGGTTTTGGCCCGTTGTGCAAAAATATCGAGGATGAGGTTTGTACGGTCCAGTATACGGCATTTAAGCGTATTTTCGAGGTTTCGAAGTTGAGTTGGGCTGAGCTCGTCGTCAAAAACCACGAGTTTTATTTCGTTTTCGGTGATGTACTCCAGAATGGTATCGAGTTTACCGGTACCTATGAAAGTAGCGGCAATGGGGCGATCCATTTTTTGCAAAAATACTTTATCAGGCAAAGCACCGGCAGTTTCAATCAAAAACCTTAGCTCTTCAATGAATTCGAAAACTTGTTGTTCTTTTTGCTCGGGGGTGATAATACCCACCATGATAGCTTTTTCAATGGGAAGGGCAGTGTCAAAAGTTTGCGCCATACAGAGATTTAAGGTGAATGAAAAAATTATTTGAACCTATTGGCATTTGAGTACAGCACGTCGCCAATAGCCCTTTTGAGTGGCTCTGTAGTAGCGAATATCATATCAATATCCATGGGGAAAGGTACGGGTTTGCCACCGAGAGTTTTGCGTGTTTCGTTGCTAAGCGCATCCAAATCGCCTTGGGCAAAGCGGCTGGCATAGTCGAAAATATGGTCGGCAGCTATGGGGCGCTGCAATAGCACTTTGTTGGTAGAAAGCTCAGTATATTCCACTACACCTTCTATGTGCGAGGTTTTGGACTGACGGGTTTCTATTACTTTGCATGAAATGGTTTTGTATCGTGGGCGTTTCATATCGTTTCCTAGAGAGTCTTTGCGTACATTTCCCCTATCGTCGAGTACATACTCAAAGCCGTCTTGTATCTGGCGGGTTTCGGTAAATTCGCTTTCTTTCACACGCTCGGGCGATATGCCTAATACCGTGATGCGCACATTGGCTACAACATCAAAATTGCGTTTGTCTTTGGCATTGTGTGCTGTCTGATAGTCGGTCCATTCTCGGTTTAGTTGGTCAAATGGGATTTGCAGGATGACTTTATAGAACTCATCGGGCAAGTTGAGTTGCGCGTTTGGAATGGTGTTGATGAGAATTTTTACGGTTCCTTTGTATTTGGCCTCGTCCATGAGTTTATCTACATCGCTGTACTGGCTTGAGTATTGTTTTACCTTTTGCAATTCGTAAAACGCTTGTCTGCTATTGTTTACATCGTTGCCATTGAGCAGTTGCTTTGCATGGTTGTAAAAGTAATCGGCAGCGTTGCGCTTGGCTTCTACAATTTTATCGTCGTAGTTTACGTATGCAAACTGTATTTGTTTTCCGTTTACCACTTTGGGCATCACGGTATTTACGTAGTCTTGTCTGTTTTTCAGGGCTACGTATTCATCCAATATTTTTTCCCACCTGTCTGGCTGGGCATCTTTTTGCAAAAAGGAAATTCTGTCCACATTTTGCTGGTTGGCCAGCGGATAGGCTTTCGTCAATACATCAATATCGTCTTTACTATCGGGGCTTTTTTGCAGTTTTTTTACTGATTTCTCAACAGCTTCCTGGTATCTGCCTTCTGAGAGTAGTTTTTCAGACGATTTGCAAGAGGAAACGACAACAACAATCACTAAGATGAGAATATACTTTAACCTGGCCATATAATACATAAGTTTTGGTAATACATGCAAAATTAGAAAACAAATTTGACCTGCGAAATTTTAAACAGCCTAAACTTTTTGAATATGAATACGTGGAAACTAGTTTTGTATCTGAAAATTAATGGGCAGCGTATACCAGACACTCACAGGACGTCCGCGTTGCATACCGGGTTTCCAGCGCGGCAACATTTTTACCACCCTCAGCGCCTCGGCATCTAGCAGTGGATCTACGCTTTTTACAACTTCTACCCTGTCTACATTTCCGCTGGCAGTTACTACAAAACGTACAAATACTTTTCCTTTGAGTCCGGTTTTATGTGCTTCGGGCGGATATTTGATGTTGGTAGCCACCCATTTGCGCAAACCAATTTCGCCCCCCGGAAACTCAGGCATATCTTCTACAATAAAGAAAACTGCGGCATCTGAAGTACTGCTTTCGGTTTCTTCCAGTTCTATGAGTTCTATTTGGGTATTTTGGTCGGCTTCGGTATCTACAATATCCATTTCTTCAGCTATTTCCACATCGTCGTTTACTATGTTCAGAATGTCAGCAATCTGAGGCGGTGGCGGCGGTGGTGGGGTAGAAAGCATTTCTAAAGTAGTGATGGGCACTATCTCTTCTTCAATTTCGGCCGATGAAGCCATTGTAAAAATCTCCACTTGTGGGGTAGTAGTTTGCCATTCGAAAGCAAGCAGGAGTAATCCGATAGCAATAATGAAGCCTGCCTGAAGGAACAGTCCCCGGTATTGCTCTAAATCTGCCTTTGGGTTTTTCTTCAATTCCATGAACACCAAATTTGGGTAAATAACGAAAGCGTATGATGAAATAATGTTTCTGCGGGGCAAAATTAAACAATATTTCACACGTGATTTTTGTATTTAGCACAGCTCAACCAATAATTTTCCAAAACGAACAAATTATGCTGCACAATGGTGTAAATAATTTTTGCAGGAAAAAAGATAATTCTATATTTGCATCGCAAAGCGGGGGTATAGCTCAGCTGGCTAGAGCGCTTGCATGGCATGCAAGAGGCCCGGGGTTCGAATCCCCGTATCTCCACCCAGAATGCAAAAAAGTACATCAAACTATGGTGTACTTTTTTTGCTTATAGGAGTTTGGGAAAGACTGGTAGCTTTGAGATACAATATTGTACAGGTTTTTGGTTAAAGCAGGGATTTCTTAAGATTGCGCAGGAAATAAAGAGGGTGAGTGGGAAGTGATTAACCGTTCAAACTAATTCAGGAAATGACATTTTTTGGGTACCAATTTTGCGAATACAACATTTCATGTTTTTAAACTTCATGCCTGTATTCATTGTAGTTACCTAATATTTGCTCGATGTGGTATACTTCGGTGCTGTTGTCAAATGATAATCCATTTCCGAAAAGATACCATTTTTGGCGCTGTTTTACACTGAGTTTCTTTATGCTTGGGAAATGGGAAAGTGGGGTAATGATGATACGACCATCAGTAAGATAAACAGATATTTTCCCGCGTATGTGGAACGCAATTTTTTGTATCTGAGGGGTTGAGTTCCAAAAACCTTCTATTTTACGCTCTGTGCTCATTTTACTAGCTGAAATTTTTTGATTCATCATTTTTTGCGCTGCAATGCGCCTCTCTTTATCCTTTTTGATGTATTCGCTTACTAGCTTACATAGGGCGGTGCCCTATGCTAATGCTTGCGCCCCTTTCGGGGCTTCACTATGGTACATTAAATTCTAAACTATTTTTAATCCCCTTCATTGGCTAGTCTGCTCAACAAATCCTTTCTCCGTGTGTATATATCATTCCAGTGCTGCTCAATTTCTGAAATATCTTCGGCTTTAGGTTTAGTCGTTTGCTTGGTTAAATTCAGTATTTCTACCTCGGCCTTATTGTATTTTCTAGCTTCGGCGTTGGCATCACTTTTTTTTGTAAATACACCTAATACGTCGGCTTTGCATATTTGGCCTGTTGATTCGTTTTGTTGCAAGTTTCCTAGCAAAACGTATTTGCCAGCGTACATGTCTCTGATTTGTTCTAAGGGTAAATGCATATCCATAGGGATTATTTTGAACTTAATTAAAATACCAACTATATTGAGTTTGTTGTTGAAGAAACGTCAAATTTACCATTATATATGTCTTTGGGGTTAATATCAAATTCGTTATCGCCCCAGCATATAGTACCATAGTCAATATAAAACTCTCTGAATAAGTTTTTATCCAAAAATTTATTGATAAGCGGGTGTTTGCTGGTGGATATAAAGTTGTACAGGTCAATCATTTTAATGGTCCCGTCGGTAAACACCACCTTTAGCTGATAATCTTTTATGTAAAATGCTTCTTTAATCATATATCAATGTCGTTAAAGCCTGAAAGGTTATTTTTTGCTTTCGCACCTTCAGTGCTGATAGAAGTGAGGGAGTTCTATTTACATAGGGCGGTGCCCTATGCTAATGCTTGCTCCCCTACGGGGCTTCACTATGGTACATTTAAACATACATGCAAACTCTATTTCTTCATATTCTTTTGTTTCGCCTTTTCCTTAGCCAGTTTTTCCAATTTCTTGGCTTTCGCTTTTTCTATTTTGGCATCAATTTTACGAGCCCATTCAAGCCTTGCCATGAATTTCTCTTCATCTATAGGCAACTCTTTATCGTTTCCACCTATAAAATTTGTACCGTAATCAATATTACGATCTATGAGTTTCTTTTTCTCTTCCATGATTAATAGATATATTAAATCAGTTAGTTAGTACTTTATTTACTCATCAGCATCCAAATCGCCAGTATAGTATGCATTAAGACAGAACTCAAGGTCAGCATCTTCACCCCAGTAAAGGCTTGTTGGGGTGTAGGTAAAGTTTCTGAACTCAACGGGGTTTGCAAATTTATTATGCTGTGGATGGGGATTGGCTTTCAGCCAGGGCTCAAAATCTATTATGCGATGTGTACCATCTTTAAAATATATTTCGATAGTAAGTCCACCTGCCCACTGCACTTTATCTATTTCAACGATATGCATTGATTGTCATTTTTAATGAATTAAACGATCATCAGGTCGATTTTGTTTTTATACTTTTAGTAAAATATGGTAAATTTGTTATTGACAAAATCGGTTCGGACGTAGAGTGCAGGGTAGTTGTATGCATTTGCACGTTGTCAAATTCTCGGAAGCCCGGCTCAGGGCTTCCATTTTTTTTATGGTTTTTAGTGACATTACTGCATTATAGCATATTGTTTAATTGGTAATTTGAAAAAAATAATGACTTATCGGTTTAGAGTAATAATATAGGGTGTCGTTTCCTGCTTCAAACCGTTCATTTAAAGGTAAGTATTTATCCCAAAATATAGAGTGATTGTCGAACGAAATATATGGCCATATGTGTGGTTGTGAAATTTGGCGTATGTGCTCATCTTCGGGCAAAAATTCAGGTAGCAGGTATCTTGTTTCGTGATTTTCAAACGTAATAATCATCACATCTTTTTGGTATCCGGCCATTTCAATTTTAGGAATGTTGGATTTACTAAAACTGTTGTATGTTGTTGATGATTGATTATGGAGTACAAACTTCAAGTATTGTTTAGCAAACTTGGCTTTGGATTGTATTTTGGCTATGTCTTTTAAGGTGGCAAGCCGTGAGAAGGCAAACACAGTATCTTTACCCAGAAAAACTTCATCCACATCGCTTTTGTGCCACAAGAAACCATCTGCGGCTATTCTCACTTTACCAAATGGGCATGGTAGTGATTTTCTAAGATTCTTGGCCAACTTCAACACACATATTTCGAGCCTGGCATTTATATAGTATACTTTCTTCCGACTTACATTCAAGATTTTTAGCGGTCCGGGTATTTCATCATACGGTAGCATGGTGCTAGTTTTTACGGTAAAATTTAAGTGAATATACGACAATTATTTTTCTTGATGCATATAATTAGCAGTAATGAAATACGTTATATTTTCAGAAACAAAGTCGTTATCGGACGTTCAGAGCGGGGTTAGTGCATCAGCTCGTTGTTTTAAAAGTGGTTTGCCACAAAAATTATCTACACATATGGTAAATTATATTTTTGAAGTATTAATTTTGCATCAGGTAAAGCTCCATATAGAGTAGGCTGCGAGCCCTCTAATTTACCTAAAATATGTGGTTTGCCATACAGTGTAGGCAGTTAATAACTTCAGCGATGATGTTTTTGAGGTTTCCACATAAAATACTGATAGCACTTCAGAATAATCGGTCGGGTAACCCAACGCTAAGCGAGGTTCCGGTTTTACCAACTGAGGTGCTATTTTTTGTTTGTTCGCATTTCAAATGAATGCTTCTTTATTCCTCCTCTTTTGCTTTCCTCTTCTTCTTCGGCTTTTCGATTGTAAACAAGTCAGCAGTGTATTTTTCGTACAGTTCGAAAAGGAATACCATTCGGTTTGCTTCGCTGGTAAACGGCTGGGGACGATAGGCCAAATCGACCGCTTTGTCCAGCTCGGTGTGGGCTTTGACTAATGCTGCCGGCATGGTCAGCGGATCATACAAATCGGCCAATGAAGAGTTGGGAAATTCTGCCCTGGCATCTAATACCTTTTGCGCAGCAGTTTCAATTGCTTTTATTTGTTTTTCGGATGGGTTTTCAGGCCAAGGGTAATTTGTGTAAACTATTTCATTGGAATATCTGAAGCGGCTTTCTAATCGACCACAAACTGATTTTACCCAAGCCATATGCATAGAAGACATTAGAATACCAAAATGATATAGTTTAGCACCTTCTATAAACAAACAACTGTCACTAGCTATCGAGTTTTCATTAAAGAACCCCATAGGTATATATGGTCTATTTTCAGAGGAATGTCTCGGGATTAATACATAATCACTTTTGGGTTGTCTGTTTTCTGTAAATAAAGTCGGTTGATTAGCCCACTTCACAGTTGCCTGTTTAGAACTTTGTAATCTCATTTGCCTCACACCCTCGATTCTGGCAAGTAAATGTGGCATTTGCTTTATTTCTCCCGGTTCTGCGTTCACTAGCCATAGGCAATATCTATTTTCTTTATTTAAAAACTCATGTGCTGAGATTAGTGGCCTAATGTATTTTGCGGCCTTCGGTTCTTTTGATAGAAATTCATTTTTTTCTTCTTCTGTAAAAAGAAAGTTTCCACCATCAGTAGGTTGGCTACCTTTTAACATTTTCGGTACATTGCAAAGTGGGATAGTCCTTTTGGCAATTAATATATCTTTTCCGTCTACTAAATACGGATTGATGTTTTTTACTTTGATTTCGTGTGCTTCGCCTTTGATATCTTCGTACTCGAATATTCGTTTATTATTTGAGTCGAAGTTAGCAAAGCCTGCAATAACGCAGTAAACAGCAGCATTGCCCTTTGCTTCGTTGCTCCATTTGAAAGTTCGATGAGCAAAGTGAATTTTAATGCCATATTTATATAGCATTCTTCCCCAAAGAATGCTGGTTTGTTCGCCTTGCACAATGGAGTTTGTTGATACAAAAGCAACTTTGGTTTGAGTACCCTGAATGTACTTTGCCGCTTTGATATACCAGCCGGTTACATAGTCCAAAACACCACTGCCATCAGCATTATCAAACTGTTTTACAATTTGGTTTCGCTGGCTTTGCTTCATGATTTTGGAACCAATAAACGGCGGATTGCCCAAAATATAATCGAATTTAGCTTCGTCTTTGGGCTCAGGTATTGTACCCTTGTGTACTTGAAATGTTTCGGCTTGGATATTTACTGTTTTATATTGTTCTTGGGGTTCTTCAATCAAATAAATATTTGCGTGTTTGGCCACTACATTTATTTCATTTAGCGGATTGAGCAAACTTTGCCACTCTATTTGTAATGCATCGCCATGAACAATTTTTGCAGATTTGGTCAGTGGCAAACGAACAAAGTACTGCCCAAACTCATTGCTTATCTGCATATTCATTTGATGGTCAATAAGCCACATGGCAACCTCGGCAATACGTGCCGGAAACTCTTCATACTCTATGCCATAAAACTGATCTACATTCAGCCAAATGATGTTGTCGATATGGGTTACTCTTTGCCCTGTATTATGGATTTTTCTGAGTATTTCCAATTCCAGCAAGCGCAACTCCCGGTACGTAATAACCAGAAAGTTGCCGCAACCACAAGCCGGGTCAAGGAACTTGAGCGTGCTCAGTTTCTTGTGATATTCAGGCAGCTTGTTTTTGTTGTCTTTTATGCTCTCAAACTCCTGATAAAGTTCGTCCAGAAACAGAGGTTTGATAAGCTTTAGTATATTGCTTTCGCTGGTGTAGTGTGCCCCAAGGTTCCTGCGCTCGGTGGGATTCATTACGCTTTGGAACATAGAGCCAAAAATAGCCGGTGAGATTTTGCTCCAGTCGATGTAGCAACATTCCAGCAGAGATTGTCTCATTTTGGTATCAAAACTCGCAGTTGGGAGGTTTTCTTCGAAGAGTTTACCGTTTACATACGGAAATTCGTCCAGCTGCTCGTCCAAGTTTTTGAAACGGTTTTCGCGGGGTGTGTTTAGTACCTGGAACAATTCCTGCAAGCGGGCTGCAAGGTCGCTGCCGTCTTCGCTGGTGCGCTGCTCTATGTAGTCCTGAAACTGCTGTTTATTGAATATGGTGGTATCTTCGGCAAACAATAAGAAAAGGATTCGAACCAAATATACTTCCAGTGGATGGCCGGTATAGCCTATTTCCTTCAGCCTGTCGTGCAGTTTCCCCATCAGCTCGGCGGCTTTTATGTTGGCGGGATCTTGCTCTTTGTATACCTTCTTCTGGTAGCCTATGATGTACCCAAAATGCTGAACGTTGTTTACAAGCTCAGGGAGTTTAAATTCAATGTGCTTATCGTCTTCAAGGTCATACAACCTGAAGTGCTCAAAGTCGGAAACAAGTATGTATTTGGGGAGTTCGTGTTGCTTTAGTCCGTGGGTATAGTCGATTGCCTGTTGATAAGCTTTGTCCAGGTTCTTCCCCCGGCTTTTCATTTCAATGAGTATGGTTCCTTTCCATAGCAGATCTATGCAGCCGTCTTTCTCATCGAGCTTTTTTACCCGGTGCTCAAAGGTGGCTACTCTTTTGCTGCTTATGCCGAATACATTGAAGAACTCAACCAGGAACGGTTTTGCCTCGGCTTCTTCGTTGGCAGCTTCAGCCCACTCTTTTGAGAAGTTCAATGCTCTGTCTTTTATTTCATTCCAACTTAGTGCCATAGGGGGAGGGTGGTTTAGAGATTAAGAGAAATTTTAAAGCATTGTTGGTTATTTTGTATCTCTAACTTCAATCCCCTTCAACTTGTCGGCAGGTAATGAAGAATATAACCCGTTTACTTTTTTGGGTAAAGCTATCATATATTCAATTATAATATTTACTAATTCAAACAATTGACTTACTGACTCTGGATTATCTGTGTCGATTTGTCCAGGATGTACGGCATCATTCCCTGTTACTCTTACAATATCAAGCGATTTCTGCACAATAATAGGCAGACCTTTTTTTACCAAATTACCAATATCGGTATTTATATTTTCCCCTTTTTCTCCCAACTCTTTGCATAAAACTTGAATTGCAAGTCGGAGTAAAGCTGCAGCACCTCTAGGTGATTTTGGGTGAATAGCAGCAGCTTCCAAATATAATTTTAAAACAGATTCAGGCATATCTGGGTTTGGAAATGGTGCATTTCCAGTGTTTGGATAGTACATTTTATCTACAACCCATATAGAAAATGATTGACAATGTTGACAGACGCCAACTCTTATTAGATTGTCTAGTGAACTTTGATACTCGAAACCATCCCCAGCACGATCCCACCAATCTTGCGTCGCTATTGACCCACAATGTGGACAAGTAAAAGATCTTTTATAAACTTCAGGTTGAATATATTTCATTTAACTCATCTGTTAATCTGAATTCTTAAATTTTGACTACTATAACTACAAATATAGCAAAACCCCATAATTGAACAACAAAGTTAGATATACAAAAAAAGTCCTAGCTGCAAAGCCAGAACTTAGATATAACATGAAACAGCCAAGTAAAACTTCATGGCTGTTTATATATACTATATGCACAGATTTCTGTCGATGGTAGTTTTTACAGCAAAAATACTCGATTCGAATGAAGCCCGGCCAAATAATATAGCAGGGTGAATTTTATACTTATTCCCAAACAGATTGTAGTTATGATCGTTCCAGGGACGGAAATCTGATTTAAACTCCTGCCATTGTGGGTTGCTGATAAGATGCTCGCGGGCAAACTGATTCGCTTCTTGTTCAAACTGCTCTTCCTGCCCCAGTAATTCAGCCTGACCCGATTCCATATTGTCGATAAAGGACATTTCCTTGTTGTTCTGCAGATGTAAGGCGATGTGGCCAATTTCATGCATCAGGGTAAAAGCAAAATTGTCGATTCGTTT
>JAIFMY010000249.1 GCA_020048155.1 Bacteroidota bacterium
TTCAGATACCAACTCAGTTTTATGTATGTACGCTATCTCATGTGGAATTTTGCCGGAAGGCAAAACGATACTCAAGGGTATGGCAATTACGACAACGGCAACTGGATAAGTGGTATATCTATGTTGGACGCAATCAGGCTTGGCAACCAATCAGAAATGCCTGACTTTAAGCGCAATCATCCTTCCCGCAATACTTATTTTCTTCTACCATTTCTGATCGGAATTCTGGGGTTGATTTATCTTTGGAATAAAAACAAAAACTACTTTCTTATCACAACCTTGCTGTTTGTTTTCACAGGTATAGCCATAGTCTTTTATGTAAACCAGCCTCCTTTTCAGCCACGTGAGCGCGACTACTCATATGTAGGATCGTTTTATGTGTTTGCTCTGTGGATTGGTTATGGTTCGCTTTCAGTTTTTGAATTTTTGAGCAAAAAACTCAAAAACTCGAACCTCCATGCATTTCTGCTATCCGGCATTCTCTTTCTGGCGCTTCCGGTGCTTATGGCTTTTCAGAACTGGGACGATCATGACAGATCAAACCGATACTCTGTGCGAGAAATTGCTAAAAATTTTCTGAAAAGCTGCGAACAAAACGCCATAATCTTCACATATGGCGATAATGATACATTTCCACTATGGTACGTGCAGGAAGTTGAAAATTTCAGAACCGATGTACGTGTAGTTAATCTCAGCCTGTTGAGTGCCGATTGGTATATCACCCAGATGATGAAACGCGCTTACGATAGCCCACCTATTGCATTTATTTTAAATGCCGAAGACTACGCACTTGGCCAAAGAGATTTTTTGCCTGTATACCACAATCCGGCAGCACTCAGCCACAAAAAAATAGAATCGGCACCAGACAGCATTTCAGAAATGTATTCAAACCTATATGCTCAGTTTATGAATGCGCTTGATAGTTCGGACTTTGAAACAAAATTGCCACAAGACTACAAAACCATCAGTAGTGGTCCCGGAAGTCTAAGTTTTGGGGAATTTAGTTATTTGGTCAACTTACTTTCGGAAAAAGACAACGCAGAAGCATATGGTGTAAGACAAAGCAGTATGCTCGCACTTAAAAAACAAACCTCCAACTTAAATGATATCATTGCTGGTATGCAAGCAGACCTTACCCATCTATTGCAATTTGCAGCAAGCCATGATAAACAAAATAAGGTGGCAACTCAATCAGGTGAAGAGCTTAACTATTTGCCGGATAGCAAAGTAGTATGTTTTGCCTTAAACAATAAGCAAGAAAAACTTGTTTGGGAACTGCCTATGCAATATGTATCTAAGAGCGATTTAGCCGCTCTCGATATTATTGCCAGCAATTTTGGGGTGCGACCAATATATTTTGCAGCCAGTATGGACAAGGAGTCAATGCTTGGACTTGAAAAATATTTGCAACTCGACGGATTTGCTTACAAGCTTACAAGCAAAAAGATACAAGGTGAACGTGATGCAGTTATAAACAGTAAGGTACTATATAAAAACCTCATTGAAAATTTTAAGTGGGGAAACATTGAAAAACCGGATTTCTATTTGTGCGAACACAACACAAGAACCCTCAATATACTAAATGTGAGGAATATTTATCTAAATCTGGCTAAGCAGCTATATTTAGAAGGACAAAAGGAAAAGGCAGTATCAGTCATGGATACGTGTTATTATTATTTTCCTTCAGAGAAGTATGCTTTCAACGAAACCACTACAGAATTCGTAGCACTTTACGCCAGTTGTGGAAATCTTGAAAAGAGTAAAGAACTTGCCAATAAATATTACGAATATCTGAGCGAAACATTTCAATGGTATGCAGCACAACCCAAGTTATATTCAAGCGTGATAGATTTCGATAAAGCGAACGAAGTACTCTCTTTGTATGAAATCACAGCAAGCACAGGCCAAGCATTACCCTCCGGGCTAGCTAATATTGCAACCAATACCATGCAAGTACACTTACAAGTAGTAGCACAGATAAATGCGCAAGCGTCTGATGCAAAATTAGTTAAATCGTTACTCAATAAATTGAACTATGAAGAAAATATACAAGCTGCTATATATCTCGGATTGCTTAAATACACTACAGAAGAATAAAACTTTTACAAAGCATCTCAAATACATTTAATCAGCCAGCATAAGTTTATAAATTAACCAGCATAATAGAAATTAAAACAAAAACGTTTAAATTTTCAGAAATAGATATTCTACGTTAAAAACAGGATATACCAAGCATGATTATTTCAATCAGCGCAATATAGGGTGAAATAAAAACTAAAATAACTAAAATCATGAGTTTGTTCAAGAAAATATACCTTTCTAACATACTATTAATGCTCCCATTGCTCATGTTTGGTCAACTTCCAAAATTTCAGGCAGCATATATATACAATTTTTCAAACTATATAGAATGGCCGGTAAACTATAAAACAGGTGATTTTGTAATAGGAGTATTAGGCAAAGACGAGGTAACCGCAGAGCTAAAGTTATTGGCAGCAAAGAAAAATGTGAAAGGACAAGCTATGAGTATAGTTGAATATAAAGATGCTACTGATATAACCAAATGCCACATACTATTTATATCGAAAAACCAAAGTACTCAAATAGAAGAAGCCATCATAGCACTTGGTTCGAGCAATACCCTTATCATAGCAGACAAAACATCGCTTATAAATAAGGGCGCTGGTATAGCTTTTTCATTTGATGGTTCAAAATTGTTTTTTGAACTTAGTCGGAACAATATCACCAATAGAGGTTTAAAAATAAATCCAGCACTAGAAAAATTAGCTTTAAAAGTAAATTGATTCGATTTATTTTTTAGATTTGATTTTCAGAATGCTCAAAATCATTATATTTACTTCAATATAAGTATGTAGAGCTTTCAGCAAGCCCAGCTACATTAATAGAACAAAAATTCATGAAAAAATCGAGACGAATTGGTATTACTCAAAGAATTTTTCTGGGCTTTGGCCTTGTAATGATTGTAATAGTTTTGAGTTACATACTCATTTTTATCACAGTAAATAGCAGCAAAAAACTTACTTATAAAAATCTACAAGTTATATTGCCCTCTCAAAGCGGTTTGAACGATTTAAGCCAAATAATAAGCAAATCGAGCCTGTTGCTTAAAAACTGGGTTTTTGTTGAAAGGCAAAGTGATACGCCTGATAAAATGGAACTTAGATCGCTGCATGCGAAAGAATTACCGCTTACTTTCCATTTGCTCGATTCGTTGAGCCTTTACTGGCAGCCCGAACTAAAAAACCAATACGATACACTTCGCACCAAAATAGATTCGCTTGTAGTACTTCAGCAATCGGTTACCACAAGCCTGAACTCATTTGAAGCATATGATGACCCAATGCTCATTTTTGAAGTACAAATACTTGTAGATCAGGGCGGTCAAATAAATACTATCACAGAAACAATATCAAAACTGCTCAATAATCTTCAAAAAGATTTTAAAAACAATGTAGCTGCCGATAATCAAAGCATGCTAGTATCTTTTGATACTCTTATGTGGCTCTTATTATTTTCTACCGGTCTCGTTATCCTAATCATAGTAGTTACTGCAAGCCAAACCAATGTTTCCATTTCTAAACCCATAAACGAGCTAAAAGAGATACTCACCAAGCGAGGAGAGGGTATATTTGTAAGCCAAAACGCAAAAGTGCGCAACGATGAAATAGGCGATATGGCACTGATAATGGAGCAGATGACTGAAAGTATAAGACTAATCGCCAACGACATACGTTTAGAAGCAGAAAATCTGGAGAATAGTAGCAAACACATTGCTATATCTTCAAGAGAAATTGCAACTGGTGCCAATCGGCAAGCGGTATCAGCAGAGCAAGTTTCGGCTTCCATGGAAGAAATGACATCAGTCATTTCAAACAACACCAACAATGCCATAGAAACAGAAGCACTTTCAATAAAAGTTTTCGATGGAATAAGTCAAGTACGAAATGTTGTAGTTGACACCAATAGTGCAATGAAGGATATTGTACAAAAAATAATGATAATAAACGACATAGCTCAAAAAATAGACCTATTAGCCATAAATGCCGCCATAGAAGCTGCTCGAGCAGGCGAAAACGGCAAAGGTTTTGCAGTTGTTGCATCAGAAGTACGTAAACTTGCGGAGCTTACACAAAAATCTGCATTGGAAATTGACAAAGTATCTTCTAAAAGTGTTGCCATTGCAGAATCATCTGAAACAATGCTCAATCAACTATTGCCTGATATACAGCAAACCAAACAGCTTATACTTGAAATTAGCACAGCAAACTCTGAATTGTCGCAAAACGTAGGACACGTGAACAATGCCATATTAGAACTTTCAAACGTAACACAGCAGAACTCTGCAAGTGCGGAAGAACTTTCAACAAGCTCAGACGAACTGCTTGCTCAGTCCCAGAAACTGAGTAAGACCATTGCATTTTTTGTAACTGAAGCCAAAACAGCCAACGACAATGAACGTGACAATCTTCTAAAGGAATTGGAAGAAGTTGAAAGATTAATAAATGATATGGAACGTACCTAAACACATTCATTTTAAATATCAATTATTCTTGCAGACTTCCCGTGGGTGAACTAACTTTCGGGAAGTTTTTATTTTACATATATTTCTCATTATCAGACCAAAATTAAAACCAAACGGTATATGAGTCTCACAGAAACCCTTAGCCCAAACACCATACACACTTTTCAGGATTTAGAAAAAAAACTAGAAGGCAAATTGCTTTACGATGAAGCTACCCGTCTGCTTTACGCAACAGATGCCTCGGCATACCGCGAAATTCCATTGGCAGTAGCCTTCCCGAAACACAAAAAAGACCTAATCACACTTGTGCAATATGCAAACGCCCATAAAGTGCCGCTCATTATGCGCACTGCAGGTACATCGTTGGCAGGCCAGGTAGTAGGCAGAGGCATCATAGCCGATGTATCGGTACATATGAACCAGATAGGTGAACTGAATGTGCAGGAACAATGGATTTGGGTACAACCCGGAGTGGTGCTCGATGAACTTAATTTGCATCTAAAAAAACACGGATTGCTTTTTGGCCCAGAGACCTCAACATCAAATCGCTGCATGATAGGCGGAATGCTGGGCAACAACTCCTGTGGCTCGCACTCGCTCATATACGGCAGCACCCGCGACCACACCCTTGAGGTAGAAAGTATACTAGCAGATGGCACTGAAACTACTTTCCGAAAACTGAATAAAACGGAATACACAGAGAAATTGAAATCCCCCGGCTTGCTAGGCGATATTTACCGAAAAACGCATGAAATACTGGGCAACAAAACCAATCGTGAAATCATTGCAGAAAATTCGCCCAAACCAAGTATACACCGGAGAAACACCGGTTATGCGCTCGATTTGCTGGCATTGGACTACCAAGCCGATAATTTTCCGGAAGAAATAAACATGTGTACCCTGCTGGCCGGTAGCGAAGGCACGCTGGCCATAAGCACAGCCATAAAGTTGCACCTCGAAAAACTTCCACCACCATTTACCGGTGTCGTGGCTGTGCATTTTGCCAATCGCGAAGAAGCATTTCAGGCCAATATTGAAGCACTGAAGTTTGCCCCGGTAGCAATAGAAATGATAGACAATTTCATTTTGGAAGCCACAAAGAACAACCTGGAACTCTCGCGCAACAGACAATTCATACAAGGCGATCCTGCTGCTATATTGGTGATGGAGTTTTTTGCAGAAAACGAAGAGAGTTTTATGCTCACTGCCCAAAACCTCATCACTGCCCTGAAATCTAAAAACATGGGATATCACTACCCCATCATTACGGGAAGCGAAATTTCTAAAATATGGACTTTGCGCAAAGCAGGTCTTGGCGTCCTCTCTAATATAGCCGGTGATAGACGCAGCACCACGGTAATAGAGGACACCGCCGTAGACCCAGCAGATTTGCCAGCATACATGGCCGATGCCAATGACATACTAATGAAATATGGCATACATTGCGTGTACTATGCACACATTGGCTCTGGTGAGTTGCACCTGCGTCCCATGCTCGACCTGCGCGATGCTGCCGATTTTGAGATATTCAAAAAAGTAGCCCATGATTTTGCTGTACTCGTAAAAAAATACCGTGGCTCACTCAGCGGTGAGCATGGCGATGGCCGCCTGAGGGGTGAATTTGTGAAAATGATGGTAGGACCTGAAGTATATGCTATGTTTCAACAAATAAAACAGGCATGGGATCCACAAAATATTCTGAATCCGGGCAAAATAGTGGAAGCCCCACCCATGACCCAAAACACAAGGCATTTTCCAGGGCAGGAAGTAAAACATTTTTCTACCATACTCGACTTCAGCGAAACGGGCGGCATACTGAAGGCAGCTGAGAAATGTACAGGCAGCGGCGATTGTCGGAAATCTGAACTCATGGGTGGTACCATGTGCCCCTCATACATGGCCACACATAGCGAAAAACACGTGACACGTGCCAGAGCCAATATTTTGAGAGAATATCTCACCAACAGCACAAAACCCAACCCGTTTGCCCAAAAAGAAATATATGAGGTGATGGATTTGTGTCTTTCGTGCAAAGCCTGCAAATCTGAGTGCCCCTCGAGTGTAGATGTGGCCAAGCTCAAAGCGGAATTTCTACAACAATATTACTCACAAAATGGTGTACCACTGCGTGCCTATTTGTTTGGTTATATTCATATTTTCAACTCCATAGGCTCGGTATTCCCCTGGCTCAACAATGCCGTGATGAAAAGCACGCTCATGCGCAAGACGGTACTCAGTTGGTTTGGCATTAGCCGCAAGCGAATAGTGCCCATGCTTTCAAAGCATACCATGAAACAATTGATAAAAAAGCACAAGCAAAATATACCCAATCCACGTCGCAAAGTATATCTGTTTGCCGATGAATTCATCAACTTCAACGAAAGTGAAATAGGCCTCAAAGCTTTACTATTGCTCGAAAAGCTGGGCTACCAAGTAGAGGTACCCAAACACAAACCCAGTGGCCGAGCCCTCATATCCAAAGGCCTTCTAAAAAAAGCCCGTGGCTATGCCGATGACAATATTGAATTGCTCCGCAATCAGATTTCGGAAGAAACCCCGCTAATAGGAATTGAGCCCAGTGCCATACTCACCTTCAGAGATGAATATCCGGTGCTGGTTTCTGAGAAATGGAAAGCCGATGCACGTAAAATAGCCCAAAACACATTTCTGATAGAAGAATTCCTGATGCAGGAAATGAAAGCCAGGCATATACAGAAAAGCAGTTTCACGAAAGATGCAAAATCCATCACTTTTCATGGCCATTGTCACCAAAAATCGTTGGCAGGAACACAATCTACCAAATTCGTTCTCAGCTTTCCGGAAAACTACACGGTAGATGAACTCAAAACCGGGTGCTGCGGCATGGCCGGATCTTTTGGTTACGAAACAGAGCACTACGATGTATCGGTGAAAGTTGCAGAGTTGGTGCTTTACCCATCGGTACGAAAACTAGGTGCCGACAAGACCATGTGCGCCAATGGCACCAGCTGCCGCCACCAGATAATGGATGGCACCGGAGTACACGCACAGCACCCGGTAGAAATATTGTATGATGCGTTGGTGAAGTAAGTTTTTGTTGTTTAAAGCTGGTAATAATGCAAACACTCCGAAAGTGTTGAACCTTCGGAGTGTTTGCTTAGAGTGACTCTTGTAGAACAAACTTTGCGGTTCTAAAAACCTTATCCTCAGTTTAAACCTCAGTAGCAAAAAATATGGCCGCCCCAACCCTAACCTTATTAAAAATTGAGGTTCATTAAAATCTGGGAAAATATAGCACAGATCATCAAGAAATACCGTATTGAGGTTGAAAAATTTAATTTATTCTCTTTTACTACTCTGCATGTTACACATTTTCTAAGTGTTTAAATACAATTGACGTTTTACCAATCAATACAAAACAATGCATAAACTAATACTATCTATTTGTATTTCAATACTTTTAATGTCATGCAAGAATTTCAGGCAAGAATCACTGAATGATACCCTTGAGTTGACAGTAGATATAATTGGAACAAACGAGACTTGTGATGAAAGTGAAAATCTGATCGCACAAATAATTGTAAAAAACAATACACACAAGCCGGAATCATTCTGGATACTAAAATGTTTATGGGAAAAATCCTTCAAAAGCAGCAACGACAGCATAAAATTCAGATTAAGGGAGTGTAATGGCAATTTCCCCATAAGTATAAAACTTAACCCAAATGATTCAATTTGCTTTTACGGAATTCTTGAAAACAGATTGTCTAGGGTGATAACAATGGATCCCAGTTTTCAATTTCAGATCGGCTTGGTGAAGCTAAGCGAGGAATACTTGATGATGCATGAAATACCTACAGACCCTGAAATTACTAAAAAAAGACGAACAATTTGGAGTAATCCTATAAAACTGGATCATTCCAATTTTGGTTACAAAATAAATATTAAGACGAATCAGTAGACATATATCCAGTTAGAATAAGGTAAAAATAAAGGTAAGACCAATAATCAAAATTAAAAGCATTCATTTCAGCCCTTCAAGGGTTCAGAACCCTTGAAGGGCTTATAACTAGGCGAAACAACTATAAATCAATATTTTCATTCAAAAATTCTTTCCCCACCAGATTTGGCACAATTTTATCTACATTTGAAGATAAAGTCCTGAATTATGCGAATCAAACAAGCACATTTCTGCGCAATTGCTCTGCTGATAGGGTTGAGCATGTCTGCAAACAATCTGCAAGCCCAATATTCCGATTCCCTTCATATAAAACCCAAATTGATCCCGACCTGGACATATTTTGTGCCCGGTGCTTCGTACTTTTATCAGGGGAAAATTACTCAAGGCGCCATTTTCAGTGCAATAGAACTCGGAGGCATATTTGCAGGGATAAAATACGACAAGCAACTGCAAAACGAAACTTCTACCCCATATTACAATTATCCACTTTGGATAGGCCTTCAAGCTTTTCAGACAGAAAAACTCACTATTTTTAAAAGCCAGCTCGAGTATATCAAATACCACAACCCCGATTTCCGCTACGACGAAATGACTGACCAGGAACTTTACCTTGCGCCATTCAAACCAAAAAATATTTTCACCCCCATTACAGGCGGTATGGTACTGCTGGCTGCCGCATTTGTGGGGCTCGAAAAAATGAACGAGACGGAAAGCATAAACCAAGTAGAAAAAATGTATTTCATAAACAAATACATTCCCCGCAACGAAGGATTGGCGGCATTTGGTTCAGTATCTATGGCCATGAGCTGGGGAGCCGGCATAGGCGAAGAATATGTAATGCGAAACTATATGATGCCACTACTCGACTACAGATTCGGGCAGCGGAAAGGCCTTGTAATTTCGAGCGTGCTATTTGGCAGTGCACACCTCACCAATTTGTTTTTTGTTGAAAATCCAGATTATGCCTCAGCACTCTTGCAAGTAGCCGAAGCCAGTGTGGCAGGTTATTTTCTGGGACGCGATGTACAACGCAGGGGGTATGATATTGGTCCGGCTGTGGCAGCGCACACCTGGTACGATTTTACACTTATGCTAGGTTCGTTCCTTGTAAATCCCCGCAACAATTTCTTGGGAGTAAATATGAAATTTAAGTTGTAACCATTTCTTTAAGATTTAATCAATATATTGTCACTGGTTAACTGTTTATAATTCATTACAAATTTCACGAATCAAGATTTTGATGTGAAAAAAATTCCATTTCTTTACATTTTTTGGTAGGGTATGAGAGAGCGAATACGGTATGATGATAAATGTACAATGATTTACTCCAAAATCTTATCTATATGAAAAAGCAAATAATGAAATCAATCCTGATGCTGGCCGCAATAGTTCTATTTGCATATTCCTGCAACAAGAATGAAAACACCTCTATCACCAACGATGATATAAGCCAAATGCAAAAAGACAACTATGAAGAAGCCGTTGTAGATGAATTTGACCAAAGTACCGATGATATAACCTACCAACTAGATGCAGCCGGCTACAATACAAGTGGATTGAAAACAGCCACTTGCTATACCATTACTATAGATACACCGGACTCAAACCGCTTCCCAAAAACCATTACCATAGACTATGGAACTGGATGCACATCGGTAGTAGATGGCGATACCATCACCCGCAAAGGCAGCTTAACCATGGTAGTAACCGGACGCTACACCCAAGAAGGCGCTATACGCTCCATTTCCTTCAACAATTTTTATATCAACGATGTAAAATTTGAAGGAACACGCATTGTAACCACCATTGGTCTCGACTCTCAGTTTAACTTTAGCTGGACATATGAACTAAAAAATGGCAAAATCACCTTCCCCGATGGCACATACGCCACACGTGAATCGAGTATGACCAGAACACGCGTTTCTAATGGTACCTTAAACAGACTAGACGATTACCTGAACATTACAGGCTCAGTGCAGGGTATAAATACCAGAGGTGAAGCATATTTCAGAGAAATAGTATTGCCGCTACGCAGAAATCTAGGCTGCAGATTTTTTGTAAGTGGTGCTATTGAAAATACCCGTAACGATAATGTATTCACTATTGATTACGGAAATGGTACCTGCGATAGAATGGCTACACTCACAAAAAATGGGGAAACCACTGAAATACGACTTCGCTGGAGAAACAATTGATAAAGCGTAAAAATAATAGCAAGTAGGTTTATATAGATTCGAGATCATCCACTGCTCCGGATTCCGGGGCAGTTTTAATTTATGAAAGATGCTAAAGAAGCATTCTAGTCTGTTCATCTAATGCCATTGCAAGCCATCAGAAAATCGGCATTTACAATCCCAAGAAAAAAAAATTCAAAAAAAATCATTTTGGAGGTAGGGTGGGTTTCTATCAATACGGTTATAAGTTATAAAACAAACATTTTTTTACTTAACTAAAATTCAAATTTATGAAAAAGCAAATTTTAAAATCATTCATGCTCATAGCAGCTTTA
Organism: Bacteroidota bacterium; assembly: GCA_020048155.1. Classification (GTDB taxonomy): domain Bacteria; phylum Bacteroidota; class Bacteroidia; order Bacteroidales; family DYOH01; genus JAIFMY01. The sequence continues at coordinate 10,993 of JAIFMY010000249.1, forward strand.
GCAATTATGGCAACCTCTTGCAACAAAACAGACGAGACTGCTCTTACCAGCGACGAAATTGCACAAATGCAAGCCGACAACTATGAGGACGCAATGGCAGACGAAATAGACCAAAGCACTGATGATATAGTATACGAAATGGATGCAGCGGGTTACAATAAGTCAGGCTTAAAATCGGCTACATGCTATACTGTTACAGTAGACAAACAAGACACAACAGTATTTCCCAAAACCATTACTATTGATTACGGTGCAGGTTGCTCTGTGGTAGTAAACGGAGATACAATTACCCGTAAAGGTAGTATCACAATAGTAGTTACAGGGCGCTATTTTCAGGCAGGTTCTACACGTACCACCACTTTCAACAATTTCTTCATAAACAATACCCAGTTTGAAGGCACTAGAATTATCACATCTGTTGGGAAAGATGCACAAAACAATTTTAGCTGGAATTATGAGGTGAAAAATGGAAAAATGACCTTCCCTGACGGTAAATTCTCTACCAGGGAATCAAATATGACCCGCACTCGAATGACAAACAATACTGCAGTACGCGCAGACGACTATGTAACCATTTCGGGTGCAGTGCAAGGGGTAAATACTAAAGGAGAAGCATATAACCGTGAAATCACAACTCAATTGCGCAAAAATTTTGGCTGTAGATTTTTTGTGAGTGGTGTGGTAGAAATAACCAGAAATGATAAATCGCTCACCATAGATTATGGTACAGGTACTTGCGACCGATTGGCTACTCTGACCAAAGACGGTGAAAGTTCAGAAATAAGACTCCGCTGGGGCAATAACTAAGCATTCAAAACACACATAAGTTTTATATTCAATTCCTAATTTTCTCTTCTGATTATGCAAACTGCACCTTAATCCGGTGCAGTTTGCTTCTTTTAAAACCAGAATCAATTATATTACACCTTTAATTTAACCCCAGCTCGCATAGTTTAAACAATACAGAATAAAAAATGCTCCAAATGAAAAAAAATATTTTTCCCATCATAATCTTCGTTTACCTGAGTACGGCATTGTCATGCAATAAAGAAAATGAGAGCAAACCAAATACAGATCCGATTACCACTTTGACCTATCCCATAGTTGATACCGATGTACAAACTTTTTTTAATAGCACCTCTGTAATAAGTGCCCCCAAAGAAGGTGATGCATTTTACGGGCAAGATGCTACTTATCAGGGATTTCAGCCATCATACACCGACAATGGCGATGGCACCATTACCGACAAAGTAACCGGGCTGATGTGGCAAAAAGATATGGGACAGCAAATAACTTACAGCCAAGCACAAACACTTGCAAAGTCCATGACGCTGGGTGGACATACCGATTGGCGCGTCGCTAGCTTAAAAGAACTTTATTCTCTCATTTTGTTTACAGGCCAGGTAAATGGGGAAACCGCCATCAAGAACTTCATCAACGAAGATTATTTTGTTCAGCCACTTGGCAATACAGCCCTAGGCGAACGCGAAATAGATGCACAAACATGGTCGTCGACCAAATATGTAGGTCTTACCTTTAATACCAACGAAACTGTATTTGGCGTCAATTTCGTTGATGGGCGCATAAAAGGATACTCTATTTACAAAGGAATAGAAGAAAACAAGAAATATTTTCGCATGGTGAGGGGCAATACACTTTATGGTGTAAATAATTTTGTAGACAACAATGACGGTACTATATCTGATCTGGCTACAGGGCTGATGTGGCAAAAAGCTGACGATGGCACCCCACGTGATTGGCAAGGTGCATTGGGTTATGCCGAAAGCTTGAGTCTGGCTGGTTATTCAGACTGGAGGCTTCCAAACATAAAAGAGCTGCAAAGCATTGTAGACTACACCCGTTGCCCATCTGTGAGCAACTCAGCAGCCATCAATCCAATGTTCGTCACTACCTCAATTTCGGATCCCGACGGAAATCCCGGTCAATACCCGTATTTTTGGTCAGGCACTACACACCAGGATGGAGTAAACCCAAGCATACCGGCTGCTTATATCGCATTTGGAGAAGCTCAGGGCAAAATGAACGGCATACTCATGGATGTACATGGCGCCGGGTCACAGCGCAGCGACCCAAAATCGGGAAACATGGCTGACTACCCGCAGTTCAAAGGACCACAGGGCGATGTACGATATGTATACAACTACACACGTTGCGTAAGAACCATTTCAAAATAAATAGTATGTACATAACTAAAAAAAGATTTGTAAATGTATTGCTTCTGGGCTTGATGCTTTTGCTGGTAAACTGCAACAAAGATGAAACACAGGAACCCGGAAGCGAAAATAAAGTTTGGAGATTTGTTGTGGTTGGCGATACACACGTTACCACAAACTCAGACACCATAAGCGAAATGATACCCTACTTCCTGCAAGATAGTATAGACCTGATTTTACTTTGCGGAGATATAGTAGAGGGTGGCAAAATGACAAATGCTGCCGATTTGGAAAAAGAATTGATGATGTGGGAAGAAATATTTAAACCATTATATGATAAAGGAATTGACATATATCCGATAAGAGGCAATCATGAAGACGATGCAACAGACGATATTGCCGTATGGAATAAATTTTTTAGTGGTACGAAGGCATTGCCTCAGAATGGTCCCACAGGTGAGCAAAATCTCAGTTACTCCTTCGGGCATAAAAATGCTTTCTTTGTTGGGCTTGACCATTATGTAAACATACACAGGGTGAATCAGGATTGGGTAAACACCCAACTCGAAAGCACAGAGCAGCCCCATATATTTGTTTTTGGTCATGAAGCCGCATTCAAAGTTTTTCACTCCGATTGTCTGGATGATTATCAGTCCGAGAGAAATACATTTTGGCAAAGCATGGCCAAGGCTGGCGTAAAGGCATATTTTTGCGGACACGACCATTTCTTCGATGCCACACTCATCGAAGATTCCGATGGGAATACAAGCAACAATATCTATCAGGTATTGGTAGGTGGCGGCGGAGGTTGGCTGATGTCGAGATATGCTTACAATGGGGAAAACAGCCCATATACACCAGAGCAAGTATACCACCGCAAGGAGCATGGCTATATGCTGGTTGAAATCAGCGGTGAGAAAAATACCGACCTGAATGTGAAAATGACCTGGAAAGAGCGTCTGGAGTCCGGAAACACAGTAAGCTATATCAGCACCCAGAACATCATACAATACACACTAAATCAATAGCTAAGCATCTTCCTCGATAGCGTCATTGTCTCAAAATATAATCTAATTGGAATTGACTTTAATTCTACAATATAGAACCAAGTGTCACATATTTTTCAAATAGCTCATGCTATAAAAAATGATTCTAAAATAAATCAAACGACATTTGGCCAGTTTGCTTAATTCTCCATTGATTATTACCTACCTCATCCGCGATTGAAGATAAAACCTTCAATATAGTTTGATTTTCAGGAGTTACACCATTTCTTAATAATGGCATAATATCCAAAATGATGTCATCAGTATTGGGATTAATTTTTTCAAACTCTTTGCGTTTCATATACGAGAGTAGGAAGTATTTAATTCTCAAATCCAACGGAATTTTAGTCTTAAACTTTTGATTTTGTCGAATATAGAATTTTTTAGTTTCCTGTTTGTAATCAAATTCATTCATCAAAATTGGTGTTAAGTCTTTATATTCACGACTTAAAACATCCAAGAAACCAAACTCTAGTCCTTTTATGATTAACTCATCATTAATTTGTTCAAGGTCTGCACCTTCGTTTGCAGCAATTACACTTTCGATAGTTTCTATGATCAAATCATAGATATCATTACCAAGTTTAAATTTCTGTATCGCCTTTGGAGTTTCTTTTTTTATAAAGTTTATTATTAATTGACCTGCTAACACGGAAAAAGGATTCTGACGCTTCTTGAAGCTTGTTTGCCCGTTATCTTGTTTTACAGCACCTGCATATTCAAAACCACATTTCTCGGCAGTGTCTACAATAATATGCCAATAATGTGGGTCTTTATGTGCAAATACAAACGACATCCAGCGATTGTATTTTAGAACTCGATACATTTCTTTTATTGATTGAGCCAATAAACCGCTGTATTCATCTTTTGTTTTCTCCAGTCTTCCACCTTCAATTGCTTCTTCTTTGCGGTCTTGGTCTGATACGTTCAAATCTAACCAAGCGTTCCACATTACTGATAAATCAAGATATGGAATTTTATTTCCATATGGTGGGTCAGTATAAATGTAATCAACGCTTTCGGTTTCTATAAGTGTCAAATCTGTAGCTGTACCTTTTAGAATTTGTAAATCTTTAAAATTGTCTTTTGTGATGAAATTTTTTAATTCTTCCTTGGCTGCTTTGACTTTTTTAAAACGTAAGTCAAAATAAGTAAGAATATCAATATCTTTAGGTTCTGGTGCTATTCTATATCTGTAATATTGAAATGCACTTGCATTACCTTGTCCATCTTGAGTAGCTGTATTTCCAGTATGATAAGTTAAATTTGCTTTTGTAATAATTCCTGAAAACATGAGCATAAAAGTCAATCTTATTGGTTCATTTTTTACCTGTTTAATTAGATGTTTCAAATAACCTAATTGAGCAAGTTGTTTGTCGCTAAACAATTGGTCTACCGTTTTTACGTCGGCACCTTTCATACAGATCGCCTCTGTTGGATATGAATATTTTTCTTTGGCTATTTGTATTTCTGTTTGTGTAGTAGGACAATTCTTTTTAAATTTTTCAATCAATTTTTCATATTCATCATGTAATAAATTAAAATCAACTGGTATGGTTAATGCTTTAACCCAAAATACTACCATTGGATTCAAATCAATATTTATTCCTTTTCTCCCAAGAACCATTGCCTCAATTGCCGTTACACCAGTTCCACCAAAAGGGTCCAAAACTATGTCACCAGGTTTAGTAAAATGCTTTATGTAATGCTGTAAGATATCCCAACTTTGCTTCGTAAAATAACCATGAACACCAAAATGCCGTTTTGTTGCCCTTTTTTTTGCAATTACTGTCTTAGGTAATTTCAGTTCAGAATAAGAAAATTTTTCTTTCTTTTCATATTTTACCTCGGTTTCTTTAAGAATTTGTTTTTCAACAAATTTATCAGGACTTAAGAGTTTTTCAATTTCCTCCCAATGTTTATCTATTTCAGAGAGTTGAAAGAATAATAGAGGTTCCTTTTTTTCTCTTGAAAATGCTGCAAATTCCTTTCCATTACATAATGCAAATATGTCCGCATTGATATCGGGGTGAATTGCATAGGAAAAAACTTGCTCTATGTTATCGCCAGATGTAATATTTTCGTTAGGAGCTTTCGCATCGAGTACCCATGAATATTTCCCGTTAATTTCAAAAAGATAGTCGGGAATGATATTTATTTGCCTACTCTTTGACCCAATTTTCACAAATGGATGTGCAAGTGTTTTGCTATATACTATGCGGTTATGACCGTATGCTTTATATCCCAAATGCTTTAAAATTGGGTTTATCAATTCTTCGCGTACTGCATCTTCTTTAAATTCACCAGTATTTAACAACTGAAAATCAAAGTCTTTATAAAAATTAGCTAAAGTCATAAAATTTATATAATATTTTGAATTCCAAATGTATTAAGAAACTCAATAACTTCCGTTTCTAAATTGAAGTTTATCCAATATTGTAAAACCAATTACTGTCAGATAGAATTTTTATACATACGAAAAGTAAAATAAATGCAGCAAAGATCTAGAGAGATCGTCTTTGCCACAAGTATCACAAAGAGAAACCGTCATGATGAAACTCAAGTACTTTATAAGTCTTTACATTCTCATATGCACATTTGCGCTGTATGCACAAAGAGCTCCGGTTTCAAATAGCTTAATTCTGAATACTTCTACTGCTAAATATTTCAGGAACAAAGCTGAATTCAAGCAAAAAAGCAATCCAGACTCTATCACACTGCCACTCAAGCGGGCGGGCAATCTGCTGGTATTGGAAACTACCATAGACGGGGTAAAAGGAAACCTTATTTTCGATTCCGGTTCTATGGCTTTGTTGGTATTGAACAAAACCTACTTCAGAAACCACAAAGTCCGAAGCAAAGAATTTACACAAGGCATCAATGGCAGGCAGGAAGCCATTGAAATTATTTCGGTGGATAGTATGATGATTTCGGACCTCATTTTCACAGATATTTCAGCCAATTTGGCCAATCTGAGCCATATAGAAAACCAGAAGGGAGTAAAAATTCTGGGCTTCTTCGGGCTTGAATTGCTTCAACAATACTCCTTGCTGCTGGATGTAAACCAGAATGTACTGCATCTTTATCACCAGAAAAATGCCAAAGACGCCATAAAGAAAATAGAAACCCAATGCGATTATGTGCAGGATGCCGAAATTCTGAACAATATTGTTTTTATTTGGGGAAAAATTGGAAAGACGCACCTCAAATTTTGTTTCGATACAGGTGCTGAAAAAAATGTACTTGGAACCCATTTATCTAAAAAAGTGATGAGCAGCATTACCTTTACCGGGCGTTTGCGGGTAAACGATGCAGGCAGATCAGCATCTGAGGTACTATACGGAACCATGAACCAATTTGAGTTCGGCGACAAACATCTTAAAAGCATGGAAGTAATTGTAAGCAACATTACCCCGCTTAGTACGATTTATTCCATACCTATCGCCGGGGTTCTGGGTTACGACTTCATGTCAAAAGGGAAAATTTACATACATTATTCCGATCAGAAATTTGGCATTATTTATCAGAAATAGAATGTATTATGAAAAACATTAGCATATATATCCTGTACCTGTTGTTTGCACTATATTCTACTACGGGGCAAGCACAAAGCGTAACCGACGAAATATGCCGGATAGAAGACGGGAGACTGATTTTCAAATTAAATCCACACTGGGATGCAAAAGAACGACGCATCATAGCGCAGGTATACGCCCTCGATAGTGCCCTCATAGCACAGGCATTCCAGGCCGATAGCGTGCTCATGTACAACAACGAGAAATGGTACGTGAACAAAACTTTACACAAGTACATCGAACTATCCAAAGTGATGACTTCAGAATCTGATTTCGCATTCAATAAATACAATAATGAATGGATAGTGCCCCAAGTAGAGCCCATCATGCTGCAAACTGAAAGCCTGATGAAATACGGCATAAATGAGTTTAAAGATCCCGCTAGCTTCAGTTATACAAATGGCCTAGCTCATTTTTACCTTCCGGGCTACAAAAATGCGCAAAAGATATACCTATCCGGTTCTTTCAATGCCTGGAGAACGCAGGATTTGCTTATGCAAAAAACCGATGATGGATGGATTGTTTCTGTGAAAATGCTCCCCGGAAAAGCTTTTTACAAATACATAGTTGACGGACAATGGATACTTGATCCGGAAAACAAACTAGAAGAACCCGACAATAACCATGTTGTAAACTCAGTAGTTTATATTCCCAATTATACTTTCAGGCATGCAGGAAACCTAAAATCGAAAAAAGTAGCAGTGAGTGGAAATTTCAACAACTGGCACAGAAAAGGCATACCCATGCAAAAAACTTCCCAGGGTTGGGAACTTCCTATTTACCTCAAAGATGGTACCTATACCTACAAATTTGTGGTGGATAAAAACTGGATATTGGATTCAGGCAACCCTCTGAAACGCACTGATGCTGATGGTAATGAGAATTCGGTGCTTGAAATTGGAGAAAAATATTTTTTTCATGTCAAATCATTTGCATATGCCAATCAGGTGATACTTACCGGCAGTTTCAACAATTGGATTACCAACGAATTGATGATGCATAAAACAGATTCGGGATGGGTATTGCCCTATGTGCTGGCTTCAGGCAATTACGAGTACAAATTTATAGTAGATGGCCGCTGGTCGGTAGATAGCCTCAATCCGCATACCATTGGATTCGAAGAGGTTACCAACTCGGTACTCACAGTTGAGCCCAATTACACTTTTGAACTCGAGGGATACGATGCGGCAAAAAAAGTAATTGTATCAGGCTCGTTCAACGGATGGAATCCAACCGGATATACCATGACCCGCCAAGGAAACAAATGGGTGATAAAACTACACTTGGACAAAGGCAAGCACCGTTACAAATTCATAGTAGATGGCGAGTGGATTCAGGATCCTACAAATCCTGTATACGATACCAATCAATACAACACATACGACTCTGTGCTGTGGATTGAGCAGTAAACATATTCATAATCATTTATTTAACTCTTTCAAAATTCATTTTTAATACGAGTGAAAGCAAAATGTTTTTTCAGTTGCACAAGAAATAATATTTTTAGCTTTAAAAATTTTAATACTAACTCTATTACAACATTCATGAAAAAACTATTCATTATCTGTGCATTACTCATAATTACGTTTGCACTCAAAGCTCAATCGGAAACAGAAATAAAAAATTCATTGCGGGCAGGCTTCCAAGGCGCAACTTTTGAAGGCAAAAATTTAGGCGGTGGAATATTCACCGAATACACCCGTAAGCTTAATTCATCTTTCTCGCTGGTTGCCTCTCTTGGTGCCGGCATGTCCAACGAGACAGCTCTACTGGAAGACATTGAAGGAATCGAATACCAAAGATTCGATACCTATCAATTCATGAATAGTGCCATATCTGCCAGATACACCCCTTTCGCCCCGAAGAATAAATGGGTAAGTGTAGATGCAGGATTTTACTATCAGTACTTGCAAAACATAAGTGGTTCGGGTTATGAGGATATAACAACTCCCGGTTATTATATAAACAATTCGGGCACTTATGCCAAAGGAAACCAAGTAGGATTATTGCTCGCATTGGTTGGCATAGGTACATTTCATACCGATATTACCATGAATACCTTAGGTATATTCTACTGCCGAAAATTTTAGAATCTCTTTTTAAAGCACTATAATTCACTGATATTCAAATTCCCGGAAGCTTATAACTTTCGGGAAATTTACTTTTTAGGTAACCTGTTTTTTTGCCCATTCAACCTATAATTTTGCAAAAACAAAACTCTTTTAAGCACACAATTATATATTCTTAATATTTAACCTATTAACACTTTTCTGGAGATAAATTTAGCGATTTCATACACTTTTCTGGAGATAAATTTCTACCTTTATTACACTTTTCTGGAGATAAATAAGAAAACTGCTTATGAAACGTATTTTATACCAACAATTATTTAGTCACAGAATTTGGAAATGCTGAATATGGCCAATTCATTTACCTGAATTTTGAACAAAATGAGGCATTGATTCAGTTATTTGAAGGAGAATTAGACCCCTATAAAATAGTAAATAAGATCAGTCTGTATATCGGAAAGAAAATAGTAGCTGAAAATACCCTTCTCTTTTTCGACGAAATACAAGCCGCACCAAAAGTACTTACTAGCTTAAAATATTTCAATGAACAAGCACCTGAATTTCATATCATTGCGGCAGGTTCGCTACTTGGAGTCAGTATAGGCAAACAATCAGGTTTTCCGGTTGGGAAAGTCAATTTCCTGACTCTTTATCCATTGTCTTATATTGAGTATCTGATGGCGACAGATGAAACTCTCTTGGCTGAGGAATTACTTAAAAAAGATGAGCCAGAAGCATATCCCGATATCATTCACACCAAATTGCTTGAACACCTCAAAATGTATTTCTTTTTAGGAGGAATGCCAGAGGTGGTAAAAAATTATATTCAGCATAAGGATATTGCCTTGGCACGCATCATTCAGAATGAAATACTCGAAGCATATCGCCGCGATTTTTCCAAATATGCGGATTCGTCTTTAGCATTGAAAACTGCTGAAATATGGAATACCATCCCATACACTTTGGCAAAAGAAAACAAAAAATTTAAATACTCTGATTTAGCAAAAAATGCACGTGCCGTAAACTACCAAGCCTCAATAGAATGGCTTACAGGAGCAGGATTGATATACAGAGCAATGCACATAAGCACACCCAAATTGCCACTTTCGGGATACGTAGAAACAGAGAAATTTAAGATATATATGCTGGATACTGGTTTACTCGGGGCCATGCTCAAACTAGATTCGGCAATTATAATAGAACCCAATGCACTTTTTTCTGAGTACAATAGTGCTTTTACAGAAAACTATATAGCAACACAACTCATTGCCAACCAAGCGCAAGAACTGTATTATTGGACATCGAAATACGATGCTGAAGTTGATTTTATAGTTGAAAAATCGAATCAGATATATCCGGTTGAAGTAAAAAGTGGAATGAGCAAAAACAAGAAAAGTCTGCAAAGCTATATTGAAAAATATTCCCCTGTCCTGGCATTCAGACTTTCCCCAAGGAACTACATAAAGCAAGAAAACTTCGTCAATGTCCCCTTGTATGGTGTAAATAAAATTCTTTGAGCGATTCTATTTCCGGTCAACAGATAGAAAACACAAAACTACGCTCCTACTTCTAGGAGTTTCATCGATTATCCATGCTAAAAAAATCAAATGAAAGTGCAGTCACGAACACTAATTTGTATTTTTCTCATATTTAACGGATTAACACTTTTTTGGAGAAGTTTTTAGTTATTTCATACACTTTTCTGGAGATATTTTTTTGGTTTTACTACACTTTTTTGGAGATAAATCATGAAAACCATATTCGGTTGGACTTTACGGGAACAATTGTAACCACGAAAATTGCTCCATTACCTGTGGGGCGCAGTATGCAGATAAGTAAATACACATTGATAATCCTAAAAAACCAGATTGAGAAATAAAGTTGGCGTAAACCTCATCGCATCGGTATACACTGTAAAAGAGGTGAGTTGATTTCGGGGAATACGGTTGAAACTTTCGTATTTAAAATTCTCATGGTCAAACACATTCAAAATACTGGCACCCAATTCCATTTTCCAACCCCTTGCCAATAAACGATATACCATGCTTACGTCGACCCTATTGTAATCCATCAGATCATATTCTTCTGTTCTATTAGGCGTTGCATCGGGGAAACCTGATCCCCATATAAAATTGGCGCCCAGATATATGGGGTGCAAATCGAGCAAGCAAGCCATTTTCACTTCGTGCCGCTGATCCTGCAAAGCAGGTTGCCAATAAGCATTTTTGAAATAAGGGAAATGTTCGTATACAAACCCCATTGTATATGATACCCACAGCGAACTACCTTTGTATTCCTGCTTGGCATACAAATCCAATCCATATGCCTGCGATTTGCCTTCGTACATTTTTTCACCATTTGAGTTATTTACAAAGCGAGTAATTCCGAAAGTATTTTTCATAAAAACTTCACCCAGAAACGAAAAATCATTCCTCTGATATTTAGCTCCCAACACCAAATGTCGGGCTTCCAGAAGCGGAACCTCATCTACGCTGGCCAACATCCATTGATAGCGAATATTCCCAGCCATATCCACTTTCATATTTTCCTGCAAAACCTGGTTGTATATTCCACCTGCCAGTCGCAGTTCAACCCGTCCGGTGCGGTATACAATAGAAAGGCGCGGCATCCATAAATCCTGCTTGAGCGAGGTGAAATAGCTTATCCGCATGCCCGTTTCTATAATAAGCGTACTATCCACCGAATATTTGTGCGTAAGATGGGTGGTGAGGGCATTGCAAGTAAGTACCGTATCTATGGTAGAAGTATTAAAATTATTTTCTTCATACATATCTACCTTGTCCAAAAGCCACTCTGCGCCCCATATCCACTGAGAATTGTAATATACAGGAGTTGTATTCAGGTAACTGAGCGACCATTCAGAAATGTCTTCGCTGGAGTTGATGTAATTCCGGTATGCTACTTTTTTCAACTTTGGGCGTTCAAAATTCACTGAATCAGATTTCACCACATGCAAATTGGACAATGATGCTACAATCTGGTGTGCCCCTGTTTTTTCATTCATGAAGTTGAAACCCGCAGCACCAGCCATTTGGCTATTGGTTTCAACCTGACTTTTTTGCAACAATAAATTTTTTTCTTCTTGAGTTAAGGAATAATTGAAGCGATCCTTACTCACGAAAAAACTCGCATAATAATCGGCCTTATCTTTCATGCTACCTGTAAAGCGCAGGTTATAATCGGAAAAAGTATAGTTGGGATACAAAACAATATCAGAAACAGTTTCGAACCTCGGATTCAGGTTAAGTACATTGGCTACATTTCCGGGTTGAAGCCAATTTACAAAAGCCTGGCGACTAGCCAAAACCAGTGAGTTTTTGCTTCCCAAAGGTATTGTGATTGCTGTTCCTAAAGTATTTGTGTTCATATTCAACTTCACATCCACATGATCCCTGCTTCCTGATATACCGGTCATATTCACAATGCCACTTACAGCATTCCCAAAAGACGCTTGATATGCAGCTTTATACACCTGAATATCTTTGACTATAAAAGGATTAATGGAGCTGATGTTGTCGTTGAAGTTATAATTCCCGAAAACCCTGTATCCATCGAATTTCAAAATGGATTGGCCTTTATAATTTCCCCAGATAATCAAATCCGTAGAATACTCGCCAGCCGCCAGAATGCCGGGCTGTAGACGCAGTAAATTGAAGATGGCATTATCACCATTTCCGGGCAAGTAGTTAGCAATTTGAGGATTAAGCCTGAGCACCGCAGCCCTATTGCCCATTTGCGAAGCGTAGTGAATAAGTTTGGCCTTCACTTTTACTTCTGACATAAGTTGCAGTGATGTGGGTAATAAAATATTCAGATTAGCGCCTGAAAACACAATGGTATCGAAGGGCGCATACCCCAAATACTCCACTTTTATCCTGAAAATGCTATCCAAAACGGTTTGATAAAAAAATTGTCCGTTTTCGTTACTCAGAAACTGTTTTCTATTCACAGTCACCACAGCGTAGGGCAAAGGCTCCGTGCCCGATTCGTCATAAATTCGGCCACCAACGCTAAAAACTTTTTTCTCAGGAATCCGAAATTCCGGAGGGCGGGTGTAAATGATATAAACTTGCTTATTTTTGGTAAAGGTAAGAGGTGTGCTTTTCAAAATACCTTCCATGGCAAGATCTGGATTGTCGAAATCTGCATCGATGGTAATTTTGTATTTGGCAAGCTCTGACGCATTGAATGATAGCTGGAGTGTGTACTGATCTCTAATACGCAGCAATATCTCATCCAGGGGCTCATTTTGAGCCCGTACAGCTACTTTTTGTCCCAAGGCGTCTATTGATACTACCAAGAAAACAAGAATTAAAATATGGCATCGAAAAAACTTACTCACCCTTTACAATTTCATATTTATTTTCCGAAACTAATCGACATGTTAAGTTCAAAGGTTTACAAATCATATCCAGAACAACTCGTGGATTGGAATCGCGGTCAAAATTTCCAGTATATTTCTCATTTAAAGCTTCTTTAATACTGATTTGTATGCCATAACTTCTTTCAATTTCCTGAAAAACCAATTGTATATCCTTTTCTTCGAAAGAAAATTTATCATTTAACCATGCAGCTCCATTGGCTTCATTCACCTCTTTATTAAGCAACACCAATTTACCCGCGTCCAAAATGGTTTGCTGGCCGGGAGTAAGCACAACTCTTTGGTCGGAAGAATTATCTGAAACAGCTACACTGCCATGAAAACAAGTGACTTCAAAGTTTTCGCCTCTCGAAAGCACATTGAATCTGGTACCAAG
>JAIFMY010000250.1:0-4271 GCA_020048155.1 Bacteroidota bacterium
AAAGGAATAAAACTAATCTTCTGAAAAGTGCTGTTGTACTCAACAATCCGTTGCTTGAAAAGCAGACCGAAAGAACGTACAAAAAAGTAAACGTGGAATGGGAAGAACAATACTTTAATACCATCATGGATGCGGAAAGCTGGCTTTTTTCATTCAAAAATTTGAAATGGATGAAAAATGCATAACATTAAATACCAAATACTTACATATCGGAACATGAACATCCGGTATTTTACCAATCGAATGGCCAAAGGTGTTAAATTGTGTAATTCTTTCATGTAATGCATAACAAAACTGTTTGGATGGATTATCTTTCAGCACAGACTGAAGCCTTTGCCGGTTGGTCGAATTTCATCAGACATCCTTGGGGTTAAATAAATTAGAATAATAAGTCAAACTTTATAACCATGAACTACAGACAATTAGGAAAATCAGGTTTGGTTGTTTCCGAACTTTGCATGGGAACAATGACATTTGGTACAGGTGATTTTTTTGGAATGAAATATACACTGGACCAGGGTATTGCAACGGCGAAAGCGAGCGCATTTTGAGTAAAGCACTAGGTCAGAGGCGAAAAGATGTGATCATATCCACAAAATTATCTTTCAGAGCAGGAAATCAGGCATTTAATGCGGGAATAAATGCAAAGCATATCATTGAACAATGCATTGCCAGTTTAAAAAATATGAATACCGAATATATTGATGTATTGCTCTTGCATGCCGACGACCCCATTACGCCAATTGATGAATCGTTGAAAGCCATGGAACTGCTTGTACAGAAAGGTTTGGTAAGGTATACCGGATTGTCAAATTTTTCGGCATGGAAAACAGCGACCATGATACAACGTCAGAAGGATTTGAATTATAGCCCATTTGTAGCTTCGCAAATGCATTATTCCATTCTGAACCGTGAGATGGAATACGAATTTATACCCATGAGTTTGCATCATGGACTTGGTATGATGGTTTGGTCGCCATTGAGCAGCGGATTTCTAAGCGGTAAGTATACACGTGAAAACCCAAAGCCAGAGGACAGCAGGCTTAATACTTTCGATTTGGGATTGTTTAACCGCGAAACTGCCTATGATGTAGTTGATAAAATAACCGAAATTGCTAAAAATCACCATTCATCGCCAACTGCGGTATCTATTGCTTGGCTCCTGTCCAAACAGGTGGTTTCTACGGTAATTTTAGGAGTGAGCAAACTCGAACAACTGCAGAGCAATCTGGATGCTTCATCGCTTCATCTTTCGACCGACGAAATTGCTGCCATCGACGAGGTATCGAAACCTCAGATACGCTACCCTCAAAATTTTGCAGGAATGCAAGACCCAATTTTAAAAAGTGCAAAACGATTTTAATTGAAAATTTCTAACCATTAATACTTTAATCATGAAAAATTATGTGATAACCGGCGCCACCGGAAACATTGGCAAAGTAATAGTAAAGCAACTGCTCGAAGCTAAACAAAATGTTACCGCTATAGCCCGAAACGAAGAAAAGTTGAAGGAACTGGCAAGCATGGGCGCAAAAACCCTGGTGGGTAATACCTACGACAAAGGCTTTTTAACAGAGGCTTTCAAAGGTGCCGATGCAGTTTTTTGCCTGTTATCTCCGGATATGTTTGCAAAGGATGTTCTAAATGAACAGAAACAGATTTCAGATAACTATTTCGAAGCAGTGAAGGCAAACCATGTAAAAAATGTGGTTCTGCTCAGCAGCATAGGTGCGCATTTACGCAACGGCGCGGGCATTGTCGACGGGTTGGGATACCTCGAAGATTTGTTTACACAATTGAAAGACACCAATGTTCTGAACTTGAGGCCTACGTACTTTATGGAAAACACTTTTGGCCTTATAGGAACAATTAAGCACATGGGCATAGCTGGTACGCCTATAGCCGGCGATCTGAAATTCCCGATAGTTGCCACCAAAGATATTGGCGCAGTGGCTGCCAAACATTTGTTGGACTTAAATTTCGAAGGAAATACCGTTGAGTACGTATTGGGTGCTAAAGATTACAGCTACAACGAAATAACCGAAATTGTGGGTAAAGCAATAGGTAAACCCGATTTGAAATTTGTACAGTTTTCGTACGAAGATTCAGCAAAAGGCATGGTATCGGCAGGCTTCTGCGGCGAGGATGCTGCTCGCTTGATGTCGGATCTTGCAAAAGGCATGAATTCCCAGCAAGTACTTGGCATCCATACCCGTACAGCCGAAAATACCACTCCCACTACTTACGAAGAATTCTCGCATACTTGGGCATGGGTATATAACAACATGTAATCAGCTTTGGCAAAAATGAATTACAAATTATTAGGAAAAAGCGGGTTACGGGTTTCTGAGCTTTGTTTGGGAACCATGACATTCGGCGAAGACTGGGGCTGGGGTGCATCAAAAGATGAATGCGAGCGCATGTTGAATGCTTTTGTGGATGCCGGTGGAAATTTTATAGATACCGCCAACCATTATACCAACGGTACAAGCGAAAAGATTGTTGGCGAACTGCTTGCAGGTAAACGCGATGAATTTGTAATTGCTACCAAATACACCTTAAATGGCCGCCCCAACGACCCGAATGCCGGTGGAAACCAGCGCAAAAGCATGGTTCAGGCTGTGAATGCGAGTTTGAAACGTCTGAATACCGATTACATAGATTTGTACTGGGTACATGCATGGGATGGCATAACGCCCATAGACGAGGTAATGCGCGGCTTAGACGATTTGATACATGCCGGAAAAATCTTGTACATAGGCATATCCGACGCTCCTGCATGGAAAGTAGCTCAGGCCAATACATTGGCAGAACTGCGCGGATGGTCGCAATTTGTGGGCTTACAAATACAGTACAACCTGGTGGAGCGTACCTCTGAACGCGATTTACTGCCCATGGCCCATGAGTTCGGAATTTCGGTTACTGCATGGTCGCCCCTGGCTGGTGGCGTGCTGAGTGGTAAGTACAATACCAACGATAGCAACCAGTACCGTTTTGGCGACCACAACCCACGGAGCAAAGCATTATTGACTGAACGGAATTTGAAAATTGCAGAAAAGCTGATGGCAGTTGCCGGAGAAATTGGCAAAACTCCCTCACAAGTGGCTTTGCGATGGTTATTGCAAAAAGGCAAGAACATCATTCCTATAATTGGCGCAAAAAAAGCGAGCCAAATTGCTGATAACCTCGGATGCTTGTCTTTTGAACTATCTGAGGTACAAATGAATGAACTAAACGAGATTTCGAAGATTGAGTTAGGCTTTCCGCACGATTTTCTGAATACTCCCATGGTAAAACAACTGGTACATGGAAACAATCATTCAAAACTGAAACTGTAATTATCACGTACTCCATAAAAAAGAGGTTGTCCTTCACAGACAGCCTCTTTCTTTTTGTGCCGGGGAAAGTTATTATAGAATTTGGAGTGCGATTTTGTAGCTTTTCCACCACAATGAGATCTTCATTGGCAGTTTAGATTATTAATTATTCTCCTGTTTAACTATTTCCCAGATTCCATATTTGCGACCGCCAATTCGTTTTAATATATTTTGTTGTTGAAGTTTTCTAAGATTGCGTTCAATGGAACGCCGTGTAATTCCAATTATTTCAGATAATTCTGGTATCGTTATGGTGGGGTTTAATTGAATTTGTTGCAAAATTTTACTGGACTCTTTTACCGACTCTTTTACCGACTCTTTTACCGAACTAGTTTTTATATTTTCGCTCAAATCATTTTGTTTACTTGCAAATTCAACTACAAAACCTGGTGAATCGTAACTAAATATCGGATCGGGAATACCAGCTTATTTACATTCGTCCAAAATATTGAGAGTACCACGCCCCCAAGCCTCAATGATGCCAGCTCTGAAAAAAGTTGAAGCAATATCTGGGTTGTATGGGACTGACGAATGTTTCTGTTTTAGCTTTTCAATTGTCCAGTTTAGAGGCAATTGCCCTTCGTTCCAAATCATTAATTTGTTGCGGTAAACACTTATCTGAATTGGATTTCCACTGCTATAATCTTTATGAACAATAGCATTTACAACTGCTTCTCGCAATGCTGGTTCCGGAAACGGGTATTCTTCAATCCGGTAAACACGTTCGTATCGAATGCTTGCTTTCAGGTATTTGGTAAGCAACAAGTCCATAGTTTTCTCAACCTGTTCAAATAGATTGCCACTATTTAGGGTCTGCTGAAAAACTCCGACACTCTCATATGCCCTATTTATAGCACATTCTATTCGAGCAAATTCATTCAATAGAATAAGGTA
>JAIFMY010000250.1:4299-7272 GCA_020048155.1 Bacteroidota bacterium
CAGTAGAAATTAAAAAGAATTCATTGGCACAACCTTATTACCTTATTAATCATGTTATGTGCATGAATTATTTCACAATTAGTATTCAATGATTGTACTATTAGATGCAATCAAACCATCTAAGTAATTACATTACTGTGAGATATTTATTATTCAGCAGACCATATTTAGTGAAGAAGAGCAAACCTATAGACGAAGGTATTTTGAAGTTTCGGCCTTTAAGCTTCGCTTGCGTTACGTTACTAATGCATCGGGGCCTTGTTCAGATGTAGAATTGTTATTTCCTGTTGGTTTACAAATTGCAGTTTATGCTCAGCAAAATGGGGCTCTTGAAAGATGCTGAAGTATATAAATTGAGACAATAAAAGCACACTGGCAATTGTTTGCTTGCCAGTGTACTAATTCATTTCCTACTGTAATTTTTAATAATCCAAAGTAATAATACGACCTTTGGTGAAATCAAAAAATTTGTCTTTTTGAGCGAGTTGTACGCCATCCATTAAATCTTCCGGTTTGAAACCTGCTACCATAAGGCAAGTAGGGCAGGCATAAACTCCAACTTTATTTTCTATCAATATTTTTAAATAAGTTTGAAATGAATCAAAGTCTTTATGCTCCAAGTCTTTTGCGCCCTTTACCAATAGTTCAACTGAATTTATGTCCATATAAACCAGTACATCTTTGTCTTTAGACAACATGGCAGCCATTTTCATAGGCATTAATACCCGATGTGGGTCGTTGTAACTTTCTGTTATGTGTATAAACATACCGTCCCTGACTGTATCGACCATTACTTTGGTCTCATCCCCTACAGTTGAAACTTCACTGTTTTTAGGATTCTGATTACATGATACAATGACAAAACCTAGAAGAATTAGTAATCCGATGTTTTTCATAAATACTTCTTTTATTTAATTATTGAAATTTTGTTTTCTTAATTTACTTTATAGTTACTAACAGGCTGTTATGATCGTATTTATATTTTTCAGTTCGGTTTTAGCGCCATATTTCACAACTCGTGCATCAGATCGCATTATACTAAATTATACGATTTGCATGCACGGCCTGCAAAATAAGGGTGTCTGGCAAATTTTCCAGACAAACGCAACGAATTTAAGGCATTTATGGAAGAAAAACAAACATAATGACCATGACATTTTATTGCTCCTACTTATTTTTTTGCCAGTATTAACAAGCGCATTCTCTATGTGAATTATGCAAAGCATAGGTATTTCCCCATGTCTGACCAACTGCGCAGTACCTGACACAATTCGGCAAATGAGTGTGGGCAAATACGCTTGTATGTTTGGATGGGGTGGTGCAACTAAAGTGTTCTCAATTTTGGTTGCCTGATTTATTAGCATTCGGGCCTCCCGTTTATTGTCATCGGGTCTTTATTAATTTTTTATAATAAGTTCTTTGTTCCTGCTTTATACATACCAAGTATATCCCGTTTGGAATATTTGAAATGTCTATATGATTTGAACTATTTTCAATTCGTATGATTCTGCCGAGTGAATTTGTGATTTCAATTCGAACTTTTTCTGTGGATGGCAAAATTATATTTATTTCCGTTTCTGCCGGATTTGGGTATAGAAAAATATCATCAAAATCGGGCGATTTATAACCGGAAATTCCTTCTATTTGGTCGGCTCCGGCATCTAGCCGCGACAAGTTTCTGGTATGATTCTCAAAATCGTAGGAAGGAAAATGAGTAAGACCGGTCGCAAATGAAAAAGCAGAACTTCTATTTGTAATATGATAATCATGGTTCATGAAGTCAATAAACCCAATAGCTCCGTTCGAGACCACATTTTTTGAAGAATCATAAGGGCTATTTGCCCAAATGTATATAGTACTTCCATCTTTACGGATAAAAATATTTCCATAAATTTCATTCACCATCGACAATCCTGCTCCAATAGATACATTCATAAAATTATTGGTAATAAGCGTATTAAATCGAATTATGCTTGTGTCAACATAAGAATCGCCTCCATCTGCAATTGCCACTCCTCGCTGACAATTGTACACCATATTGTTTTCTATCAGAAGTGTTGGTCCCACACTGGGGTGATCCGAAAAATAGCTGATTCCGTTTTTTGTGGCATCCGACAGTATATTATTCCGAACAATTCCGTTGGAACGAACGCTCACACAATTGCCATTGTTGTTGTAAATATTGCGGATACGGTTTCCGGAGATCAAAAAATCGTTGCCACAAAAATAAATGCCATGATGTGGCGCCCCTTGTGATGCACTTACTGTATCAAGACCTATCCAATTGAATTGGTTATTAATTATTTGTGTGTGAATATGTTGTTCGGCAGATAAAATGCCATTGCCGTAAATTGAATCGAAATTACAATTTTTTATAACCGTACCATCTGAGGTTCCCGATGAATGTAGCCAAATGCCATTGCCTTGTATATTATAAAATGTGCAACTGTCTATGGTTATATTATTGGCATTTACAATTCTTATTCTATCGCTTAATATGGTGTTTTTGAATGTACACCCCCTAATAACAGCGTTATTCCATGATGATCCTACCAAATCTAAAGTTGTGGTAAAAACTTTGTCTTGAATTACAATTTGCGACTTGAGCATATTGGGCAGCAAGAGTAAACTCACAAAAAGATAGATATCTATTTTTCTAATCATATTCTAGTTAAAATTTAGTAGTACTATTTTTATTTTGAGGTATTGGTGACGAATAAAAGTATGCTTATCTGGCAGTGCTTCAATGTGCTATCTATTTTGATGGACTTAAAATTTATGTACATGCATGATCTGTATAGATTAAGTTTCTTTAGAGTCTCTGCTTTATTTGAGTGTATTTGGTTTGGTTAATCATCAAAATTTGGCGATGAAATAATTCTATTTTTCAAATGTTAGTATTTCAATATAGTAATACAAGCAATATTATTTCTCTCGTTATTTGCGCTGGTTTAACATTTGATTAAATAGCTT
>JAIFMY010000116.1 GCA_020048155.1 Bacteroidota bacterium
GCTGAGGCCGAAATTGATTGTTCTAATGTTTTGGCAGCAAATCCCCAGAATGTAGATGCTCTATTCAATAGGGGAATTTCGCGTATAAATTTGAAAAAGAATAAGGAAGCCATACTCGATTTTACCACCATACTACAACTTGCCCCCACCTACCACAAAGCTAAGTTATACCGAGGATTGGCTACGCTACGCGATGGCTTTACCGAAGCCGGATGCAACGAAATGAAAGAGGCTCAGGCGTTGGGAGTACCAGAAGCTACGGAATATCTGGCTCGCTATTGTAAGTAATTCTCAACTGATATATAATTAATTGATCTACGGTGCAACTTTTTTTTTGTACCGCAGGTCTTATTATTGAAACGGCATCATGAAATTGTCTGAAGAACAACTTATCGATCTCTGTAAAAAAAGAGACCGAAAGGCGCAAAAATACCTGTACACTAAGTACGCTTCGGTACTGTTGGGTATATCTATGCGCTATTCAGCCAGTAGACAAGAGGCCGAAGATATTCTGCAAGAAGCTTTTATACGCATTTATGGTAATATTTCCCAATTCAACGGAATGGGATCTTTTGAAGGCTGGATGAAACGAATAGTTGTAAATACTGCAATCACTCAGTTTCACCGCAACAAAAAGCACAATAGAATGGATGATATTGATGAAATTCATGAGACTGATATCGAAGGATATAGTCTGGATGATGCCGAATACACCCATGAAGAATTACTAAAAGTGATAAATATGCTTCCGGATGGATATAGAATGGTTTTTAACTTGTATGCTATAGAAGGATACAAACACAAAGAAATAGGTGAGATACTGAATATAGATGTGAGTACTTCCAAATCTCAATTTTCGAGGGCAAGGCGTCTTATTCAGCAAAAATTAGAAGATACATACACAACTAAGGTAACCAGAACTAAAATTGGTGGCTAATGGAAGATTTGTTTAAAAATGCCTTTACAGATTATAAAGTCGAACCCTCAAAAGGGTTGTGGCGAAAGATCGAAATGCAATTGCGCATGAGAGATTTTTTTAGGTTTAGTTTTAAAACGTTTAATATTTATTACCTGACTGGTAGTGCAGTACTTACATCCGCTTTTGTTCTCGCATTCCTGAACTGGAATGTCGTCGTTGATAATCACACACCCTATTACAATCCGAATGTAGGGTTTGTGAAAAATGAAACTTTTGAAAATTCTATCACAGAGATTTCTGATAGATCAGCAAATAAAGTGGCTGTTACATCTTATAATGGTGATAAAAGTAATACCAAACTGGTGGATTCTTTTGAAAAAACTGAAAGGCTTCAACCGGTGCATGCTATCGTTATAAAAAATCTGCGACGTAGTATGCCAGGATATCATTCGCTTATAAATCTGAAAGTACCTGAACTAAAAGCCGAAATTTCTGCATATAACGGATGTGCACCTTTGGTGGTAGATTTTACAGCACAGCAGTTTAGCAATGCCAAATACTACTGGAACTTTGGTGATGGCAGCAAGTCTGAAGGAACTAACGTAAGCTATATATTTGAAAATCCGGGAAAATTTGTAGTAACTCTCATCGTAAGCTTTGCGGATGGGAAGAGTATAGCCGAAACAGATACCATTATTGTTCATCCTTCCCCTAAACTGAAGTATACTGATAGTAATAACCAGCATGTAAGTATTGCCAATCCGGTTCAGATGAATATAGAGTCTGAAAACTCAAATGAATTTATCTGGTGGGCCAACAATACACCTGTTTCAGTTCTGAAAACGGCTAATTTAGTTTTTCAGGAAGTTGGGAGGTATCACATTTCCCTGGTCGCATCCAACGAGTTTGGCTGCGTAGATTCGCAATTTATAGGAACCATTCAGGTTACAAGTCCCGAGTTCAGTATCAGGTTTCCGTCTGCATTTACCCCAAATCTGGTGAGCCCTGCCGAAAGCAAGTACAACATAAACCAATTGAATAATGATGTATTCTTTCCTGTATACAATGGGATTGATGCTTATTATTTTAAGGTTTTTACACGGGAAGGAAAATTGGTATACGAAACTACTGACCCTGCTTACGGATGGAACGGATATTATGACGACAAGTTATTGCCTCAAGGGGTATATATCTGGAAAGCTACTGGAAAATATATAGATGGTACTTCATTCAATTTGGCCGGAAATGTAACATTGCTTTACAACGATTAGACTGTATTAAAAAAAAGCTATAAAGATCCCCATACCAAATTTATTCTGTGTTAGTTTGATATTCAGTAAGGCCAACGATGAAGCAGAACTTCAATCGTTGGCCTTTTTCCTGAAAAATTATTTGAATGCTTTTTCTGAGATACCGGCTCCTGAAAGAGCCAATTGCTCAAAATAGGCTGGTACATGCTTTCCAGACAATTTGTCGGCGTACATTTTGGCCAGATATTGGCCCAACATGAAGCCTTGCCCCCGCAATCCTACAAACAATCCAAGATCGGTGTCTATAATCATGCGTGGTTCTATATAGTAGCCTGCCCAGGTAGCCTGAAAACCAACAGAGGCAAGGTTTGGAATCCACTGGCTGAAAATTTCGGATACTATCTGAAGAAAATCTAGGGTGTTTATTTTTAGGTTTTGGTTTGTTTCTATCGCGTCTACTGCCGGCGAGGCGCAGCCTATTATTTGCCCGGTTTCAGCAAGTTGCTGGCCATATACAGCACTGAATCCTTTGTTGGTATTCCTGTCTATAAGCATATGCAGAGGCTCGTTGTGTATGCCCATAAGTGGCAGCCTGCGAGTAATAAATGCCTGATGTTTTACAGCATATGAGCCGGTAATGATGCCCAATTTTCTTGCATATATCTCGCTATCCGGCCCCAGTGCATTTATAAAGTGTGGGGTGGTGTATTCTACATATTCCCCATTATGCAGCTGCACCAATGCTTTGTACAGTTTTCCATCTTTTTTAATATCTATCAGTTTTGCGTCCTCTTCTATTTTTCCACCATATTCTGTGCCTATTTGCCTGATCAAATCTATTACTTTGCTAGGGTTGAAAAACGGAGATATTTCTTTTCTGAAATCTGAAGGCGATATCATGCGGGCTTCCGACCATGCCATTGAGGCTTCGAGCGCCTTGTATATGGCCTCGTTGTGTGCAAAGGTTACATAGCGTGTTTGTCGAAAATCAATATTCTGCTTTGCTTGCAATTCTTTGAATATGTGTAGGTTCTGGCTCGCTATTTCAGACAACTCTGGAACTGAAAAATTGGGACGTCCTCCCGCAATATTCCGCCAAGATGCTCCACGCCCAAAATTTATGAGTGTTGGTTTCATGCCTGCTTCTGCTAAATATCTGAAAAGAGCGGTTCCACCTATTCCGCCACCTGCTATCAGCACCTGTGTTTCAACTTTGCTTATCTTTTTAGTGTGGTGTATGATGGTTTCCTCTTGCAAATGCCCTGTATTCAACTCTCCCAGCGATATCTGATTTGAGAGCGGACCACGAGGTGTTGCTTCGCCAACTATGGTTTTCTGGTAGCTCCGCATGGTTTGTTTCAAACGTGGAATACACCTTTTGCCACGGCAGGCACCCATCCCCAGGCGGGTGGTGTGCTTTATCTCATCTACGCTTATAAATTTTCTGTTGCCTATGGTTTCTAATATTTCATCTACGGTCACGTCGTCGCAATGGCAAACGTAAGTCTTTGAATCTTCTTCAATGTCTGCGTTTTCTAGTACAATTGGCTCGGGGTAATTGTCTTTGTTTATAAAACCCCGTACTTCGGTGATCTCTGTATTGTATAGTTTTAGGCATTTAACCCTGGCAATGTTCGTTTTATTGGGCTTTCGCAATATTTTTTCTATCACTCCTTCGCCTATTTTATTCCCGGCATTGTTTACCAGAAAAACTTCGGTATGCTCTTGCACATTCATCTCCACTGGCACAAAAACCCAGTTCTTGGCGTTGTGGTATCCAAAAATGGCTAATCCCGGACATTGGTATACACAATCGAGGCATCCTATGCACTTGTCGTAGTCTATTGAGGGAATGGTGCTGGTACTGGTTTTACGTATTGCACCATATGTACATGCAAATTCGCATGGATTGCAAGCAAACCCATATAAGCAGTCTATGATAACGTAAGGTTTTGCTTGTTTTCTGATCTCACTTGGTGTGGCAGGTTCTTCTGCTATGCGTATGGGGTGTTGCTGCGAATCAATATATTCTTTAGAGACCTGAAGGTATTCGTTGTAATTTACTTTTGTGTTCATTTCCAAAGCTATTTCATAGGCAATTTGTTTGCCTTTGAGCACTGCGCTGGTGCCTTCGCCAATACGAATGGCATCGCCGGCACCAAAACAACGACGCCCGAATACCTGATAACCTTTTATAAGGAGTTGATCATCCGGCACAAGACCTGTACATATATTGATGGTGTCTATGCCCCACATTATTTGCTCAGTTCCTGCAATAGGCTGAAAATCTTTGCAATCTGCTATCACAGCACCTATAATGCCTGTATGGCTGGCATTGGGTATGGCTTCGACCAATATTTTTGAAAGCATAATAGGTACACCGAGTCTTTTTATGCGGTTGGCTTGCACTGGAAAGCCACCTTCCTGAGGTGCAGCTTCTATAATGGCTTTCACATTTGCACCGGCCTGCATAAGCTGGTACGACGTTAGGAAACCTATATTGCCTGCACCTACGGTGAGAATGTTTTTCCCGAGTAGTGTAAATTCGGTATTCATCATTTTTTGCACTACAGCGGCGGTATACACACCGGGCAAGTCGTCGTTTCTGAAAGTGGGCATAAACGGCACCGCGCCGGTAGCCACTACCAGAAAATCGGCTTCTATGTAAAATATTTCACCGGTTGATATGTTTTTTATGGCCAATCGGTTGTTGTTGAGTATGTCCCATACGGTACAATTCAGAAAAAAATCATCGGATACGTTGCCGGCCAGCATGTTGGCTATTTCAAATCCGCGCATTCCTCCAAATTTTTTCTCTTTTTCAAAAAAGAAAAATTGGTGTGTTTGCATAAGAAACTGGCCACCTATATGGTCGTTGTTGTCAATGATCAATGAGTCGATGTTTCTTTTATTCAGTTCTTCGCGCACTGCCAAACCTGCTGGTCCTGCGCCTATGATGGCTACCTTGGTGCGAAAAACCTTTATATGTTGGGTCTGGCTGATAACTGAAGTTTCCGGTATAAAGTTTTTGTCTATTTCCGATACATTTTTTACACCATCTACTTTGGTGATGCAGATACGGCGTATCTCTCCATCTACTAGCATTTCGCAGGCGCCGCATTTACCTATCCCGCATTCCAGGCTGCGTTCTCTGTTGTCTAGACTATGGCTGTGTACGGGCAGTCCGGCTTGGTGCAACGCAGCAGCTATGGTCTTTCCTTTTTCCCCTTCTATCAGTTTTTCATCAAAATAAAAACTGTGTTTTTCAGACTCAGAAACGTCTAAAATAGGATGTAAGTAAATTCGATTCATTTATGTATTACTTTAAACTTTTTTGAGCTAATTTAGACGGTCAGCAATCGATTGTATATGACCTTTGTCAATTGAAAAACTGATTTAATACACCCATTTTACTTCTTATTTGAAATTCTTGGTTGAATCAAATAGTGGGTTTGTTATATTTTTAAAATATTGTGTTATGCGTAAAGTGTGGGTAGTTTGTACTATGCCTGTTGAAAATGTAATATATTTCCTGAAGAAATGTGCTTTCTTCCGATTGTTGGTAGTACTTTTTCTTTTGCAAGGGATAAGCATTAGAGTGATTGCTCAGGATACTACAAACAGCGAATCTAATGATTCAGGGCAGTATGATGCACAAAGTTCGAGTCAGGGAATATATAGCCAATACATTGATAGCTTGCAATGGTTCGACAAGCATATAAAACAAGCCCGCGACAAATCTGATTATGTCCGGATAATGGAATTGCTTAAAAGAAAGTCGGATATGTATTTGAAAGCACAGATGTTTGAAAAAGCGTTGCCTGTGTTGTTTGAAGGAATTCAGCTTGCCCAGAAATCAGGCAACAAGCGTGAAGAAGCCAGATTCAAACTGAATGTAGCTAAAATTATGCATCTTTCAAAAAATTATGGCAATGCTCGCTATTATATGCAACAATGTTTAAAGATTTACGAATCCTTAAATGATTCGGAAGGATTGGCTGAAACGTATATTATGCTTGGTGGTAGCGAATTTATTCGCAAAAACTGGGAGGAGGCTAAGAACAATTATGCAAAAGGCGGAAAGTATTATAAGCTTATAGGGGATGTATACGGGGAGGCAAAAGCATTAAATAATATCGGTAGTACGTATCTGGAGATCAATCAACTAGATTCATCTTTGATTGTACTTAGGCAAGCGGAACAGCTTATTTTGCAATTTGGTGATTCTACCCGCTTATATGCTATCATTATTATGAATCTGGGTGAGTTGAATATGAAAAAAGGAAATTCTGATTCTGCATTGCATTTTTTTGGAAAAGTAAGCGATATTATAGGGAACAGCGAGATCGATGTCAAACTTAATCTTGAAGAATTGTATTCTACTCTGTACAAGAAAAACAATAACCCTCGATTGGCAATGAAGCATCTGGAAAATGTGATTGCAATTAAGGAACAAATAAATTTATCACAAAATACCCTAAATATAAATAAGATAATAAACGAATATGAACTCTGGATTAAAGATAGTGAAAATGAAATTCTACGAAAGAA
>JAIFMY010000074.1 GCA_020048155.1 Bacteroidota bacterium
CCAAACCTAAAGAAATGAGCAAGTATATCTGAGCCAGTACAAAATACCACGATGTGATGAGGTCAGTAAAGCCTAATTTTGCCATCCAACCTGGCACTCTTTCCGGATCTTGGGGTATAAGCCCAAGCAGCAAAACCAGAAAGGTGAAATAAACAATGGATGTAATGGCAGCAGGAATGCTTCCCAGAAATTTTACAAGGCTGGTTTTTCTGAAAAAAATATGTAGAACTGTGATTATAGTTATTAAACCCGCGGCTATGGATATATTGATAGGCCAACGCAGGCGCACATTGAGGCCACCTGTGAAATACTCCAACAATTCGGAAACAACGAATATGGCTGCAACAATAGTCCAACCTTCTTTATATCGCCAGGGCGATTGCCAAAATTTGCGTGTCATAGTTAAATATAAATATATATTATAGTGTAAAAATAGAAATCCTATGGATAATAAAAACAAACAATTGTCATATGTGTACAAAAAAAAGGATAAACAAGTCTTTTTTTGTTTACCCTTTTTTAGACATTAAATTTATTCGACTATTTTAAGGTGCGAATGTAATTTACAAGCATCCAACGATCTGTTTCGTCTTTTATTTTTTTCTCATAATTAGGCATTTCATCGCGACCAATGATCGATTTGTAGTACAACTCACCATCAGTTTGATTTTGTACGGCAGTTTCGTTGAATTTGCGCATAGGAGCTTTCATGTTTTTAGCTTTTGGACCATCATTGAGGCCATTGCTACCATGGCATGATTTACAATGCAGAGCGTAAAGTTTTTTGCCTGAGCCATCATCTTTGCCATTGGTTGTATTTTTCTTGGTTTTGTATTCTGCAGGTACAACCCATTCGCCGTTTATTTCAGATTTCATGGCCATGAAGCCCATGATACTGATAGCAAATACCCCTAAGAGTAACAATGATTTGAACTGATTTAACGTTTTCATAATTGTTTGTTTTGTTAGTTTATTGTTTAATCGTGATATCCTGAAACTATGCTTTTAAAATTGCTTGTAGCAGAAGTTCCGAAGGTACAGAAATATATGTGGATAAGTAAAAAAATAGAAATCACAAATCCTGAGATAATATGGGCAAGGTCAGTAAGAAACATTCCGCTTATACCATTCAGTTCGGGAATAATGATATCAGGATAGAGCATGGCTATACCTGAAAGCATAACCAAAGGAACCATTACATACATGATAGCTACATATGCTATTTTTTGGAGAGGATTGAATTTAACTTCTTCATTTACTTGAAATGGGCAACTTTCACCTTTGAAATTCCCGTACAGGTAATAACGTGATTGAGTAATGGCTTGTTTGAAGAAACCGCCCCAGTTGCGCCAGTAAAACTTACCATTTGTAGTTACCATATTCCCTATGAAATAGATGACGTAATTGAATACGAATATAACACCACAAATATTGTGCAAGCTTACAGCTAATTGGAAAGAAATCATTGAATCGCCTTGTGTAGTATATTGCATGCTCAATCCGGTAACGATGAGTATAAGGCACAGAATTGCATTGCTAAAATGCCACAAACGTAACCAGCCTGGATATAAATATAGTTTAGCCGACATGATTTTTCTTCTTTTTAATGATTATTCTCAAGATTGCGTGTATAAGTATACCGCCTAATACCAAAATAAAAATTGCGATACTTCCGTAGTTGAGATAAATATTGCGGTTTGCACCTATTACAAATGATTCTTCGAGTATAGCACCGTTGAAAAATCCGTTTTTATCTCTACGTTCGGCTGCTTTGAATTTGTATAAAGTATGATTCAGACGTGTGTTTTTTGAATGGCACTCGGTACAACCTTTTATGGCTTTGTCTTTCGGCATTACCTCGTGTGCTACCAATACACTGTCCGAAACTGAAGTATGGCATTCTATGCAACGAACTTTTTTGAAGTGTTGTGTTTGATTAGGCAGCCATTCGTGTTTTGCAATCAGATCGGGGTTTTCTTCATCAGATAAAAGCATGTAATTGATAGTATTGGCGTGGCATTTCAAACACATAGCGTTGTTGTATGCTACCATGTCTTTTATACCATTATCTGCGCGTGCAGTAGACTTATATGAATGTGCATCGTGGCAATCCCAACAAGCAAAGTTATCAGTATGTGCTTTTGAGTGAACACTGTTCTGGAATTGTTCGTCTATTTGTTCAAATTTGTATTCTTCGTACTCAGGGTCACCGCCATGGCAGTCTATACAGCCGGGCATGGGGTCAAATCGGAGTTCCGGATTGTGAGGTACTGAGTTGTATTCGTCTGAATGGCAGTCTGAACACTTAAAAGTTTTGTGCGTACCATCGTAAAATTCCAGGGTATCTATAAAAAGCTCTCTGGGCATAAGTTTGGTGATGGTAGAAGAAGAATCTGCATTGTACATGGTGTATTTGTTTTCACCATGACATTTAAAGCAATTGGTATTTTCTTCATGCCTCACCATTTCTTCTTTTTCTTCTTGCACCGGCTCGTTCGAATGAGAGAACGAATAGGACAGAATAAGTACCAGATTGATACCAACTATGATTGAAAATATTTTTAGTCCGTTATTTACTTTGTTTATTGACATATGAGTCTTTTTTTATTTCGATTAAATAGCCGTATGGCAAATTGCAGTCATATTAGGCTAAATTGAAATATTGCGTTTGGTTAGAAACGAACTGTAATGTTGAAGCCAAGTACAAAATCGCCATCCAAAGGTGATTTAGCATTGAAAAGCACATTTTTTTGAGCTATAATTTGCTCATAATTTGCAGCAAATACTGAGAAGGTATGTGTTGCAGTATTTATTTCAAGACCAAAAGCCAGGTTTGGATCTGGTTTTTCTTGAAAATTACGGATGGTTTTCACCATCAATGGTTGATCGTATTCAACCAGGATTGACATAGTTTCTGTGATTGAATATTTGCCACCTACAGAAACCGAAGCAGCATCGTTGTGATGCAGACTGTCTACTGCATTGATATGAGCAAAACCACCGGCTACCTGCAATGAAAGTTTATCGCTGAATTTGCGTGATGCTATCAATTGGTTGAAGTAGCTGAAACGGTTTGTAAAAGCATAGCTTTCGCCAAAAGAAGCATCGTCTCTTGTGTCTATCACTGCATTACCAAAATAAGAAATGGTAAGTGGAATATTGCCCGAACGGGTTTGGTTCAAAATATTCCATTTCCAATGCAACTCTTGCATTTTGTTGTTTTTTTCTGTTCCAAAACCTACAGTTATATTGTCGGTAATACCATAATTCATACCAAGGCGAATGTTGCTGGGGGCATATAAACCAAATAAATCTGTTACTTTTTCTATTTTGCCGAAGCGATGGTGTATAATCATCTCAAGTGTTCCTGCAGGCATAGTGTAAGTAGACTGATTGTCTACTACCATAGTACTGTTGAAAATGTCGCGTACTGGTCGAGTATCAGGCTCATCTTGAGCATAAGCGAGGTTGAAGCAGATACATACAACTAAAAGTGACAATATTAATTTTTTCATTTTTATCTTATTTATATGGATTCTTTATTAATTATTTTTTGCACCTTCTTCAATCCATTTGAGAATTGTTGCTATCTCAGTTGCAGTGAGTATTCCTTTTTCATAATGTTTTCCACCTGATACGGCGAACGCTGTATATAATTTGCTCTGAGCTGGATCTGTGGTATTTATATATCCGTTGGTTAAGCTACTGTAAGCTACTCCTGAAGTTAATTTAGGATTGTTGGCAGTATGGCACGAGATACATTTTGCGGTAAATATGGGTTGTATTTGTGTGCTGAATAGAACCTCTTCTTTTGGCAATTCTATTTTTTCGGGTTCTATGGTTTGCCACTCACATGCTGTGAATAGGGTAAGAATGATTGCTCCTAAGAGTATTACGTTTTTCATATGTATAGATATTTAAATTTTAAAAGGATCGGCTTGTGGCCGATCCTTGTTTTCTTTTTAATTCTGCTATTCGATTAGTAACCTGCAGCTTTAAGTGCATCAATTGAGTTTTTCAACAGTGCTTTTACATATTTGGTGTTGTGAACACCAGCACTACCTTCATACTCACACATCAGGAAGTTGAAAATTGCTCCAGCTTCGAGGTTGCTACGTTTACCAACGGTTGGGTGAAGATCAGCATCCAATAACACACGGCCTTTGGCATTGGTTATAAGCAGATGCTCAAGTTCTGTCAACAAAGCGTGGTATTCAGTCTCGAGAGTAGCCAAGTTTACGGCTGTACCGTGGCAATCGTCGCAAGTACCTCTGTCTACAACAAATGTGTGACCACCTTTGGTTGCATCTTTAGGACTTTTCACCATATGGCAGAAAGAGCAGTCTTTGTCTGAGTGCTTCGAGTTTTCATAAGGTAAAGTTCCTGCAATTTCGTATCCAAATAAACCATTTTGGATAGCAGCTTGTGAGCTGTAGTGAGGTCCCCAGTGTGCTGAAGTGATTGACAAAGAGTCAAGTGTTGTAGGACTTGAAGCAGGAATGATAGGTAAACCTGGACGTGGGCGTGGTTGGTGGCAATATGCACATGTGTTAGATGAACCTGGTAAGTCGGTTTTAGTAACACGGTTAGTGATTGTCCACTCAGTTACACCTTTGTAACGCATAGCATAGTCTGTACCTTCAGATGAATCCAAAGAAGTGTGCATATCGTGGCAGGTTTCGCACTGCATATGCATAGGTTTTGGAATAGCATTGAAAGTTGTGTCATTACCAGTGAATGTAGTTTCTACAAAACCTTGGTGTGAGTGACATCTTGCACATGTGTTTCTTCCACCTGCGTAACCATCAACTGCGGGGTCAAAAGTTCCGTGAGGAGTGGTGGCAAATTGGTTTTTAGCTGCGTTCATGGTGGTGTTGTTGTGGCAAGTTGTGCAGTATAAACTACCATCTTTACCGTTAGCACCATCTTTACCATTAGCACCTGTAGCACCGTTTGGAC
Source organism: Bacteroidota bacterium (assembly GCA_020048155.1). Lineage (GTDB taxonomy): Bacteria > Bacteroidota > Bacteroidia > Bacteroidales > DYOH01 > JAIFMY01. Next base: position 4,960 of record JAIFMY010000074.1, read on the forward strand.
CTGCTGGACCTTCCGGACCTTCTGGACCTTCGCAACTCATAATGCTCAAAGAAGCAAATACAATAGCGAATAACATCATTAATTTTGATAACTTTTTCATAAGAACAGTTTTATTATTCAACATTTCAAAGGTAACCCCATTTTCTATTTGATTTGCCTCCGATATGTTGATATGATTAACCCATCTGAATGATATTTTAACTTTTTATAATTGATCCATATCATTTGAATATATGTTATATTTGTGTGTATGAAAACATGGGTTGTATTTAAATTACGTAAAGTATTGTAAATGATAAATATACATCAAAATGGCAATTGCTTAGAATGTGATAAGAAGTGTTCTGCCTTTAAACGTTTATTAAGCGAAGAGTTAAATTATATTAATCAATACAGATTTCACATTACCTATAAAAAAGGCGAGGTTATTTTTAAGCAAAATACTCCTGCTTCAAATGTTATTTCCATTTCGCGTGGTGTAGCCAAGACTACTTTCGAGGATAAATTCAACAAAAATTTGATATTGAGCCTCATAAAAGGCCCTTCACTGGTTGTTGGTCCTGGTATTTATGTTGATAATATTTATCATTTTACCCTAACGGCCCTTACCGAGGTGCATGCTTGCATTATTGATGTGCTTGCCTTCAAAAAACTCATTCGTGAAAACAGCGATTTTGCCGAGCAGTATATAAGCGAGATGAGCGTCCGTGCCATCAGAAACTATCAGCGTACTTTTTGCCTTACTCATAAACAAATGCATGGCAGGGTAGCCGATGCCTTGCTCAACCTGAGTCAGAATATTTTCAATGCCCCTGAGTTTGAGATGCCTCTCACCAGACAGGAACTTGGCGAATATACTGGCCTTACGAAAGAAAGCGTCAGTCGTATTCTTACAAAATTCAGAGATGACCAGCTTATACAGATGGATGGAAATATTATCGAAATTTTGAACATGGATAAGATGATCACAATTAGTGAAAATGGTTAAACGTTATACATAGGTATATTTTATTGACTTAAATAGTTAATTAATACCTTGGTCATATGAGAGCGCATATTATTTCTTTTTTTATATTGTATTTTTTCTTCTTTTCCCCAATTGTATCTGCACAAAAAATTAAAACCAGGGCTTCAGCTACCCGCATAGAAAAAGGCGACTCTGTAGGTGTTTTCTGGGAAATAACCGATAAGTATACCACATTCAATGCTTCATTTCAGAATGAAACACTTCCGCCCAAGGGAGAATATTGGTTTAAGCCTGATTCAAGCGTAAAAATCACATTTACTGCTAAGTATAAAAAAAAGAAGCCTGTAAATCGTGCTTTAACCATAGATGTATTTGAGCCGCAGCTCATTCGTTTCAATATGCCGGCCAATGCTACCGACGAAAGTGCCGTAAAAGCCGAGTGGCTGGCTCAAGATGTTCAATATGTGCTGCTTACTGGTGTGCCAGATACTTTTGATTATTATGGGGCACATTCTTTTTCATTCGATACCACTTCTACCGTTTGCATGCAGGCGGTGGGTAAATACAAAACCATTGATAGCTGTATTACCACCCAAGTAAGCTACATTGAGTCTTTTACCATAAACAATAAAATTTTCTATGGAACCCATGCGAAACTTAAATGGAAATTTAAGAATACTAAGTTCATGAAAATAAAAGGTATGGCGCAAAGCTTTGAGCCCATAGGCGAGCTAAGTGTAATGCCTGATTCTTCGGCCACTTATACCATATATATACACCGAAAAAACGGGACTATTGATACCATGAGCAAAACCGTAGAAGTGCTCTATCCGGTGCTCGATTATTTCAAAGGCCCAAGTCAATTGGTGGTGTATGAAAAAGGCATCGTTTCATGGTCTGTTTCGGGTGCGCCATATGTGATTATAAACAACGATACTTTGCCTGCAACCGGCATGTTGGCCATTCAATCTGATAAGCCCGACACCCTTGTTTATTCGTTGGCTTTTTATACGGGCAAAAAATTGCAAATGTATCTGAAGACGGTTGAGATTATAAACGAACGACCCTTCTGGGCAGATCCAACTAAAAAATTGAATGACAAAAGCAGGTTGTTTTGCGATATTATATCTATAGATCAGTCTAAGTATCCGGATGAAATAAAAATTCATGTTTTGGTGGTAGATTCTACAGGGCAGTTTATTGAGAATATGGCAGGTAGCCAATCCTCGAGCAGCAAGATGTTTCCGGCACTGGTCGAAAATATTGCTGGTAAAAATTTCAATATGCCCTTTACCATAAAAGAGGTGGGCGAAAATATGTCAAAATACGATATTTCGCTGGTGCTAGACCATAGTGGCTCTATGGATGGAACTATAGAGCCGCTCGAAAAGGCTGTAAAACGCTTCATAAAAAAGAAGTATCAGACCGACAGGCTGAATGTTGTAAAATTTGACGACCAAATTGGGAATGAGCTTGATTTTATGGATTCTTCGGAAGTCATTCTGAATAAAATGAATTTTGAAGGTTTGAAAGGCTATGGTGGATCTACTGCTTTGTATGCTGCCACCGATTTTGGGCGACTTTTGCTCGATTCGGCCAATAATGGCAATCAGAAGGTGATTATTTTGTTCACCGATGGCAATGAAAATTCTTCTTTGTTTTATTACGGTAAATTGGCTGTGAACGCCAATTACCTGGCACATCAACTCAGATTGAGTGGAACTAAACTCATAGCTGTGTCTTATGGTGATGGTGTAAACCGCGAACTTCTTTCCAACCTTGCTCGTTTATCTGGAGGATTCTATTACCCATTGCGCAGGTCAAAACAGATTGACGAAGTTTTCAACGAAATACCAAGGGTATTGCACAAGTATTACGAAATAACCTACAAGCCCAACAAAGCGGATGGTGAGCGTACCGTTTTGCTCAAATATAATACCCGCCAGCAAATTTCGCATACTACTGCTATGCTGCATATTGGTGAAAAATTTTCGCTGGAAAGTTCTGATTTTGATACCTCGGCATATTGGTACGACCCACCTGCGGGTATGTTGCCGGTTTCTATGCCTCAGGTGATAGCACTTTTTCAGTTCGATGACGCCAAGTTGCAGACTTCCAGCTTGGCCAGGCTCGACAAACTTGCTGAGATGCTTACTGCTAATCCGGCGCTTATGCTCGACGTGCTGGGGCATACAGATCTGAAAGGCAGCGATGAGTATTGCGATAAACTTTCTGTAGCCCGGGCAGAGGCCATGAAGTACTATTTGGTAGGCAAGGGTATTTCCGAAAACCGCTTACGAATAAAGGGATTCGGAAAAAAACATCCGATTTGGAATCCTGATAAAGCAGACTGGAAGGCTCTGGAAAACAGAAGAGTGGAGGTAGTAATGTATACTTTCTAAATTCTGGATTTATTCTTTTTCTGATTTCGGTGCTTCCGGATAGCTTATGCGGGCATGGTGTATATTGCTAAGTTTATGCTTTAGTATGTCTTTTACTTTTGTCACCTCGGCGTATGTGATGGGGGCTTCGTCAAATTGCTTTTGGGAAATCTGATAATCCACTATTTTGTCTACCAACTGACTGATGGTTTCTACGCTGTATTTTGGCAAACTGCGAGAAGCTGCTTCCACCGAATCTGCCATCATAAGCACTGCCATTTCTTTTGAGTATGGCCTTGGACCAGGATAGGTATATTTTTCGGTGCTTATATTCTCGTTGGGCTTTTCATTTCTTTCAGTACGGTAAAAGTATTCTACACGCGTGGTACCATGGTGAGTGCGAATGAAATTAATAATTTGCAACGGTAAACGGTGTTTTTGAGCCAGCTCAATGCCATGGGTAACATGCGAAATGATGATGGTGGCACTTTCCTCTGAGCTGTGCTTTACATGCGGGTTGTAATCGCCGCTTTGGTTTTCAGTGAAATACTGCGGTTCTTTCATTTTACCAATATCATGGTATAGTGCCCCTACCCGCGTAAGGAGAGGGTTTCCACCAATACGGAAACTTGCCTCTTCGGCAAGGTTGGCCACTTGCATGCTGTGCTGAAAAGTACCTGGAGCTGTTTCTGCCAGTTTTCGCAACAGTGAGTTATTGGTATCCGAAAGCTCCATAAGTGTGAGATCTGAAAGGAAACCAAACGATTTTTCGAATAGGAATATAAGAGGATAAATGAGTAGAATGAGTGTTGAATTGGCCGTGAACCAAATGATATAGCGCCAATTGAGTGTATTGAGATTCCCTTCATAAATAAGCGAAATACCAAAATATATAATTGTATATGAGCTAAATACAGCCAGTGCTGTGATGAGTAGCTGTCCCCGTTTTTGCAATTGCTGAAGGCTTACAATGGAAACAAAGCCTGCTATGAATTGCAAAAGAACAAATTCGAAACCGTTGGGGGCCAGAAATCCGGTGAGCAAAATGGCTATCAGGTGTGTAAAAAGTGCAAGGCGCGAATCGAAAAAAGTATTTACGATGATAGGAACTATGGCAAATGGTACAACGTAAAGATTCAGCAAATCGTAGTTGACCGAGATATTGCCCAGAGTGATGACCAGCAGTATGCTTATGAGCAAAAAGGCTACCGATTTGGGATTGATAAATACTTCGGGCCTGAATCGCATAAGGAAAAGATAGAGAAGCAAAAAAGACATGAATATAAGAATAAACTGCCCCAGCATGAGCAACCACTTATTATAACCCCCATCTGTATTTAATTCGAAAAAGCGTTTGTACGATTCCAATTTCCTTAGCTTTTCGGTGGTCACTATTTCGCCATTCAGAACTATGGCTTCGCCTCGCGTGATGATGCCCGCTGTATGCGATATGGTATTAAGCATCTCCTGTTGTACTTTCTCGGTTATTTTAGGATCATATTTCAGGTTGTCCGTTATAAAATCCTTCATATTTATGGCTTTGAAAGTTTTATACAATGCCGGATACTCTATCAATTTGTTATCGAGATAATAATTTGTTTTTCTATTTATCAATTCAAGGGCACTGCCTTTGGAGTATGTTTGATAGAAGGGTATTTCGGTAGCAAAATTTTCAGAAATCACCCTTATTTCCATATCCTTATTGTTCAGGTTCTCAAATACATTCACCTTGTCGAGTATGCCACCCGTGTAAAGATTTGTAAGCCAGTAAACTGCAGTATCTGTAAACTGATTTTTCAATCGGGTATAGTATTTCAGGCTATCGCGGTTGAGTAGATATCGTCCAGATTCAGACTCTGCAAGTATAAGTTCATTCCATCTGGTAGAAATTACGCTTTTGAGAGAGTCTATTTTAATGTTCGATATTTCTGCATCTCGTCTGAAAAATGGTTTTATTTGTTTCAGTAAACTATCACGTTCGCTTTTATACTCATGTTCAAGCTTGTATATCGGAAAGTCGTATGGTGCAATCAGGTTTTCGTGTTGCCAGGCGGTACCTTTTTGAAATTCGAGGGCAAATTTTCGTTCACGGGGATATTCGACCAGTATCAGCAGGGCACTTACGAAAAAGAGCAATCCGTTTACCACAAAAAAATTTTTGTTGGTTATAATTTTAGAGTTGAAATTTGTATTGAGGTGCGGATTCATTTCTCGTTGGTTATTTCTGGCTTTATACTTATTATAATGTTGAGTGCTGGCTTATCAGGGAGCGGGCATTTTCCAAAGCTGCTTTCGTTATTTCTTTCCCGCTCAGCATTTTAGCGGTTTCAGTTATGCGTTCGTCATTGGTCAGCAATTTAATATTTGAGAAAGTCGCTTGTTGGGTTTCGTGCTTATATACCAGATAATGTCTTTGCGCACAAGCAGCTACTTGCGGCAGGTGTGTGATTGAGAGTACTTGCATACGCAGCGACATTTCTCTCATTATTTGTCCCATTTTCTCCGCAATATCTCCCGATACTCCAATATCTATTTCATCGAAAAGGATGGTGGGGAGCTGGGTATGTTGGGCCAGAACTGCCTTGAGGGCCAGCATCACCCGCGATATTTCACCACCGGAAGCTACTTTAATGAGTGGTTGAGGATTTACATTTTTATTGGCCGAGAAAATAAAATCAAATTCATCTAATCCATTTGGGTCTGGTTTGCTGAGGGGTTTATGTTGTATTTTGAAAACCGAAGAAGGCATTCCCAGAGCCTGAAGTATTTTCATAACCTGATTCTCAAGCAATGGCAGGTGTTTTAATCTGCTTTTGCTAAGGTCCTTGGCCGCAGATTGAAGCGCTTTGTCCGATTCGTTTACTTTTTTCTGAAGTTCTTCGAGCCTTATGTCATATGAGTCAACCTGGCTCATCATTTCGGCCAGCTTTTTTTCTTCAACAATGAGTAGATCTACATCAGATACTTTGAAATATTGTAGCAACGAATTGAGCAGGTCGAAACGTGAGTTGAGCATAGCCAGCCTGCTTGGGTCGTATTCTATTTGGTTGGCATCGGCTTCGGTCTGCCTGGCTATGTCTTTTAGTTCAATCTGTATACTATCTAGCCTTTGAATAATATCGGCTGCGGGCTGATACACTTTAGAAATTGCCTGACTCGCATGCAGCACATTTTTCAGCATGGTAAGTATATTGGCATTTTCGTTTCCTGCCAGGTTGTTGTATATGGTATGTAGTTGAACTTTTATTTCCTCTGTATGTTCCAGCAAAAGTATCTCAGACTCCAAATCTATCAGTTCGTTTGGTTGGAGTTTGGCAGAACTGAGTTTTTCGTATCTATGCTTATAATATTCGGCATTTTCGTTGGCTTTTTGTGCCATGGCTTTCAGTTCTTCCAGTTCGCGAAATGCCTGGCGATGCTGTGCAAATAGTATCTTATATTGTGAAAGCAAAGCCAAGGTTTGTGCAAAACTGTCGATGATAAGCAATTGAAAACCGGAAGTATTGAGCAGCAGGTTGTTGTGTTGTGAGTGAATATCAACTAGTTTATCGCTCAGGGCCTTAAGTATACTCAGGTTCACAGGAATATCGTTGATAAATGCCCTCGATTTTCCTTGGGGTGAAATGATACGGCGCAGGATGGTATTGTCTTCGTATTCAATTTCGTTATCCGTGAAAAACGATTTCAAATCATAATGCTTTATCATGAAACCAGCTTCCACTATGCATTTTTCATTTTTGTCTTTTAGCACAGTAGAGTCTGCTCGCTCGCCTGTAAGCAACGACAAGGCTTCGATGAGTATAGATTTTCCTGCTCCGGTTTCGCCAGTAATAATTGAAAATCCGGGATGGAAATCAATATCGAGGCTTTCGATGAGGGCGTAGTTTTTTATACTTAGAAGATTGAGCATGTTGGTTTTATATAATTAATTTGGCTTCAGTGACTTGTACTTCTCGGCATTGGCTACATCCAATTCTTTTACAATATCATATACCCTTGTTTTTTCGTTCGGAAACGATTCGTTGAATATATTGATTATTTCGTCGGATTTGGCATTGAAAAACAGTGTGAGTAAAAATAAACCAGGTTTCTGGTTGTATACTTTTTTCAATTGAATCATACTTTCTACCATTTCTGTACGCCCATAGTCTATTTTGTCGTACATGATATCCAGACCCAACCTGTGGTAGCGATATAAAGCGCGGCGGTAGGGTTTGTAGCTATCATTCAGAAGGGTTTCTATAATCCAATAACGGTTGTTTTCTTTTGAATCTTCATAAGCACGCCACCCTTGTTCTTCTGCATTCTGAGCCAGGCTCACTATCTTTCTGGCTTTCTCATACCATGGGGTACCGGCTTCCATTCCAAACGAGTCAAAATCGAGACCAATGATTAAATATGCGTAGTAAGCCAGCACCGAGGTCAGGTTGTTGTAATTATTCTCGTTGAAAGTAATTTCTTGTTGGTCTATATAGTTGAAAACAAAACCATTGTCTTTCTCTTTATGATTGAGCATGGTAGTGTAGTAAGTACTGCCATATACAGGGCGTCTGGACTGAACCTGAAGGGTGGCTGTATATTTTTCGGTATTTATTTGCTGGGTGATATTGATAAGTATGCTGCATTCTATTCGCTCGTTTGATGCAAACACATTGTCAGTAAAACGGGTGTTGTTCATAAACTCGAATATTGCGTTCTGCATATTCTCGAAAAATTTCTCATTCACCACTTGTATTTTCTGGTGCATGACCTGCACCTGGCAGTTGAGCTCCTGTGCGTACGAAGTATGCACAAGCATGACTAAAACAAAACCCAAAGTGGCAATTATTGGTTTTTTCATAATGTACTGTTATCTGGGTTATTATATTTTTTAAGACTGAAGTATTCGGCCAGTTTTGCCACAATATCTTCAGCAACTTCAGTTTTAGATTTTAAGGGGAAATGGTACATATGTCCATTTCTTTCAATAATGCTGATTTGGTTTGTATCTACCTGAAAACCTGCGCCCGGATTGGCTAAGGAGTTGAGAACAATGAAATCCAAATTTTTTGATAAAAGTTTTTTTTGGGCATTTGCCTCTTCGTTATTGGTTTCAAGGGCAAAACCGACAAGAATTTGCGAATCAGTTTTCAACTCTCCCAATGCTTTTGCAATGTCTTTGGTGGGTTTTAACTCTATTATCAGGTTCTCTTTTTCCCTTTTCATTTTTATATTGGCAGGTGCTACTGGGGTATAGTCTGCAACTGCGGCCGAAAGTATGGCTGCATGACAGTTTGCAAATGCATGCATGCTAGCCTGGTACATTTCTTCGGCAGATTGTACTTTTATCATTGTAATACTAGGATGGGAAATGTGAAGATGGGTAGGGCCACTTACAAGTGTAACCTTAGCACCGGCCTCGGCCAGCGATTCTGCAATGGCGTATCCCATTTTGCCGCTCGAGAAATTGCCTATGAACCGCACCGGATCAATATACTCATACGTAGGCCCTGCGGTAACCAGAATATTGCGGCCTAGGAGTTTTTTTTTTTTGAGAAAAAGTCTTTTAATTCCTTCACTATTACGTCGGGTTCCTCCATACGTCCTTCACCTATGAGGCCACTGGCCAATTCGCCCGAGGCTGGTTCTATAATATGCACACCGCGGTTTCTTAGTGTTTGTATGTTGGATTTAGTAGCTTCGTGCCTAAACATGTCTACATCCATAGCAGGCGCTATCCAAACCGGGCATCTGGCAGCCAGGTAGGTAGCAACCAGTAAGTTATCTGCCATGCCTATGGCTATCTTGGCTAAGCTGGAAGCAGTAGCCGGAGCTATAAGAAAAACATCGGCCCAGTATCCAAGATCTATATGGCTATTCCACTGTCCCGATGTTTTATCAAATGTTTCGCAGTTTACCGGATTCTTAGAAAGGGTACTCAGGGTAAGAGGAGTGATAAAATCCTGGGCGCTCTTTGTCATAAGCACTTTTACTTCGCATTGTTCTTTTACGAGCAATCGCACCAAGTACGCTGCTTTATAAGCCGCAATACTGCCAGTAACCCCGAGTAGAATTTTTTTCCCTTTGAGCATCTTCCGGTATGGCTTTTATTAGATTTTATTTTCCTTTTTAGGATTTCTGTAATAGATTTTGCCATCTATAAACTCTTGGGTGGCAATAAGAGTAGGTTTAGGAAGTTTTTCGTAATGTTTCGAAATTTCAATTTGCTCTCTGTTTTCGAAAATCTCTTCCAGATTGTCGGTATAAGAAGCAAATTCTTCCAGTTTTTTGTTTAGCTCCTCTTTTGTTTCAGCACTCAGCTGGTTGGCACGTTTCGAAATCACAACTATACTCTCGTATACGTTATCCGTGGTCTTAATCAGGTCTTCGAGATTTCTGGTTACGGTGGTTCCGGGAGTTACGTTTTTTTTATTTTCCATATGTCTAATTAAGAGTTTTTCTTGTTCATTTTATTGAGCTGCTTCTCACAATCTTTGGCTATGTCGTCCGCATCTTTTGCGAACTGGCTTTGCGGAAATCTTTCCTTAAACGATTTATATTCCTTTAAAGTATTGGTAAACCTTTCTTTTTGTTTGCTTTCGATGCTGGTTTTGGCCAGTTCATAATTGGAAAGCACAAGCAAATAGTTTGTCATTTCGGTGTATTTCGAATCGGGAAATTTGTTCATGGAGTTGCGCAGGGCAATGTTTGCCGATTTGAAATACCCCAGATCGTAGTATAAGCGCGAGCTTTCGTACGATTTTTGCTCAAGCTTTGAGCGCAGTTTGTCTATCAGGTCGTTGCATTCGGCCACGCGCGTGCTGTTGGGGAAACGTCGAATGAAAAGCTGAAGCTCTCTGATGGCTTTCTCTGTGTTTTCCTGATCGAGCGAAGGCCTGGGCGAATCGAGAAAATAACAGTAAGCACTCAGAAAAAGAGCCTCTTCTGTGCGTTCAGATGCCGGATATGTAGCAGCAAATTTTCGGAAATAGTAACCTGCCATGATATAATCATCGGTCAGATAATAACAATTGGCATACTTATACATCACTTCCTCACCTTTATCTGTGCCCTTATACAAATTCATGAGTATCTCATAAAGTGATAGAGCCCTGGTGTAGTCTTCCTTTTCGTAAAGTGTATTGGCCATCGTGTACTTCTTCTCGGGATCCCCGCTTTTGAGTACTTTCTGGTAGTCTGAGCATGCTGCAAGACTAATGTATAGTATTGCAATAAAACCAAATATCTTTTTATTCATAATTCTTATTAAGAGGTAGCAAAATTAATTTATTGTTTTTATAAATGCATACTTTTTCTTTACGAATTTAACATATATTTGGTATCATATTTAGCCCTACCCGAATGAAGAATTCTGATGAAACTAAATTTAAGTGAAAGTACTGAATATAGGGAGTATTATGTGTCTCATGCATTGCCGGTATACAAGATTTTTCTTGTAGTAGCTTTTACATTGAATATCTTGCTGGCAATACTTCAACCCCTTGAAATACCTATAGATTACAGCAAAATTAGTTTTGTTCGACTGGTAATACTTGCTACATTGTTCATTGCCGCTTTCATACTTATTAGTATTCCTCGTATAAAAAACTACTCACCTGTTGTCATTACTATTTCATCTCTGGTCACTGCATTATTCTTAGGCTATTTTTCAGGATCATCCAATTATCTCGAAAACGAGTTTTATGTTTACTTTGTAATCCTGGTTATTACCATAATGTCTACTACCCTGGTACTAGGCATACCCTTTATCATGTCGGTAGTATACAATATTAGTATTTTAGGCAGTTATATTGCCGTTGTAGTGGATCAGCCAACCTGTACCGATCAATTTTGTACCGAACATCGCCTTACCAGCCTGTTGTTGCTTTGTTTGGCACAAGCATTTTCGGTATCCGGATCGTATATATCTGAGCGCCGTTCCATGAGGCTTTTCAAACTTCAGTTAGAGATAAAGCATGATAAGGAAAGCTTTCGCCAACAAAACAATTTGGTCATCGAGCAACAAAATCAAGTTATAAATGCTTTGCAAAACGTAGAAGAAAGTAAAAAAAGACTAAATGCAGTATTTAATAATGTACTCATTGGAATTCTTATTCTGGATACCAATCTGAAAGTAAAATATGGAAATCCGGCAATCAAGGAAATGTTTGGTTTATCTGATATAGATATCAACCAAATTGAGATCCGAGATTTTATACAAGCCAAAAGCAGAGATTGGATATTGGATGATATACAGAAATTGATAAACCACAGCCAGCACGAATTTTATGCTGAAACCATATTGGTGAAACGAACCAATCAAAGTTTTTGGGCACAACTCAAAATTTCGAAATTGTTGGATGAAGCCGGGAAAATTGAATCGCTTGTTGTTGTTATTTCAAATATTGATAAACTGAAGAAGAGCGAGATTGAAATAAAAAATGCCCATGAGCAACTTACCGAAAGTTTAAGATATTCGGCCCGTATTCAGTCCGCTATATTGCCTAATACCGAAATCATGAATAGTATTTTTCATGATTACTTTATTTTATACAGACCAAAAAATATTATCAGTGGAGATTTTTATTGGGCCAAACGGCACGATGAATACAGTTTGGTAGTAGTAGCCGACTGCACAGGGCATGGTGTACCAGGTGCGCTGATGAGCATTCTGGGTGTGACATTGCTGAATGAAATTGTAAATGAGATTCAAAACAAACATATTTCTACCAAATCAGAATATGAGAATATTTTTAAACCATCAGACATGCTCAACAGACTGCGTGAAATGGTACAAATAGCCATGCAACAAACAGGAAAAGATGGCGAAGCAAAAGATGGTATGGATATATCCTTGTGCGTGGTAAATTGGAAAATGCGTTCGCTTGAATACGCCGGAGCATACAATCCTGTATATATAGTCCGAGACTCCGAAATTGTAGAACTTGAAGCCGACAGAATGCCCATAGGCATATACTCCAATCAACAATCCGACTTTCAGAATATTGAATTTGAACTTATGCCCAATGATGCTGTATATATGACTACCGATGGGTATGCAGACCAATTTGGGGGCATTAAGGAACGTAAATTTATGTCGAAGAACCTGAAAAAACTCATATTGAGTGTGAGTAAAGAAAATATGAACATACAAATGCGAATCCTCAACGAAACATTAGACGAATGGAAAGGTGATTTGGAACAGGCCGATGACATACTGATATTAGGGTTTAAGGTACCTTAAATATTGCTCAAAATCCAGAAATTTTATTGTACAATGTTAATTTTCTGAAAAATTTAGAATAGTTTTGCTTCTATTCTATTTCAGTGCTTTTACACATATAATTAGAAACTCAATAAAAATAAATTTATTCATATATAATATGTCACAAGTCATAAAATTAAAGAAGGGATTTGACATACATCTGCAAGGAAAACCACAAGAAATGGTGGATGCAGGTGTAAAGTCACATACCTATGCTGTGATGCCCGGTGATTTTCATGGACTCACACCAAAGCTCTTGGTAGAAGTTGATGATAAAGTGCAAATAGGAACCCCTTTGTTTGCTGATAAGTATGCACCGGAAATCGTATTTACATCCCCTGTAAGCGGCAAGGTATTGGAAATAGTGCGCGGCGAAAGGCGCAGGTTGTTGGAGGTAGTAATAAGTACCGATGGTAAAAATGAAGCTGTTGAGTTTGTTAAAGAAGACCCATTGAAACTGGAAGCTACAGCAATCAAAGAAAATATTTTGAAAAGCGGTTTGTGGCCTGCAATCATCCGTAGACCTTACGGTATTATTGCTAAATCCTCCGATACACCAAAATCTATCTTCATTTCTACTTTTGATAGTGCACCACTTGCACCAGATTATCAGTTTTTACTTAAAAATGCTGTTTCCTCGGTACAAACTGGTATCAATGCACTTTCCAAACTCACAAAAGGAAAAGTTTATGTTGGACTAAAATCTGACGTGAATGGCAATATTTTCGCAGGCCTTAAAAATGCCGAATTATTCGAAGTCTCTGGCCCGCATCCCGCCGGAAATACAGGCGTACACATACACCACTTAGACCCTATAAACAAGGGAGATGTAGTATGGACTGTAAATATTCAGGAAGTGGCTGCTATAGGAAAATTATTCGAATCCGGTAAATATGATTCTCTCAGATTTGTCGCCGCCGTTGGTCCAGAACTGAAACAACCCAAATATTGTCTCGTAAACAAGGGCGTAAAAATAGACTCACTGTTGGCTGGTGGAGTTAATGATGGGCTTCTTAGATATGTATCGGGCAATGTGCTCACAGGCAGTAAAGTTGAACCTAAACATTTTCTTGGATATTATCACTATCAGCTATCTGTTATTCAAGAAGGCAATGAGCCTGAGTTCTTCGGATGGGCATTGCCCGGCTTTGGCAAATTGTCACTATCACGTACTTTCTTCTCTTGGTTGACCCCCAAAAAAGAATATAAGCTAGATGCAAATTTACATGGCGGACACAGGCCATTTGTAGTTTCGGGCGAGTATGAGAAAGTAGTCCCTATGGATTTGCTACCCGTGAATCTTCTGAAATCAATTATTTATGAAGATATAGACCAGATGGAGCAATTGGGCATATACGAAGTAATAGAAGAAGACTTGGCACTGTGTGAGGTAGTATGCACCTCCAAAACCGAGGTACAGACTTTACTTCGAAAAGGCCTTGACCTCATGGTAAAAGAAGTAGGTTAATAAAAAGAGTATAACAGATGAAATCATTATTACATATAATTGAAAAATTAAAACCAAACTTCGAAAAAGACGGGAAATATCCCAAACTAAAGCCTCTTTTCGAAAGTTTTGAAACGTTCCTGTTTGTGCCGGCAGCTACTGCCCCGGCCAAAGGAGCACATATACGCGATGCCATTGACCTGAAACGTACCATGTCTATTGTGGTTATCGCACTCTTGCCGGCATTGCTTTTTGGTATTTGGAACGCAGGATTCTGGCATTTCAAATCGCAAGGCATTGATGCTACCTTTTTGCAAGAAGTTGTGCATGGCCTGATAAAAGTAATACCGCTCGTTATTGTCTCTTATGCAGCAGGTTTAGGTACCGAGTTTTTATTTGTGTATCTGAAAGGCAAAGAAATTGAAGAAGGTTTCTTGGTATCGGGTATGCTTATTCCGCTTATTGTGCCTGTTGACGTTCCACTTTGGATGTTGGCTATTGCAACTGTTTTTGCCGTAATCATTGGTAAAGAAGTATTTGGCGGTACTGGTATGAACATTGTAAACCCCGCATTGCTGGCACGTGCATTCTTGTTTTTTGCATATCCTTCAAAAATGTCGGGCGACAAAATCTGGATATCCGAATTTTCAAGTGGAGAAGGCATTGTTGATGGTTTCAGCGGCGCCACCATTCTTGGTGAGCTGGCTACAGCACCAGATCAGGCTGCTTTCAATGCCCTGCATGATAAATATAGCATAGCAGATATGTTTTTCGGATTCATCCCCGGTTCTGTAGGTGAAACATCCGCATTCGCCATTCTTATAGGTGCAGCCATTTTGCTGTATACCGGGGTTGGCAGTTGGCGTATCATGTTGAGCGGTTTGCTTGGTGGACTGGCTATGGGCTTATTGCTCAATTTGGTGGCTACACCTACCAATCCTTACATGTCATTGCCATTTTACGAACATATTTTCCTTGGCGGTTTTGCTTTTGGTCTTGTATTTATGGCTACCGATCCGGTTACTGCTGCACAAACCAATATGGGTAAACTTATATATGGTTTTCTTATTGGGGTGATGTCTATTATCATCAGGGTGCTCAATCCTGCTTATCCCGAGGGTGTGATGCTGGCTATTTTGCTTATGAACGTATTCGCGCCACTCATAGACCACTATGTAGTACAAGCCAATATAAAGCGAAGACTGAAACGTGCAAAAACTGCAAATGTATCTAAATAACGAATTTGAATCATGAATACGAACAGTAACGCATATATTTTCATTTATTCCTCTGTGTTGGTAATAGTGGTTGCGGCCGGATTGGCTTTCACTGCTCTTACCCTGAAACCTGCACAAGATTTGAATATTGAAATAGAAAAGAAACAGAACATTCTGGCTTCTTTTGGAATACCGAGTACACCCGAAAATGCAGTAGAACTTTATAGTAAATATGTAAAGGAAACCTATGCAATAAATGCTGCCGGCGAGAAATTGGACTTAGAGCCATCCAAAGTTTTCAATACCGATCTCAAGAAGGAAACCGTAAAACCCATAGACGAACGCGTGCTTCCATTGTATCGTGCCGAAGTCGATGGTAAAACCTATGTAATCATTCCACTACGTGGCAAAGGTCTATGGGGACCCATTTGGGGCTACGTTTCACTCGAATCTGACCTCAATACCATACATGGTGCCGTTTTCGACCACAAAGGGGAAACACCTGGTTTGGGTGCTGAAATAAACAAGGATTGGTTTCAGGAACCTTTCGTAGGCAAAAAACTTTTTGATGCCAGTGGAAAATTCACTTCCATACATGTATACAAAGGTGGGAAAGGCGCATCTGCTATGGCAGGCGATACCGACCATGGTGTAGACGGTATTTCAGGTGGCACTATCACATCCAAAGGCTTAGAAGCCATGTTGCGCGATTGCCTGGTGGCATATGAGAAATATTTTGTTCAGAATAAACAATAAACGATATAGAGCTATGTCTAAAAATATGAAATTGCTAACCGAGCCTCTTAACCTGAATAACCCGATTACGGTTCAGGTTCTGGGTATATGCTCGGCATTGGCAGTAACTGTAAAAATGGAGCCTGCCTTTGTAATGGCCCTCTCAGTAACCATAGTTACCGCCTTTTCAAACCTGATTATTTCCATGCTTCGCAATACCATACCTACTCGCATACGCATTATTGTTCAGTTGGTAGTAGTAGCGGCGTTGGTTATTATTGTAGACCAAATACTTAAAGCATATGTATACGATGTGAGCAAGCAGCTTTCAGTATTCGTAGGGCTTATTATTACAAACTGTATCATCATGGGGCGTCTCGAGGCTTTTGCGCTTGGCAACAAACCTTGGCCTTCATTTGTAGATGGTATTGGCAATGGTGCCGGATACGGTCTTATACTTATTGCTGTAGCATTTTTGCGCGAACTTACCGGTAGTGGCACTATATGGGGATTTCAAGTAATTCCAAACAGTTTTTATGCTGCAGGATACGAGAATAATGGTCTTATGATATTGCCTCCTATGGCACTTATCACTATTGGTATCATTATCTGGATTCAGCGTGCGAAAGTTAGTTCACTCATCGAAAAATAAGCAAACTCTATGGAAAATTTATTAGATATTTTTGTAAAGTCGGTATTTATCGATAATATGATTTTTGCCTACTTCCTAGGTATGTGTTCTTACCTGGCGGTATCCAAAACTGTGAATACTTCTTTGGGATTGGGAATTGCAGTTGTCTTTGTACAAGTGATTACTGTTCCGGTTAACTGGCTTATGGAGAACTACTTGCTTAAAGCAGGTGCGCTTAGCTGGCTGGGCGAAGAATTTGCCGATATTGACCTTAGTTTCTTAAGTTTTATCATGTTTATTGCCATCATAGCTGGTATGGTACAGTTGGTGGAAATGATTGTGGAAAAATTTGCCCCGGCACTTTACAACTCTCTTGGCATATTCCTGCCACTTATAGCCGTAAACTGCGCCATATTGGGCGGTTCGCTCTTTATGCAGGAGCGTGAGTATGCTACTATAGCTGAAGCTACTGTATATGGTTTTGGCTCAGGATTCGGATGGGCTATCGCTATAGTTGCATTGGCAGCCATACGCGAGAAAGTCAGATACTCCCATATTCCGGCACCTCTGAAAGGCCTGGGCTCTACTTTTATTATTACCGGGCTTATGGCTATTGCTTTCATGAGCTTTATGGGAATTAAGTTATAATCTTATAAATTTAAGAAAATGATATCGTTAGTATCTAACTCTACAGTCATCTTTACCGGAATAATGGTCTTTCTGATTATTATACTCTTGCTTGTATCGGTGCTGTTGTATGCAAAAGCAAAACTTACTCCCAAAGGGAAGGTGAAAGTGACTATCAATCATAAAGATGTGATTGAAGTTGATCCTGGAGCTACACTGCTCAGTACCTTATCTGCCAGTAAAATATTTCTTCCATCGGCTTGCGGTGGGGGAGGTACATGCGGTATGTGCCGTTGCCAGGTTCATGAGGGTGGTGGTTCTATATTGCCTACCGAAACCGGATATTTTACCCGCAAAGAACAACAAAATAATTGGCGACTTGGTTGTCAGGTGAAAGTAAAACAAGACCTGATGATTGAAGTTCCCGAAGAAGTCATGGGCATTCGCAAATGGGAATGTGAAGTGGTTTCTAATAACAATGTGGCTACTTATATAAAAGAATTTGTGGTTAAACTTCCTGAAGGTGAGCATCTTGAATTCAGATCAGGTGGATATATACAAATAGATGTTCCAGGCAATCTGCACGTCGACTTTTCTAAAGACGTAGAGGTAGAAGACGAATACCGCGATGAGTGGGACAAATTCAAGATGTGGGATTTGCGCATGAACAACGCCGAAGATACCTACCGTGCCTATTCTATGGCCAACCATCCTGCCGAAGGGAATATTGTAATGCTGAATATTCGTGTCGCCACTCCGCCGTGGGATCGTGCAAAAAATGGATTCATGGCTGTTAATCCCGGAATATGCTCTTCGTTTATATTCTCACGCAAACCGGGGGATAAAGTAACCATTTCAGGTCCTTATGGTGAGTTTTTCATAAAACCTACCAAACGCGAGATGATGTTTATTGGCGGTGGTGCAGGTATGGCTCCTATGCGTTCACATATTTTCCACCTGTTCCAAACTGAACACACAGACCGTAAAGCTACTTTCTGGTATGGTGCCCGCTCAAAACGCGAAATTTTCTATCAGGAGCATTTTGATGCCATTCAAAACAACAATGAGAATTTCAATTATACCATTGCCCTCTCCGAACCTCGTCCTGAAGACAATTGGACCGGGAAAACCGGATTTATTCACAAAGTGATTTTTGATGAATATTTATCCAAACATTCGGAGCCTGAGGAAATTGAGTACTACTTGTGTGGCCCTCCTATGATGATTTCTGCTGTTCAAAAAATGCTTTACGATTTAGGAGTACCTGAAGAAATGATTGCTTACGACGATTTTGGTTCATAGCTATTCATCTGTAGTAACACACATATTTTGTTTAAGCGCCTGTTGGAATTATCCGGCAGGCGTTTATTTTTACATGAAAAATATTAATTGGCATTCCATGAAAACATTCTCATTACAATACAAGGTCATTCTGTGGCTGACATTAGTTCTGGCTGCTTCCTGCACACCAAAAGCTGATCCTGAGTACATATATCTGCGTGGTGAGGCACAGGGTTCCACTTTCAGCATCACGTATTTACATCCTGAGGACAAAGATTTTTCGCAGCAAGTAGACAGTATGTTCAGAGCACTCAATCACTCGCTTTCTATTTATGAGGAAGGCTCGCTTATAAATGACGTAAACGAAAATAAAACCAATCAGTTAGATGAGCACCTGAGCAGGGTAGTGAGCAGAGGCCAGGAGATATCTGCCCAGACCAACGGGCAGTTCGATATGACCGTAGGCCCGGTGGTAAGGGTTTGGGGTTTTGGAAAAGACAGAAAACAGAAGGTAGACCAGCATATACTGGATAGCTTGCTGCAGTTTGTAGGATATAATCGAATAAAATTGAATGATGCCCTGCTCATAAAAAGCGACCCCCGCATTCAGATAGATGTAAATGCCATTGCCCAGGGGTATAGCGTGGATGTGATTGCCCTTTTTCTGGAAAACAATGGAGTGAGCAATTATATGGTAGAAATTGGAGGGGAAGTACGCACCAAAGGCATCAATTCGCGCGGCACGGCTTGGCAAATTGGGGTTGATAAGCCTGTAGAAGACTCGCTGGCCGAGAACCGTGAACTTCAGGTGGTGCTGGCCATTTCGGGGGTGAGTGTGGCCACTTCGGGCAATTATCGGAAATTTTATCAGGAAGGGGATAAAAAAATATCGCATACCATCAATCCGGTGACCGGATATCCCGTGGGCGGCAGTTTGCTGAGTACATCCATTGTTGCTACCGATTGTATGTCGGCCGATGCATATGCCACCGCCTGCATGGTGATGCAGCTGGATAGTGCGATGCAGTTTGTGAATGCCCATCCCGAATTGGCAGCCTATTTCATCTATGCCGACGAGAAAGGGGATTTCAAAACGGTTTACACCTCCAATTTTGAGAAATATATAGCCAAGTAGTAGCAAAAAGCCCTGCAAGGTTTTCAGAACCGTGCAGGGCTGGTGGATACAACTAGAAGCCCTGACAGGGTTTCAAACCCTGTCAGGGCTAAAAATCAATATAACAGCATTATAATATATTTTAAATTAACCTACAACACTCTTAAATATGGAAGGCAAAGAACCATTGGAGCCGGATAGATATTACCACATATACAACCATGCCGTTGGCAAGGAAAACTTGTTTGTAAAAGACGAGAACTATCTTTTCTTCCTCAAAAAATACAAACAATACATTTCACCTATTGCAGATACTTTCGCATATTGCCTGATGCCAAATCATTTTCATTTGGCGACGCGCATCAAACCGGTGCACGACCTGTTAGGAGCCCTTCAAGGGTTGATAAGCCCTGACAGGGTTCAAAACCCTGTCAGGGCTGGGAATGCAGTTCCAAATCCTGTCAGGGCTTATGAAATGAACGACTTTATTTCAAAACAATTCTCAAATTTATTTAATTCCTATGCACAGGCGTTCAACAAACAACAAGCCCGAAAAGGCAGCTTATTCGAACGCCCTTTCGAGCGCAAGCTCATTACCTCTGATGAATACTTTCGCAATCTGATACATTATATTCATTTCAATCCTGTGCACCATGGTTTTGTGAATGATTTACGGGATTGGAAGTACACTTCGTTTGAAAGCTTTTTTTCATCCAAAGCAACTTCTATCAAACGCGATGAGGTGATTGAATGGTTTCATGATAAGGAAAATTTTCAGGCGTTCCATAAACGTGAAATTGATGAAAAGATGGCACTGGAGTTGGAATTTATTTAATCTTTGCCAAAGGTAGTGGTACCAGATACGCAAATCTGAACTTTGCCAACGTTCCAAAACTTTGGCAAAGTTGGAAGCCCATCCCTACCACATTCGATCGTCCGTAGGACATCGAATCGTGAAAAATGCCAGTAAATTGAATGAGATTTACTTTACCTTTTGAACAGATTTATAGATAGTTTTCATGAAATCATTGATGAGGATATTGTAATCAATATCGTATTTCCTTATCCATTTGGCAATTTCCGGATCGAACGATACTGTAAATACTTCAGCATATGATTGCTCGTTTATCAGTGTTTCGATGGATGGGTGGTCGGTATAATCTATTGTTTCGTCATCGTAATGTATCAGGTGTCTGGGAACCCGAATGCCCGCATCGTTGAGTTTTTGAACATCTAGCCAGTCTACCAACTCATCAGTAAATACTATATCTTCTTGCACTACCTGAGTTCCTGCATGTAGCATTTCCAATGCCTTTTTATATGATATTTTAGTTGTATTCGAATTCAAATCCCATTCGTTTAAAGTTCTCATACAAAAATAACGAGTTTAAGGATTATTTTGCCACAAACTCACGAAATAAATACGAAATCATACCCGCAAATTAAGTATTTGAAAATTGCTTTCATTCGTCAAAAATTCGTGCCTTCGTGCCTTACCAGATTTTTTATCATCATTCATGCCTTCGTCCCCTCTAAAATTCTATTTTCCAAAGGTTTTGTGAATCGTTAAAAAATGTATATTTGCTCTATAAAACTTCTTTCTACGATGGAAAATCCTGAAATATTTATATCCTACGCTTGGGGTGGCGATAGCGAAAACATTGTAAATGAACTAGACAAAGCCTTTCAGGACAAAGGCATCACCCTCATCCGCGATAAGCGCGACCTCGGCTTCAAAGGCATGATAACCGATTTCATGAACCAAATAGGTGCCGGAAAGGCTGTGGTGGTAGTCATTTCCGACAAATACCTGCGCTCACCCTACTGCATGTACGAGTTGCTCGAGATTTACCGCAACCTGAAATTTCAGGAACGTATTTTCCCGATTGTGCTAGGCGATGCCAAAATATTTGAACCTATGCAGAGGCTGGAGTACCTCAACTATTGGAAGCAGAAAAAAGCGGAGCTTGATGCCGCTGTGGCGCAACATGGTACCGATGCCTTCACCGTGATAGGCAGCGACTGGGAAGTGTACCGCAAGATAATGAACAACTTTGGCGAGATAAGCAACATACTGAAAGACATAAACTCTCTTACCCCGCAAATGCACCGCGAAAGCGGATTTAAAGAACTGATTAAAGCAGTAGAGATACAGACTGCGAACCGCATCGCAGGTGTACCTGTGAAATCGAAAAAGGTTTTTTATACAGGCGCTTTTGTGCTTATAGGTGTCCTATTGGTGGTAGTGTTTTTTTTCGTATTTCGCGATCCATCAGGTACGAGCACTACCGATACTATTAAAGATTCTACGGATATAGTAGATAGTACAAAGTGGCGCGATACATCAGTAGAAGCAGTTTCAAAACCCGGACAACTGAAAACGCAGGTAGACAATAGCTACAAAGCATCCAACTCTAACATAGAAAATCTCACTGTATCTGCGAGCACCAACAAGGGTACATCTCCAGTTTTTAAAGCCAAAGACGAAATTCAGATTTCCTACAAAATAAACAAACCTGCTTATTTACGTGTGCTTTATCGAATGGCCGATAATTCTGTCATTCTTTTACTCGATAATCTGAAGGTTGACGCCGATAAGCTAAACAGTTGGCAAACAATTCCCCTTACTTTTCTTTGTTCTGAACCTTTTGGAGAGGAAAAATTGTTGGTTTATGCCCAAACTACTAAATTTGAAGCATTGAGCACAACGGCTTATGGGCAATACACCCTGGTTACCAACAACTGGGAGCAAATACTCAGCCTGAGTGAAAAAGGCTTGGTTACCAAGCAAGAACTTGGAAAATATGAATTAAATATTCTTACAAAAGCAGAGTAAAGATATGAAACACCCATGCGATACATTCATGCCGAAAGCATGAATTTAATTTTGGATGTTCCATTTGACCTTGAACTTTTTATAAAATTATTTTCGAATGAAGCAGAATATAAGTAAAACCATTGCTTTGTTAGCTGCAATGCTAATATCTGGCAGCATGTGGGCGCAAACCATTACCAAATCAGTAGAGGCTATAAGTGAAGCCAAGGAATTGAAAATAGTGGTGGGCGAAAACAAAATTACCGACAACGGCGGTGCCAGAGGCACCGATACCGAAGGCCCCAAAATGATATTAAGTAAGCCCGACGAAGCCGAGCGCATAGCACTTACGCTAGATATTGGCTCAAGCAAAGGAGCCGCTCTTACTACAGGAATTAAATTCAGTGGGGTGATAGATGATGCATCAGGCGTGAAACAACTGGTATTGCAGTCTGATGCAATAAACTCTAAAGAACTTACTATAGTAAAAGGTCAGTTCGATGAGCGAATCGCGTTCCCGGTAGGCAAGCATACCGTAAAACTCATAGCCACCGATATGTTGGGCAATGCCACCATAAAAACGGTGAATTTTGAAGTGGTGAAAGAAGTGGTCCCGGAGCTAAGACGCCCAAACCTGTATGTATTGAGCATTGGTATTTCCAAATTCCAATACAGCATAAGCAAAGAACTCATTAAAGCTGGTGAATCTGGCTTTACCAACCTCGAATATGCGCATGCCGATGCACAAGCCTTGGCCGAAGAGTTTAAAAAGCAAGAAGGAGTACTCTATAACAGGGTTCAAACTAAAGTTATAATCAATGAGCAGGCTACGCGAAAGGGAATTTTGGATGGATTAAACTGGTTATTATCTAATATTTCTGAGGGAGATGTAGCCATAATTACCATTAGTTCACATGCATTTCAGTTATATGGCGAAAGCTATCTGATGACATATAATGCTCAACTAAGCAGCCTAGAAGCCGATGCATATGCTTTTCATGAAATAACAAAAAAAGTTGAAACCCTCAATAAGCGTAAGTGCAAAACCGTGATGTTTATAGATGCATGCCACAGTGGAAACCTGCTGGCCGAAGGCAGCAAAGGCGCCACCAACATAAACATAGAAGATGCTGTGAATGACCTGAACAGTAACGAGAAAGGTGTGCTTATGCTGCTCTCTTCTACTGGCTCGCAGAATTCGTGGGAACATGCCGACTGGAAACACGGAGCTTTTACCTACGCCATGCTCGAAGCTATGCAGCAGGGTAAAGGTGATATTGACAAAGACTATATACTGAGCTATGACGAGTTGCAACTCTATGTAAAGGAACGGGTGAAAAACCTCACAGGCGGCAAACAACACCCTATGCAAGGCAACTTTAAAACAGGCATTGCCCGTTTTCCTGTATGTGTAATAAAAGACAAACCATGAAATACTCAATGCATAAGATTCTATATAACTTCATATTGCTGTTTGCTATTACTCATGCAATTAATGCCCAAAAGGTAGAAAAGGTGCTGTTCTTTGAGCAAGGCGACAAAGTGGCCATATACTACGACCTCATTGGCGTTTCCACCACCAATAATTTCAGGGTTGAACTTTATATATCCGAAACATGTGATGGCAATTTCCGACAAATATTACAAGGTACAAAAGGGCATATAGGCCAGAATGTGACTGCAGGAAAAGGAAAATTCATAGAATGGTACCCCGATAAATCATTTACCTATACCAATTGTTGTTTTAAGGTGAAAGCTTACTATGAAGCCTCCGATCCCGACCTAACCGCTTGGCAGGCTGCGCAGCGCACCAATACCTGTGATGGCTACAAGGCCTACAAAGCAGCCTACCCAAGCGGCAAATACATAAGCCAGGCCAATGCCGAAATAGCCAGACTGTGTGGCAATACCAATATTACCGGCTTTTCCAATTACACCGAAACCAAGTCCGGAGTTAGCTTCGATATGGTGGCGGTGAAGGGGAGTACCTTTACAATGGGTAGCCCCAATAGTGAAGTAGATAGAAGTAGTGATGAAACACAACACCAAGTTACATTATCTGATTATTATATGGCTACAACTGAGGTTAGTCAGGCATTGTGGCAAAGCGTGATGGGATCAAATCCGAGCAATTTCAAGGGCAATGATTTGCCTGTAGAACAAATAAGCTGGTATGATGCAATAGAATTTTGCAATGCCCTGAGCCTGAAAGCAGGCTTGCAGCCCTATTACAGCATAGACAAAAACAAAAAAGACCCCAACAACAGCAATAGCTCTGACAATATAAAATGGACAGTAAGCCTGAATAAAGAAGCCAACGGCTACCGCCTACCCACTGAGTCCGAGTGGGAATATGCAGCACGTGCCGGTACAAGTACACCTTTTGCCTTTGGCAACAACATTACCACCTCTCAGGCCAATTACAATGGCAATTACCCTTACAATGGCAATGCCAAAGGCGAATATCGCGGAAAGACGGTGGCCGTAAAAAGTTTTGAGCCAAACGCCTGGGGATTGTACCAGATGCATGGCAACGTATGGGAGTGGTGTTGGGATTGGAAGGGCACATACCCAAGCGAGTTACAAACCAATCCTTTTGGCGATATATCCGGCTCTAGCCGTTTGTTGCGCGGTGGCAGCTGGGGCCTCAACGCAGTCTACTGTCGCGTTGCTAGCCGTGACGACGACTCGCCCAGCAACCGCAACGTCCTCATCGGCTTCCGCCTTTCCAGGAACTTGTAAGTTTTTGGGTTTTTACCTTTTTACCTTTTGCAAGTTTTTTTGTTTTTCATTTTTTTTTTACATTTAGCGAAAGCCTCACTCCGAGTGAGGCTTTCGCTTGGTGTAGGGTGGCGCATCGCGGTACAAAAAATGTAGCTGCTGCCTCAGCCGCAGGCTGTCGGTTTTTCCCAAATGTGCCATTATGCTGTTGGCCGAGCACAAAAAGCGGCTTTCTTCCAGTTTCCCACGCTTGTACAAGTGGTGCTTTAGCCGCAGGCGGCGCAGACTCAGCCGCAGGTTTTGCTGGCGCACCCGTATGGTACCCCTGAATATGCGGGTACCCAAGAAACTCAGACCATGTGCGGCGTGGTTTATCTGAACGGCTTTTTCTTTGAGTTGCAATTGCAGTGTGGTGTCCAAGTATGCTCGTATTTCCAACAGCGCAGCTTGTAGTAGTTGTTTGTCGTTGCTAAAGAGTACAAAATCGTCCATATACCGTATGTAGCCTTCCGGTTTAAGCTGGTGTAGCACGTACATGTCCAACTCATGCAGGTACACATTGGCAAAAAACTGGCTGGTAAGATTGCCTATGGGTAGGCCTGATGTGGCAGGTGCATTGCGCACAATACGTTCGGTTATGGTCATAAAGTTGGCATCTTTTACCTTTTTTTGCAAGCATTGCATGAGCACATCGGGGTTTATGCTCTCAAAATACTTGCGTACATCGGCTTTCAGGTACCAGTAGTTCCGGCGCAGCATCTTTTGGGCTGCTTTTATGGCACTGTATGTTCCTTTGCCTTTGCGTGTAGCATAACTGTGGTGCATATATATGGCCTCATATATAGGCTCCAGCAGAGCCACTATGGCATGGTGTACCACACGGTCTCTGAATGCAGCTACCGAAATGGTTCGCTGCTTGGGGTCATATATCTCAAAATATCGGTAAGGCTTGGGCTGGTAGCTCATATCGGCCAATTCCTGCTGCAAGGCAAGCAATTCGGTCTCTAGGTGAAAGCAAAAACGGTAAGCCTCCGTATTTTTTGTTCCGGCAAATGCCTTATGGTAGGCTCGCAGCAAGTGCGAAAAATCGCAGAGCAGTGGGTAAAGTTTTTTTACTGTGCGCATGATTTCAGCCAGCCTCCACACATTTTACCTGCTTCGTTTATTTCTGCTGCGATATATCGGTATTGTTCGTGCGATATATATCGCCGCTCATGGCATATCCTGAAAAATACCCGCAGCTTTTCAAGGTTCATATTAAATGATTCCAGATAAGCGCGCCTGTTGCTGCGATATATCGCCTCCACAAGCAATTCAATATTTTCAACACAAAGCGCCCCCATGCGGTTGGCAATGGTAAAACGAGTGTTTACCGGCATTTTTTCGCATTTATCCAAAATCCAGTCCATGGTTTTGTACCAGTGCACAAATATTTTATAGTTTTCCGGATTCGCCATCTTCGGTATGTTTAAGTACAATTTCAATAATCTGCTTTCCGTATTCCTCAATTTTTTTGCTGCCATAGCCCCTTATAGCTTCCAGCCCTTTTAGGGTTTTGGGCTTCTTTTGTGCCATATCAATTATTTGCTTATTGGTAGCAATCAGGTAGGGCGGAATTCCCTTTTTCTTTGCCAGAGCATTGCGCCAGCTTATGAGAGTTTGTTCCAGTTCATTCTGGGCTTTGTAGGCTTCGCGTCGTTGTATGGCATTTTTCCACTCATATTCTACAGCAATTGTCCATACATATAAGTCGAAAATTTTTATAAAATGCCGCTCAGTGGCAAGTACGTTCTTGTCTGCAAGGAAATTGTCCATTTCCGTGGTATCAAAAGTTTGTTTTTGGTCGTTGTACGCAACCGTAAAGATTTTTATTTGCATCAGATTAGTAGTTAATTAATTATTGGGTGAATCAATATGAAGAGTAGATTAAATCTGATAATAAAAAACCTGTCGGCATCTTTCAACATATGTTTACTTGTAGCCGACAGGCAGGAATTTTTGATGTACCGCAATGAATGTGGGTACAAACCGGAAAATTTACTGGAAATTTCTCTCACACCTGCATTGTCCGTAAACCATGCAGCACCGGAAGATGAAACTTATTGGAAAGGCGGAAGCCGATGTTGTTGTTGCGGTTGCTGGGCGAGTTGTTGTTACGGTTAGCAACGCGACAGTTGTCTGCGTTGTTGTTCCAGCTGCCACCGCGCAACAAACGGTTAGAGCCTTATGGGTAAATTTCCCGGAGCAAATGTATGTTTTATTTATTGGGCTAGGCTTGACGCTCCAATGTCCTGCCGGACGATTGGAGGTCGTGGCAGTAAAAAGCCCTGACAGGGTTTCAAACCCTGTCAGGGCTAAGGTGCAGAAAATCAACATATAAAGACCTGACAGGTTTCCAAAACCTGTCAGGTCTGGAAGATGCAGTATAAAGACCTGACAGGTTTCCAAAACCTGTCAGGTCTGGAAGATGCAGTAAAAAGACCTACAAGGTTTTCAAAACCTTGCAGGTCTGGAAGATATGACATCGAATCGTGAAGAATGACGCAAAGGATCATTGCAGTGTTAGAATGTTACCAAAATGCTTGAGTTTACCTGCAAAATATAAAGGCAACGATAAGAGTTTGTAGCTTATGGTTTCTTTATCAGGAAGGTTCGGATTTGCTGTTAAGTTTTCACCAAAACTTGGAAGATCCAAATTCAGTCTTATGCCAATGTCTTTGTTCTTTTCAGCCAGAAAGACATGCAAGGATTTTAGAGTGCCTCGCTTACCTGCTTTTACTTCTAAAGGGAATATCCTGTTGTCAATCTGGTAAAGATAATCGATTTCTGCGTTGGCGTTTTTTGCATCGCGTTGCCAATAATACAATTTCTGCTCAGAGTAGATATCACCGGCTGCAATCATTTCTTGCCCTACAAATTGTTCTGCGAGCGCACCCTCAAAGTCAGCGGCCAGGTCACTTATATCGGTAAGTTTTATTCCTGCAATTCTGCATGCCAGGCCTATGTCCATGAATAATGGTTTAAATACATCTTTGTCCTCGTACTTTGATAGCGGAACTTCCGATGATTTTGTACGATGCACCAAATGTATGATTCTGCTCATTCCCAATTTATATAATGCGTCTTTCAGCATTTCGGAATTTGCTGCTTTGTTTATGTTTACATATCGTACTTTTCGCCCTATATTGTTAGCGCAATAGCGAAGTACGTCTTTCAAATATTCCTGTTGCTTACGTGTCCCATATTTTGCAAAATCATATTCTATGGATGAAAGTATATCAGAATGTACTTTTTCAACCTTGAGCAAATCCTGATGCTTAACATACGCATTCACAGCTTCAGGCATACCCCCGATAAAGAAATATAATCTCAGGTATTCTTTTAACTTTTCGTGAATAGCTGTACTCAAGTCAAGTGTTGGTGTAAATTTTTCAAGGGCTTTTACCAGTCCAATTTGCCCAAGAGCTTGTAGAAATTCGTTAAAATTAAGTGGATACATATATGCAAACTCGACCCTTCCTACAGGCATGGAATACTTCATTTCGTTTAAGGTATGATCAAGCAGCGAGCCGGCTGCAATGACGTGTAGTCCAGGTCGTTCTTCATAAAAATAACGTAATGCTGCTATGGCATTTGGAGCCATTTGAATTTCATCTATAAATAGCAGGCTTTCGCTGTCTAACAGAGGTATTTGATATAAAACTGTGAGCTCATCAATGATTCTTGATGGTTGTTTGCTATCAAATATATTTTTTAATATGGAATCTTGTTCAATATTGATTTTGAGATAATAGCGATAATTTTCCTTTGCAAATTTATCGATGGAATAAGTCTTCCCAACTTGTCTTGCGCCCCTTAAAATCAAAGGCTTTCTATCGGGATTTTTTTTCCAATCTACCAAGTATTTTTCGATGTTGCGTTCCATTCCATTTTTTTTCAAATATATGAATAAAAATTATAAATAGTATTGGATTTGGCATAGTTAAAATTAAAATAGTATTGGATATAACAAATTTAAATGTATAAATAGTATTGGAAATATCAGAATGACGCAAACAGTTTTGACGCTCCAATGTCCTGTCGGACGATTGGAGGTCGCAGTCCCACCACATTCGATCGTCCGGCACGGACATCGAATCGTGAAGTATACCACAAATTGTTTTGACGCTCCAATGTCCTCGTCGGACGATTGGAGGTCATTAGGTCGGACGATTGGAGGTCTTGTATAGCAAAAAGCCCTGACAGGGGTCAAACCCTGTCAGGGCTAAATTGCATTAAATGAATATTTTACTTGACATTAATCTTATATCTGTTCCTTCAGAAAACGTTCAGCATCCAGGGCGGCCATGCAACCTGTTCCGGCTGCGGTGATGGCTTGGCGGTACACATGGTCTTGTACATCGCCACAGGCAAATAACCCAGCTACATTGGTTTTTGTAGTTCCGGGAGTGGTGATGATGTATCCATTATCGTCTGTAGTTACCCAAGGTTTGAAAATCTCTGAGTTGGGTGAGTGGCCTATGGCTACGAAAAATCCGTCGATATCATATGTCACTTCAGTTTCTTCTGCGGTTCCGCCTTTTTTAGTAAGTACTATGCCTGTTACATTGCTTTCACCCAAAATCTCTTTGGTGGTGTGTTCATACAGCACTTCCAGATTCGGAATGCGGGTAAGGCGTTCCTGCATGGCTTTAGAAGCACGGAGGAAAGGTTTACGCACAATCAGGTATACTTTGCTTGCAAGTCCGGCCAAGTAGGTAGCCTCTTCCACGGCAGTATCGCCACCACCTACTACAGCTACTACTTTGCCACGGTAAAAGAAACCATCGCAGGTAGCACAAGCACTCACGCCGGCACCCTTCAGGCGTTGTTCAGATTCTATTCCCAAATATTTGGCTGTAGCTCCGGTAGCTATGATCAGGGTTTCTGCTTCCACCAGTTTTTCTTCGTCTATTACCACTTTGAAAGGCCTTTGGCTCAGGTCGGTGCTGGTAGCCATGCCCCAACGTACATCGGTGCCAAAACGCTCGGCTTGTTCTTTGAGTTGCTCCATCATTTCGGGGCCTGTGATGCCGTGTGGGTAACCCGGAAAATTCTCGACCTCGGTGGTAGTAGTAAGCTGCCCACCAGGTTCAAGTCCTTGGTATATAACAGGTTTCAGACCTGCTCTGGCTGCATATATGGCAGCAGTATATCCGGCAGGGCCTGAGCCAAGAATCAGACATTCAATCTTTTCACTTTCACCAGTCAGTTCTTTTTGAACCGAAGAAGATTCTACATTAAGTGGTTTAAAGAAATCCATGATAGTTTTTTATTTTAAATATACTGTTTTTCTGACAAAATCAATACCGTAAATTAAATTCAGCTAAATATGCAGATATGTTCATATGATGCTGTCATTTTGTCACTGGCATTTCTACCGAAATGGTATCGTAACGTGCTCCGTATCCACCCCATATGCCCAGCGCACCTTCTATATTGCTGAGTACCGATGCCGGAGCGGCAAACGGATTGCCCCCACTTGAGAGTTGATTTTCGAAACTAGACCAGAACCTGAAATGCTCAGCATTCATAGTGCTAAGTTTAATCACCACTTTCTCGCCGGCTTTATACATGAAACTGGCCGGGCCTTCCTGCTCAGTCTGGCTGGTATCATCAGGCAAGATGTTGAAATTCCGGCCATGGTAGAGCGGGTACTGTATTACCTGACCATTAACGAGTTCATCGGACAAGGTAGAAGCAAAAGGGTGAACAAATACACTGTCTACACCAAGTTTTTTGGTAAAAAAGCGATAATAATTGTTCGCATCTTGTGGGTCTTTGAAGTTGAGCCACACATACCCGAGGCTATCCACCTCATATTGCTTTTCGAGTTTGAACACGAGGCTATCTATGGGAATACTTTTGGGAATGGTGGTTTTGGAACTGATTTTTTTTCCATCCACTTGTATATTCAGGGTGTATTCTTTCCCTTCCACACCTTTTATTTTGTTTCCGGTATAGCGCACATAGGGGAAAATATTCGGATCTATTCTGAACTTAAGTGTGTCGGTAGTAGTGCCATCGCTAATGGTTACAATTGCATCTTGCACAATGAGTTTGCCAAGGGTTGTAATGTCCACTTTGTCGAAATACGCAGCATTGCGGGTAAGTATGACCCAAGGCGCCTCTCCTGGTTCTATCACACCCTCTACCACTATCATATTATCGGGGCGAGGCAGCGACACGGTGATGTCCTTCTCGCAGGCAGCTACAAGCAACACACTTGCTATAAGTACAAAAAGGCTTGTATTTCTGATAAAACGATTTGAAAACCGCATAGATTTATTTTTTTATGCAAAGTTATGCTATAGCGCACACTCAAAAGCAGAACCAACTATTAAATTTGTTTAAATATATGCGAGTGTGGTTAAACATTACTCTTTATCCCTATTCAGTCCATAGTATGTACCAAAAACCGATGATTTCAGGGCTTTTACGGTGCCGCCTTCTTTGGTGGTTTGCCAGAAGGCAAAATCGCATTCCTCTTCCTGCTTTTCGCCGGAGTGATCGGTTATGATGAGTTTGTATACCTCTACCGTATCTACCGACCTGAGGGGAACCTCAGCATTGGTGGCATCAAACTGCGGGTAAACAGCCGTCTGCCCATTTTTTTATTTTATATCTGTATTTGGTCTGGTATACGGGCACGTCTTCAAATACTTCTTCCTCGTAGGTTTCGGTGCGGTCTTCGTATATGGGGCGGGTACTGTATACATCTTCAAAATATCCGTTGCCCAGGTCTTTTTGACCACTCACATATTTTTCTTCCCCAACCTTTACCTGTACAGTGCGGGTTTTGGTTTCGTATCCGCGAGAAACCCTGTCGTGGTGGTGCACGGCCTGAAAACTTTCCAACAATTGCCCCTCTGCAGGCACTTGCCAGTCTTCTTCGGTTACAAAATCAAATTTCTCAATTTTAATGGTACGCGACCACTGTTTCTGGTCTACATTTACGTCCACATCGGACTTGAAGGTGGACAGGAATACAAAGAAAAGCACCACTCCAACTATAATTCCCAATATTTTAAGCCATTTGCGGCTTTTTTTAGGAGGTGGAGGTGGTGGCGTTTGTTTGTTGCGCTTGATGTCTTCTGATGAGGTAGGCACTTCGCTCAGGTCGTACACTTTCTCTTCCAGTTTGCGGTGCTCTTCTTGTGGAGTATTGGGCGAACCGCATGAGTTACAAACGGTATCGGTGGCAGTATTTTGCGCCTGACAGTATGCACATACCCAATTGGTACCCGATTTTGCTTTCCTGATTTGATTTTCGTCGCTTACTTCGTCCGAATCTGAGGGCAAATAAAATACTACATTGCTGGGCCTGGGTGAGCCGCATTGGTTGCACTTGGTATCGGGGCCTAAATTTCCCACATG
Source organism: Bacteroidota bacterium (assembly GCA_020048155.1). Lineage (GTDB taxonomy): Bacteria > Bacteroidota > Bacteroidia > Bacteroidales > DYOH01 > JAIFMY01. Next base: position 37,556 of record JAIFMY010000074.1, read on the forward strand.
TCCGCATGCACCACAATCCCATCTTCCTATACGTATAGCCATATGTTCATTGCATTTTTAGTGCTCCAATTTACAAAAAAGCATGGTAGAAATCTATACTGAGCGATGCTAAAAATTTTATAATTTGGGATAAATGCCGGAACGAATGGCACCGAAATGATAAAGGGCTGAATAGTTGCAAAGAAGACAAAAAAAACGCAACCCGAAGAGGATTGCGTTTTAAGTTTCTTGTTTTTGAATTGAAGGTGTACCCGGGACCGGAATCGAACCGGTACGGCCGATTATGGCCACTGGATTTTAAGTCCAGCGCGTCTACCTATTCCGCCACCTGGGCTCCATTCAAAAAAAGAGCGGGAAACGAGACTCGGACTCGCGACCCCAACCTTGGCAAGGTTGTGCTCTACCAACTGAGCTATTCCCGCGTTTCTTTCAGAATTGCGATGCAAATGTAGGAACTATTTTCAATCCTCCAAATGTTTTTATAAGATTTTTTGAACTTTTTTCGATGAAATTTTTATCCGATTTACTTTCAATTATTTATAAAATCAAATATCTGAAAGTACTTGTATCAGGTCTTCTGCAGTGGATGAGCCGCGCACCAACTGAATGGTATTGTATCTGGTGTCTAAGATGATTTCGGATGGGTATAAGGTATTGTCGTTCATTAGTTTTATAGCCAATTCGTGTGCTCCGTTGCGCCTTTTGGAGTATTTGGGATTGTATGCATAGGTTTTTCCGTTGAATACAATATTCACATTACTTTCTGCATTGAATTTTATGGCGTAGTATTTTTTATTGATGGTGCGTATCACCGTTTGGTTGGTGAATACTTCTTTGTCCATGCGCTTACAATACCCGCACCAGGGGGTGTATATGTGTATAAGTACCATGCGTGGCTCTTTTTTTTGCAAAGCAGCCAATTGCTCAAAACTTATCCAGTTTACACTTTCAGTTTGGGCAGGTGCAGGCAGCGTGCCCAGCATGGTTTGTATGAAAAAGAGAAGCGAAGAAATATGTAAAAGCATATGGGGGTATTAGAGTCCTACAATTCGTTTTATGTCGTTCAGTTTGTTGAGTGCCTGAATGGGGGTGAGGTTGTTCAAATCCATGCTTTTGATCTCGTCGCGCAGTTGCTTTAGTACCGGATCGTCGAGCTGGAATATGCTTAGCTGGTAGCCTTCGCGGTGCTTGCTTATGTCTTCTACCTTTTTGGCGGGTGAGTGCGAGTGGCTTGTGACGGCCCCCTCTAGCTCCGAAAGTATCTGGTTGGCTCTTTCGACCACGCTTTTGGGCAAACCGGCCATCTGGGCTACGTGTATACCAAAACTGTGCTCACTGCCGCCACGTTCCAGTTTTCGCAGGAAAATGATTTTGTTGCCCACTTCTTTTACCGATACATTGTAATTTTTGATGCGTGAAAAGTTTTTCTCCATCTCATTGAGCTCGTGGTAGTGGGTCGCGAACAAGGTCTTGGCTTTGGAGCGAGGATGCTCATGAATGTATTCGGCTATAGACCAGGCAATGGAAATACCATCGTAGGTACTGGTTCCGCGCCCCAGCTCATCGAATAGCACCAGACTGCGCGATGAGAGGTTGTTGAGTATGCTGGCAGCTTCGTTCATTTCTACCATAAAAGTAGATTCGCCCGAAGAAATATTGTCGGAAGCCCCTACGCGCGTGAATATTTTATCTACATACCCAAAATTTGCAGCAGTGGCGGGCACAAAACTTCCAATTTGAGCCATGAGCACTATGAGCGCCGTTTGCCTGAGCAAAGCCGATTTACCTGCCATATTGGGGCCGGTGATGATGATGATTTGGTTTTCGGTGGTATCCAGGAGTACCGAGTTCGGAACATAGGTTTCGGTGCGAGGCAATTGCAGTTCAATTACCGGATGGCGGCCATCGGTGATTTCGATGCTGTCGCCATCGTGTACCACCGGTTTGCTGTAATTACGCTCGCGGGCTATGGTGGCAAAAGATGCCAATACATCGAGCTGGCTCACTATCTGCGCATTGTTTTGCAGTGATGGGATATAAGCCATCAGCGAATTCAACAGCTGTGTGTATAGTTCTGCTTCTATTTCATTTATCCGGCTATCTGCATTCAGTATTTTCGATTCAAATTCTTTCAGCTCAGGGGTGATGTATCTTTCGGCCGAAACCAGCGTTTGCTTGCGGGTCCAGCTCTGTGGAACCCTGTTTTTGTGCGTATTCCTTACCTCAAAATAATACCCGAATACGCTGTTGTACCCAATTTTGAGCGAGGGTATGGAAGTGAGTTTTATCTCCTTTTCCTGCATTTCGCGCATAAACTCTTTGGTATTGGTCGAAATTTCTCTCATCTCATCCAGTTCCGTGTTTATGCCTTTGCGTATTACACTGCCTTTGTTCAGTTGAACCGGGGCTTCGGGGTCTATTTCAGTCTCTATTTTGTTTTTTACAGAAATGCAAGATTGAATCTGATTGCCTACTGAAGTGAGTGGCTCGTAATCAGACTCGAGGCAAAGG
>JAIFMY010000164.1 GCA_020048155.1 Bacteroidota bacterium
GAAACAGGAGATTATTCAGTTTCTGTGTGGGCAAAAAACACGGCACCTCTTACTGGGTATCGTGAAATTATGGCGCAAGGTGCAAATTTCTATCTTGGCTTTGCCGGAACTGCCCTTCGCATTGGGGATTCATGGGCGGTACCCGGTGTTTTTCCGGCGGATGGAATGTGGCACAACTATACTGTAGTAAAAACTGCAACCGATGGATTTTTGTATATAGACGGTGTACTGGTGGCCACAAAAGGGTCTGCGTTGCCAGGTGGTTCTGCTGCTTATTTGCTTATTGGTAACCAATACAACTATGGAAACGAATATTGGCAAGGTGAAATAGACGAGGTTCGTGTATTCACATCAGCCTTAGCAGATACTGAAGTGGCAGATTTGTGCAATAGGACACTTTATGGTACCGAAGCCTATTTGAACCTTTATTATGATTTTAACGAAGGTATTCCGTGTGGCAATAACCTGGCAGCAAGTGTAGTTTTGGATAAAACCGGTAGTTATCAAGCTATATGCCAGAATATGGCTCTTACTGAAGGCAACTGCACCTCCAATTTTATACCTTCAACTGCAGCAAATCCGCGGATTTCTGCGTTTACAGTTGCCGAGGTCGATGCGACAAGTTTTTCAGCGCTTTCTACTATTTCAAGCACCGGCTGGTCTACTGAAATAACTACACGAGGATTTGTTTATAGTACTTCGCCAAATCCTACACTTGCAAATGAAGTGGTGAAGGAAGAAGGAGCTTTTGGAGCAGAATCTTACAACATGGTTATTGATAATTTAGAGCGAGGAACGTTATATTTTGTTCGTGCTTTTGCAACTTCTGAAAATGGAACAATCTACAGCTCCGAAAAAACCATTTCAGTTGGCCGTGTGGCTGGCAGTGCCCTTATTCTTGATGGTACTGACGATTATGGTTACCAAAATTACTTCAATCCTGCTTTGTTACAAAAATCATTTACCATTGAGTTTTGGACAAAACCTACCGTGTTGAACAAAACCCATTACGCTGTTGTACATGGCAACGTTGGTGATATAGATAAATTGCTGCATATTGGATTTAATGCGAGCAATCAGTTTTGCATGAATTTTTATGGCGACGATTTTACTTCAACGGCGACTACAGATTTAAATTGGCACCATTGGGCTGCCACTTATGATATGAATACTAAAACCCAAAGTGTATATAAAGATGGTGTTTTGGTTGGTACTCGCACAGCAAATGCAAATTATGCTGGTACCTCTCAATATCTATTACTTGGGTATTACGTTCCATCCGGTATTCCTTACGGAGGTTCTATAGACGAACTTAGAATATGGGACAATGCACGCACTGCCTGCGAAATAGAATCAAATTACAAAAAGTCACTCAAGGGAGTAGAACCCGGATTGATTTCATATTACGATTTTAATGGATCGACTGGTACAGTGGTTAACGATAAATCAGGTAACTCAATAAACTTAGACTTAACAGGCCTTAATAATACGGCGGCTTCCGGATGGGTAAGTTCCGAAGCACTCATCAACCACCAGGTTGATGCATATGTTGCCACTGGAATAGAGTCTGACGTTACTCAAGATGGAGCTACTATAAGCGGCTCGTTGTTGGTTGGTACTGCTACCGAATACGGTATTGTATACAATATTTCCGGATGTGCAACAATATCAGGCAACAAAGCTATATCTACAAACTTAAGCGGGACTGAGTTTACAGCCAAGATTACCGGGTTGCAACCTGCAACATGGTATCGTGCACGTGCATATGCCACTAATGCCAATGGCACTGTGTATGGAAAGGAAATGCTGTTTTCCACTGCATGGCCGGGTGCCGGAAATGCCCTCGCTTTCGATGGTACTGATGATATGATCACACTCAAATCAATATATAACTTTCCGAATAACTTCTCATTTGAATTTTGGGTAAAACCTAATAAAGAACACACAGTAGTAGCGGAAGGTACTCTTGGTATAGATGGGCAGCAAATTGTTATATATGACAACTCTCTTTATGGCACAATTGTTTCTGCGGGTACCAATGGTGTGCAGGTTTATACTGCTTCAGCCACCGGATTTGCAAACATAGCTTCCTACCAAGGTGAAATAAAAGATTGGACTCATATTGCAATCGTTTTTACTGATAAAATACCTAGCATTTATCTGAATGGTCAACTGGTGCATACGGGTATTAAAACTACCAACCCATTCGTTTATCCAAGCATTGAATATATTGGAGGATTCGGATATTCGATGGATTTCGAAGGTGAGCTTGACGAAATTCGTATTTGGGACCGTTCGCTCAACCAAACTGAAATTGAAAAAAACATGAGTCTTGAAATATCCGGCAAACCCAATGGTTTGTTGGGGTATTATACCATGAATCAAGGCACAAATTGCGGAAACAATATCGATATTGCCTTTTTATATGATAAAATAGCCGGCAGACATGGCGTATTCACCAATATGGCTCTTTCTGGTGGCAATTGTACTTCCAATTTTGTAAAATCGACACTTGATGTGCCTATTTTAGAAAAAACTGAAGTTATCACTAAAAGTTTCAGCAGTGCTGAAATAAAAGGAAATATTGCAGTTATAGGATTTGGCGAACCGGTAGCTCGCGGTATTTGCTACGCAATACATGCCACGCCTACCGTAGAAGACAGTGTGGAAGTAATTACTGGTGCTGTTGTAACCGGCGAATTTACAGCCAATCTCAGCAAACTCACTCCTGAAACTAACTACTATGCCCGCGCATTTGTAACTGTAGGAGCTTATACTTTTTACAGCAATCAGGTTCGTTTTGTTACAAACGAAGGCTTACCCGACGGCGAGTTTTACAGTCCGGGCTCTATAGTTGCAAATATTTACCAAACTGAAGTACGACTGATTTCGACTTTTGAAGGCGAGGAAGTAACATATACTATCTCACCGGCACTACCAACAGGGCTTTCATTAAATTTACATACCGGCGAAATTTCAGGTACTGTAAAAGAAGTTGGAACAACAGTTTACACCGTTAGCATTACCAATGTAAGCGGTACTACAGAAACTCCGGTAACTATAACCGGCGTTATGCCCGAGGTTTTTGATGGCGATTTATTTTCGTCGAAAGCATACTATAGCGATTATGTGCAGCTAAAATGGGAATTGATACATTATGACGAATTCATAAAAGATTTTTATATATACAGAAAAACATTAGGCAGCAAATCTGACTCTGTACGCGTAGCTACGGTTCCGGCCAACTTGCGCACATGGCGCGATGAGTTTGCTGCATCTAATGTACTTTATGAATACACAGTGGTTGCACGCTATACATTTACACTACCCGTTGAAGTAGTTAAAAACGTGAACTATGTTGCGGGTGTCGGTTTCAGAATACCAACCGGAACTGTATCCGGGAAAGTTACTTATGCCGGAGGAAATGCGGTTGAAGGTGTTCGGGTAATAGCCGAAACTGAAGACGATTTCAATGGGAAAAGTATACGCCTGAATGGAACAGATTCATATCTTGAAGTTCCTGTTGCTAAAGCAGATGCCGATTTTGGATTTGAAAATAATTTTGTATTCCAGGCATGGTTCATGCCCGAAAATGCTACCCTCAGCGCTTTGTTCGAAAAGGGCGATGATTACAAAATCACCCGTGAACAAGGTGAGGTTAATTTCACAGCAGGCGAGCAAGTAGTTACTCTGAATTTCCCTGAAAAAGTGGATACTTTTTTCAATGTAACTGCTATGCGCAATGCAGATTCACTCTTACTTATGGTTTTTTATAATTACAAAGAATATTATATAAAATCTGTTAAGTTTACTTCTACAACCCCCGTCAACGATTCAAGTATCGTGATTGGAAAAAGCAAACTGGGCCAATTTTACAAAGGATATATCAATGAAATAAGAATCTGGCAGAAATCATTTACCCGAGAAGAATTACTTGCTTCGGTCGATGCTTTTATCATGGGTTCTGACGTTGGTTTGTCGGCATATTACCGTTTAAATGAGAATTTCGGGAATGTGTTCTATGACAGATCCGGACGCAATTTCGTATTCAATGAAAATCACGGATTGGTTCGCAACAGCGAATGGGCGAGCCTCATTCCAAACCGCAATCAATTAGGCGTAAAAGGGATTACAGATGATAAAGGCAAGTACATCATTGCCGGAATTCCTTTTGCAACAGCAGGTTCAGTATATCGTTTTGTTCCGGTATACGAAGTACATGAGTTCAATCCATCTGACGAAACCCGTTTTATAGGGCCTGAGGTTACAACTCACAACAATGTAGATTTTATAGATATTGCCTCCTTCAAAATAAGAGGAAATATCACCTACAAGGATACATATTTCCCTGTGAAAGGTGTTCAGTTCTACATTGACGATCAGATTGTTGTACAATCAAATGGAATGCCGGTATCATCCGACGATTATGGCAACTACGAAATTACAGTTCCTATCGGTAATCATTTTATTGAAGTAGGTATGAATGGTCACGTGTTTAAAAATGCACGTTTCCCGAATGATGGAAATTACAATTTTCAAAAGTCAATTTCAGGACTTGATTTCATAGATACCACCTTGGTAAAAGTAATAGGTAGAGTTACTGGCGGGCCTCGCGAAGCTTCTAAGCTGAAAGGTCTGGGACACACTCTCAATAATCTGGGAAATGCTACGATTAATTTGACTTCTCAAAAAGGATACGATCTTTCTGACAAAGTGAATGGCGTGGATACCATTTTCAAGAATTTTATATATCAGAATGAATTAAAAGTATCTAAAGGCGAAACAAAATATTCCGTTGCCAAAGATTCACCCAAACTGGTCAGTTTAAATCCAGATCCGGTAACCGGCGAGTTTATAGCTTATTTATTGCCAGAAAAATACTTAATTACTGGTATTACTGCAGGCGATTATATCTACGATAATTCATACCATACAACCATAGATTTAACTATGGGTACGCTCTTGAATTATACAGAGAAAGATACTATTGTACTCAGTAAAACAGTGGATATATATGGCGACACCATCAGTGTTTTGCGTATAGACAGTGTAGAGTACAACCAGAATATGGATTTGATTTACCGCTCGAAACCTTCTATTGCAGTTACTAGAAACGATGGTGAACCCATGTTCTGGGAAACAGAAATTTGGGCTAAAAATGATAGCCTTGTTTCGTTGATAAACGAAGATGGTACATTAAAAACAGCTTATCCGGTAATGTTGCAACGCGGCACATACAAACTCAAAATTTCGGTTTTTGAACCTTACACAAATAGCGATACCGATATTGATGATTTTGTTCCGGTAAGCGATGGAAAAGTAGAAATTCAGAATTTCTTGGCCATAGACCAGGAAAAACATGAATATGATATCAACGACGATGGTACCGTATTGTACAGATTTTCAGGCGGTATGCCAAATATTACTACAGGCGGCATTGGCGACTATTTGCTAAGTATGACTATAGTGGCTCACACTGGGCAAAATAATTCCATTGCAACCGAATGGCTTCCAAATGGTGAGAAATTTAAATCCTATATATTAGGAGGTATGCCTACCGGAAGCAACTTTGTGACAACAGGCCCAAATGAGTTGGTAACCATTCTTCGCGACCCTCCGGGTTCAGCTAGTTATTCGTATTTAGAAAAAGGTGCATCGTTCTCATCTTCTAAATCATACGATTTTGATTTTGGTGTATCAGCAGGTATTGCTCTTGAGGTAGAACTGGGAGTAAAAGTGGTAACTTTTGCAGGTATTGGAGTAGGTGTAATAACCGAAGCCGGTGCAACCAACAATTTCGAAATTGGTACACAAGCGTCATACAACTATACCAGCAATGAAACCATGTCGCAAAATATCACAACTACACAAACTTGGTCAACCAGCGATTCAGAAGATTTTGTTGGAGCAGACGGGGATGTATTTGTGGGTTATGCTACAAATATAGTATATGGCTTATCGCGCCAGGTGGGCGTAATGCCGGATACCACATCGCAAGGTGAATGTTTTACCGGATTAACCTTTGAAGATAAAGGTGTAACCTACGACATTGGGCTGGTAAACGGTCTTCGTGTAAATCCGGAGTACGGAACCATGTTCATGTACACTCAAAATCACATTGAGAATTATTTAATTCCAAATCTGATCACTCTCAGAAACTCTTTGCTTCTTGCAAATACCGATGTTTATAAATGCGTGATATGCGACCCCGAAAATGAAGATTTCGGTTCAAGCAATACCACCGGAAACAATACAGCAAACGGTTATGAAGGTGGCGACTCGTATAATGTTGTAATACCTGCAGACTGGGATACAAAATATGTATACACCGACTCTGTAGCCATGTATAATCAGCAAATTCAACAATGGATTCATTATCTGGCTCTTAATGAGGAAGAAAAATACAAATCTATTTTGGAAGAAAATCTGTCTTTTGATGGAGGTACTTCTTACGAAAAATCTGTTTCGATTTCAAGTGCTATCGACCGTTCCTTCTCACATTCATTCGCCATAGAAACATCACTGAGTCAAGAACTTGGTTTTGAAATCATGGGAATGGGATCTACTGTAAAAATGAACCTTTCAACATCGTCCGGCAAAACCAATTCGCAAGGTACAACCGAAGAAAATTCCACCACGTATGGGTATTCGCTCAGCGATGGAAACGAAGGTGACTATATAAGCGTAGATGTTAAAAAACCGGTAAGCCGTCAAAAAAACAGGTTCCGTGTAAGCCCAAGCAGCCCCGACAGTATTGATATGGTATCAGCTTACGGGCCGGTATTCATAACCCGTGGTGGCCAAACCTCATGTCCTTTCGAAGGTGGTACATTTACCAAATACTACAACCGCGGAAGAGCATTGAATACAGCGACCATGCAACGCGAAATGCCTGAAATTTCGTGCTCAAATCCAATAGTGGCCAATGTTCCAGCCGATTTACCTGCTATTTTTAACTTCCAACTGTCAAATGCCAGCGAAACCAACGAAGACTTATGGTTGATGCTATATATTGACGAGACTTCGAATCAGAATGGGGCACTTTTAGAAATGGATGGCAGCCCAATTGGTAACGGACGATTGATTTTAGTTCCTGCCGGAACAACCATCAACAAAGTTATCAGCATGAAACAAATACAGCCCAATATCTATGATTATACAGATATAACCATAGGTTTAGGCTCACTTTGCGACGATATATCTGATGAAGTGAAGATTTCGGCTTACTTCCAACCGGTTTGTACCAGTTTGAATATGTCGATTCCTGAAAATCAGTGGATTGTAAACACGAATACTGATACCACTCTCACCATCAATATCAGCAATTACAATTTAGCCCACCAGTCGTTTGATAAAATACTCTTTCAGTATAAATCAACATCAACTTCAAACTGGGCTACTGACATGATATTCTATGTAAACGAAGACGACTACAACGCCGCAAATGAACCTAAAATGTTCATTAATAGCAAGCCTAGCCTGAATTACCTTTTCAATTTGACTTCGTTGCAGGATAGAAATTATGACCTGAAAGTTGTTTCATCTTGCGTGGATGGTACCACAAATAACTCAGTTATAGCCAGCGGTATCAAAGACGTAAAAAGACCTCAGGTATTTGGAACACCTCAACCCGGCGACGGAATTCTTGCTGCCAACGACGATATACTTATTTCGTTCGACGAACCCATTTTCGATGGTGGTTTGCTTCCCAACAACTTCTCGGTACGTGGTGTGCTCAACGGCAATACTATTCGCCATCAGGCATGTTTGTATTTCGACGGTATAAGCGCGTATGCAAGTGCTGTAAATGGTATAAATCTGGATAATAAATCGTGGACCATAGAGTTTTGGGCACGCCGTGGTGCTACAACCGAAGGCGTTATCTTTGCTCAGAACGGTATCGAAATCGGTTTCAATTCCGATAATAAGTTTTATTCAAAAACCGGAACTCAGCTAATTGTTTCGGAAGATACGTATACCGATACCGACGCATGGATTCACTTTGCAGTTACATACAATTATGCAACTAAAAAGTTTGACATGTTTGTGAACGATAAAATTGTACGCGAATCGGTACTTCAGACCTCTGCTTTCAATGCCAATGGACGTATGACACTTGGAAAATCAGTGAGCAGCACTAAACTTTTCAACGGTTTTGTGCACGAACTGCGTATTTGGGAAAAAGCCCTTAGTTTTGGAACCGTTTATGCCCAAATGTACCAAATACTTGTAGGCAATAACGAAGGTTTGAGTGGGTATTGGCCAATGGATGAAGCACAAGGAATATCGAGTATTGACAAAGCCCGTAACCGCGATGCGTATCTGTTTAATGCCCAATGGCGTGTATTCCCGAACGGACATGCACGTGTATTTGATGGCGCGAATGCAAGTGTATCTATGAATACAGCTTCGTCTGTGGTGATTACCAACGATATGAATTTCACCCTCGAATTTTATTTCAAAGGTGGAAGTCAAACAAACACAGTTCTTTTCTCCAATGGAAAAGCCGATGGCACCGATGTTACTCCTGCATTTAAAAATATATGGCTGGTTGGTTTCAATGAAAACGGCAAACTATATGCCCTCAATAATGGTATAAACCTGACTCTCAGCGAAGACTTTGCAGATAATAAATGGCATCATTTTGCACTCACCGTAAATCGGAATGCAAATGCACAAATACTGATCAATGGTGAAGTGAAAGCGTATCAACAAAGCACCAATTTTGGTGGTTTACTCGGTTCGTACATGACACTTGGTGCACGCAGGCATTATGCTGACATGATAGCTACCTTCGACCGCAATTTCAACGGTATGATTGATGAAGTTCGGATTTGGAATCTCGCTAAAACTCGTAAACAAATCCTCTTGGATATGAATTGCAAGCTCAAAGGAGACGAAATGGGACTTTTGGCCTATTATCCTTTTGATAAGTACGACAATTTGGGCGCAGATTTAATTGAAACATTGGAAGATATAAGTGGAAAAGCTACAAATGCAATTGCAACAGGTGGCACTTCTACTCATACAGATGTTCCGAGCATCAAAGACGCCAGACCAGTGCAAAATGTAGCTTTCGATTGGGTTGTGAATGAAGATAAAATAGTTATCAACATAAACGAACCTGCATCGCTAATTGAAAAATGTATGCTTGAATTCACGGTAGAACGCATTGAAGATTTGCAGGAAAACCGCATTGCATCACCCGTTACATGGTCTGCATATATCAAGAAAAACAACGTTGTTTGGGACGATTTTGAGCTCAATATTCAGAAAGAAGTATTTGCAGAATATGAATTTGAAGCCAAAATTATTAACCTTGGCGGTACAGAGCAAACTTACTCCATCACAGGTCTTCCTTCATGGCTTACTTGCAACCAGGCAAGCGGCTCGTTGGCTCCCGATTCCTATACCACTCTTAAATTTACCGTAGATCCGGTTCTGAATGTGGGTAATTACGAATTGGCATTGTACCTGACTGCTGACTTCGGTTATTCCGAAAAGTTGAACCTGACTGTAAATGTGGTAAAACCTGCTCCTGATTGGACAATAAATTCATCTGAATTTCAATATTCTTCCAGTTTGATTGGAGAATTGAAAATAGATGGCGAATTTTCGACCAATAAAAACGATATTCTGGCGGCCTTCGTAAACGGAGAGTGCAGAGGTATAGCGTATAACAAGTATGTACCAGAATACGACAAATATGAAGTATTCCTCAATATTTACAGCAATGTACAAAGTGGCGAAACGGTAAATTTCAAAATCTGGAATGCTACCGAAGGATACGAACACACAAATGTGACACCGATACTTACATTCATGTACAACGACATGGTAGGTTCGCCATCGGTTCCGCAACTTGTGGAAACCAACAACAGCTACAATTTTGTTCAGAATTTAGAACCAGGTTGGTCATGGATTTCATTTAATCTGAAAAATACGAACTTAAGCAACGTAAATGAAGTAATGGCTACCATAGATGCTCAAACGGGTGACCAAATTAAGAGTCAAACGGCATTTGCCAATTATTCTGAAAGTTCAGGTTGGGATGGTTCGTTATCTGATGCAGGTGGATTCAACAACAAATCGTTGTATATGCTGAAACTTGCTAAGAAAAATGTATTGACCTACTGGGGTGTAAAAGTGAATGTACAGGAAGAAACCATACCCGTGAATACAGGCTGGAACTGGATTTCGTACACATCAAATAAAAACATGAAAGTGGAAGATGCATTTACCAACTATAATGCATTGGTGGGCGATGTAATAAAATCGCAATTTCAGTTTGCTATGTACGACGCTGCTTTAGGTTGGGTTGGCAGTTTAACGTATCTGGTTCCGGGTATGGGCTATATGCTCAAAACCGAAAATACTGCAGGTTCGTTCACTTACCCTGTTTCGAGCAACATGAAAGCAAGTATAGAAGGAAATGGATACGAACCTGTATCAGGCACACCTTGGACATTGCACGAATCTGACTACCAGTTCACTATGTCTTTAGTGGCTTCGATAAAAGCAGAAGCAGATTTACAACTTTCGCAAAATCTGGCAATTGCCGCTTTTGATGGCAATGTTTGCAGAGGAATTGCAAAATCAATCAATCTGAATGCTGAAAATCTGTTTTTTGCTACCATACATGGCGATACCGCTCGTGCACTCAGTTTCAAAGTGTATGATTTGGATAAACAAACAATTTACGAAGTTTCTGAAAAAATAGGTTTTGCACCGAATGCCATTGCCGGAACTCTTGAAAGTCCGATAGTATTCACAATTCTAAAAACCACAACCGGTATAAACGAATTGAAAGCAGGTATTTCTATCGAAACCTATCCAAACCCGTTTACCGATAAACTGATGATTACCTATTCCATTCCAACTTCCGGAAATGTATGCATTGAGATATTTAACGAGTTAGGACATAAGATACAAGTAATTGCAGATGAGTTCATAACAGCGGGAACACACAAAGCCGGTATTGACGGCAGTCAGCTAAGTACAGGGGTATATATGATACGGATAACAACCGACACATATACCGAAACCATGCAAGTGATAAAACAATAGTAGGCTAATAGATATCCGTTGGGGGGGCTCTTTCCCCCCAACGGTTTATTATCTGCAAAACCGGCTATTCATTCACGAGATAGTTTTTATCCTAGTGATTTAAAAGTATATAATATGAAACACCTATGTTTTGCATACGCAAACACCGTAGCAACAAAATTGGCGGGCATGGGTGTTCCATTATACCTTGAACTTATAATTTTATTATAATGAAATATATAAAGTTTTTCCTCATCAGTAGTTTGTTCTTTTTATCGGCTGCCGTTAAGGCATCGCCCCCGGATTGGACGGTGAATGCAAATGCCTTTTCATACAGTATGACATACACAGGTGTAGTCTATCTCAATAATGTAGAGTTGGCAGGCACCAACTACCAACTGGGAGCATTTGTAGGCAACGAGTGCCGTGGTGTAGCTGTTCCGGTATATCGCGAATCTATAAACAGATACGTCTTTTATCTTATGGCATATAGCAATACCGCAGGCGAAACACTTAATTTTAAAATTTATAAAGCTGATACCGATGAAATCATTTCAATTCCGGTAAGTCAACCTTTTGTAGTGAATGGAATAATGGGAACCATAGACGTACCTTATGTGTGGTCAAATCCAACATTGAGTGACGAAGCTTCATTATTAACTTTCACTCTCCCCGACCAGTTGCAACAATTTGTTGCCGACGATTCTATCTGGGTGCAAATGCCTTATGGTACGAATTTAACTAATTTGGTAGCCCAATTTACTACTTCGCCTATGGCAAAAGTATCTGTGGGAAATGCAACACAAACATCGGGTGTAACTGCCAACAACTTCGAGCAGACAGTTACCTATTCGGTACGTTCGGCCGATGGTATGACGCTAAAACTATATAAAATATATGTTACAAATCGGAATTTGCTTCAGATTCCGGATCTGCTAGCCGCTCTACCCGAAAAAACGGAACTTGAAACACAAATACACCAATTTCCGGTGGATGGAGCATACCCGGATGATATTCTTCAATACAGCATTAGCAACGATTTTGGCGGTACTTTCCTGATAACGGACCAAGGCAAACTGATTTTAAAAAAATACCTGAATTACAATACTACCAAGCAATACATATTCACCGCTTCTGTTACTGACGGTATTGCAACTGCAACCAGCAATGTGGAAATAAATGTAGAGTTTGAGCCATTAACTCAGTTTTTGGCAAACAAAATTCTTTCACCCGGCGACCCTAAGCTCGGTACATGGAATATTGAATTTGCCCATCTTTACCAAGATAGCCAGTTTATGATTTTTACCGCAAACGGAGCAGTTGTATTTGAACAAACCGGATACGATAAGGCTTGGGATGGGACTTACAATGGAAACGAACTACCTTTGGGTGTATACTTCTATCTGATAACCACACCCGAGGGTGAGCATATCAAAGGAAGTATTACGTTGATTAGATAAATTATTAACCGATTGTCAAATCAGTACTATTTTTTCCTGATTCAGAGATAGTTAAAACTGAAAACGAATAAAGATAGTTGATGGCTAAATGAAATGAAAATGAAAAATTTACTTACTGCAATACTTCTTCTGTTTGCCTTTTCTGCAAGTGCGCAATTATTGCCGGAACAAAATATGTATACCCGCAATCTTTTTCTTATAAATCCGGCTTCAGCCGGAACCAATGGCAAATTATCTGCTTTAGTCGGATACAAAAGCAAATGGCAAGGTTTTGAAGACGCACCGCGAAATGCCTATTTCGCAATTGATGGCATGGCCTCAGAGCACATGGGCCTTGGAATGATGTTGAACAATCAACAAATGGGATTGCTCAATTTACTGAATGTGAGTCTGAATTACTCTTACAGAGTCGATTTTGCCGATGCGCATTACCTAAGCTTAGGAGCATCGTTCACTTTTATACAAAATCAAATTCGCACCAAGGGGCTTTCAAACCAGGAACTGAGCTTTCTTGCCGAATCAAATAAATTTGACAAAACATTCTTCAGCGGAGGCGCCGGGGTATCGTACCATATAAAAGGTCTCGATCTGGAACTGGCTATGCCATTGATTTATAGTTCGCAAGAGGAAATTTTCGCGCAAGGGGTAATGGCTTTTTTAGGATATGATATTTTTATGGCCAATAAATCGGTGCGGGTGCAACCTTCCGTTTTTTCAAACTATTCTTTTAGTAGTCCGGTTATTGCCGATGTCAATTTGATGATAGAATGGAATAAAATGATTTGGGCTCAAGTAGGATACCGCACCAGTTCCGAACTTCTTATTGGTGCAGGACTTGCTATCAAGCATATAGGTATAGGCTACACATATGGATACAATATGGGTTCTTTATCCTATTTTGGCAATAGTTCGCACGAGATTCAAATCAGCTTCCGCTCGTTGTTTGCAAAAAAAGAATAGCCTTATAGTCGGCTTAAAAGTATTGAATAGGATTGCTTCAGGAATCCTATTCAATACAACCATGCTCATTATATTTAAATATCAAGCATTTACAACATAAGGTATATATTGTATGACGTTGTAAATTATTTAGTAGGGTCAGATGAAAGACTCAGTCACTCTAAGTAATTAAATTACTGTGAGATTTTTGTTTTTCAGCAAACACTATCTAGCTGCACCTATCGAGCAAAACATGCCCCCTATACACACAAATAAATAGGAGGCTCGTAAGTTTTAGTAATTTATTTCACTATGAACGCTGCTGACGATGCTTGTGTAAATTTATTTCCAATTATATGGGTATTTCTACTCTTATTTACATATAGCTCT
>JAIFMY010000065.1 GCA_020048155.1 Bacteroidota bacterium
TATAAGGTTTCGTATATATATTCTTCGTCGATGCGGTTGTGTCCCAGATACTTTTGATTGTCGGAATTTAGCAATATTTTATATTTCCCTTTTGGGACTTCTATACCATAATCGGCAAAAGATTGCGAGGGATTGAAATTGAAAATAAAGAGCAGTCCATTGCGTTTGAAGGCCAATACCATATCGGTAGTATGTTGCACAATAGCAAACGGATGAAGGTCCGCAAACATTTTCTCTTTTTTCACCAGTCCAATCATATCTCTGTCCCAGAGGTTCAGGTAGTAGTATGCAAGTCGGTCGTTTTGTGCCAGGCTCCATTGGCGGCGGGCATAGTGATACGACCATTCGTTGCCCAAGCGCGGAAAATCTATCCATTCAGGATGTCCAAATTCATTTCCCATAAAATTGAGATAGCCATTTCCGGAAGTAGCCAGAGTAAGCATACGTATCATTTTGTGTAGTGCTACTGCACGTTCCACTACCAAATTGATGTGCTCCAAATCCATGCTGAAGTACATATCTTTATCGGCAAGCCTGAACATAAGGGTTTTGTCGCCAACCAAAGCCTGATCGTGCGATTCGGCATACCCTATTACTTTTTCATCAGCACGCTTGTTTGAGAGCTGATAAAACATATCTCCTACATGCCAATCTTCGTCGGGAAGTTCTTTTATTATTTTTATCCAATAGTCAGGTATTCCCATCGCAAGCCTGTAATCGAACCCCAAACCGCCATATTCGAGGGTACTGGCAACGCCCGGAAAACCGCTCGTATCTTCTGCTATGGTTATGGCATCTGGTTTAACCAACTTTATGAGTTTGTTGGCAAGCGCCATATATACCGCAGCGTCTATGTCAGTATTTTCG
This sequence comes from Bacteroidota bacterium, assembly GCA_020048155.1. Lineage (GTDB taxonomy): Bacteria > Bacteroidota > Bacteroidia > Bacteroidales > DYOH01 > JAIFMY01. Next base: position 868 of record JAIFMY010000065.1, read on the forward strand.
GAGTAATACATATTGTACGAAACGAAATCGACTCCCAGACCGTGGTCTTTATATAGCATACTGGTAACCCCATCGAATCTGAATCCGTCGAAATTGTATTCCAGCAACCAGAATTTACAATTGGATAGCAGGAAGTTGAGGGTTTCGGGTTTGGCATAATTGAAACAGCGCGAATCCCAGGCAGGATGCAAACCACGTGGGCCTTCATGAAAATACAGATATTCGGTAAGGTCGTACTTGCCAATACCTTCAACTTCGTTTTTTACAGCGTGCGAATGCACCAAATCCATGATTACAGTCAACTTCAGCCTGTGTGCTTCGTCTATGAGTTGCTTCAACTCATCGGGGGTACCAAATCTGGAAGTAACTGCGTAAAAATTAGCAACATGATATCCGAATGATCCATAGTAAGGATGTTCCTGAATAGCCATGAGTTGAATAATTTCGTATCCGGCTTCGGCTATACGAGGGAGCATTTCTTCTCTGAACTGATTGAAAGTACATACTTTGCCTTCTTCGGATGACATGCCAATATGTGCTTCGTACACCAAGGCATAATTTTTGGCCTTGGGCGATTTGTATTTCATTTTATATGGCTTGGGCGGATCCCACACCTGAGCGTTGAATATGAGTGACTCAGCATCTTGATCCACTTTTCTTGCAAATGCAGGTACTCTGTAAGCTGACTCACCGTTGCGGGTGAGAAAAATTCTATATTTTTGTTCGTGTCTGAAAGCATCGAGAGGAAATTCACGTTTAAAATCACCGTTCGATGCTGCATATAGTCTGTACTCTTCTTTGATCTCCCAGTTGCAAAAGTCCCCGGTTAGGTATACTTTATCGGCACCCGGCAGTTTATCTGCATATACCCATTTGTCATGATGCTTATGCAAACCATAGTATAGGTGGGCATTTGCAAAATCATCCAGATTTCCTTCGGTACAAATTTCTTTTTCCTTAGCGTCTATACTACTCAAAATTAGATTTATAGTACCTAAATGAGGTTCTAAATAGGAATCATTTTTAACTAAATCGGGTATTTTCATTACTTAATAATTTAGGACAAAAAATAACTGTATGAAGAGAAAACGATCAGTTATTCTCGTAATACGAAGTTAATATAAATAGCGGAATATACATCAGTTTGCTGTAAAAGCAGCATCTATTTCTTTAGGCATTTCTTTCAAATTGTATGGCTTTCTGAAATACTTATGTATAAGTTTTTCGTTGATAGCTGATTGTATTTCCGGTGTAATTTCAAACCCGGTAAGTATGAAATATTTTATTCCCGGCCATTTATCTTTAGCTTTCCGAATAAATTGAATTCCATTCATGCTGGGCATTCGCATGTCGCTTATGGTCACTTGTATATCAGGATTTTGTTCCAACTTATTCAAACCATCCTCGCCATTTTCTGCAGTTACTACTTCGTAATACTTACTGAGTATGATGCTGAATAATTTTAGGTTTATAATTTCATCATCTACATATAATATCTTCATATTCGTCGCATTAAATTTTTACAATAGGTAAATATATCTTCACCAATGTTCCTTTTCCCAACTCAGATTGAATCAGGAGAGCTCCTTGGTGTTCTTTGATGATGTTGTAGGCAACTGCTAGGCCAAGCCCTATGCCTTGCCCCGGATCTTTGGTAGTAAAAAATGGTTCTGTAATACGTGGCAAATTCTCGGTACTTATTCCTATGCCAGTATCGGCGATTGAAATACAAACAGAATCTATTTCATAGATAGTTTTTATGGTGATACAACCTTTATCTGATATAGATTGAATGGCATTGCTCAGTATATTTATAATAACCTGTACAAGATTAGATTCATCGGCGATTATTGATACTGCATTTCCGCCATATTGCTTTTTGAGTTCTATGTTTCCTGTCATCTGACTACGAATTCCAATAAGGGCAGTTTCAATGAGATTTTCGAGCCAAACCTCTTCTTTTATATGGGCTGTGCTGTTTGTAAACTTGTTAAGAGACTCTACAATCTTGGAAGCCCTGCTGGTTCCTGTTTTTATTGCTTGCATCAGAAAAAGTGCTGTTTCATCTTCAATCTTCAATCTTTTCAAAATTTCATCGAGTCCGGTTATGCCACCCAGAATATAATTGAGGGGGTTGTTTATTTCATGCGCAATTCCAGCAGTAAGAGTGCCCATTGCAGCCATCTTTTCCGACTGTAGTAGAGCGCTTTGAGTGTCTTGCAGATGGGCATTTATGGCCATAAGTTCTTCTTTCTGGGCCTGCAGCTCCATGTTTGCAGCTTCAAGTTCGTGATTGGCATTGGAAAGATCGTTGGTGCGCTTTTTTACTAATAAATCAAGATTTTCGAGGTGGTATTTGAGTTTTTCACGGATATGGTATTGCACTGAGAACAAGACTGTTAATACTAGACATGTTATCCACTCATATTTAATCATATTAACCAAATCGGAATAATAAACAGTAAAGGTCTTATCTAAATTTTGCCCCATCAGTTGGTAGCTGAATATGCTAGCCGGTATGAGAAATACCAAAAAATAAATAGTTACTAAAAGTGCCCACAATAAGCTAAACTGCAATGCCGTATAAGTCTTATTCTTAATAATATTAGCCATGTAACTGGCGGGGAAAACAGAAACTACATGCATTAAGAATGTCTGAATATAGGGGCTTTCGGGGAAAAAAAACATCCCAGAGGTACTTATAAAAGTCAAGCCTATAGTTGACAGCGGATTGCGAATATAAAACAGGGCAAGTAAAAGGGGTATTTCTCGCAAATCTGTAGATGTATCCTGTACTCCGGGTATCTGGAATTGAATAAAGCCAAGCAATGAAGATGCAATTCCAAATAATAGCATATACCCCCAATCCGACTTAGGTATCTGAAGACTAAACAACTTTTGGCTGTTTGTATACATTGCGCTACTACTCATCTTTCATTGCATATTTTCGAAAAAACAGGTTTGTTACATTTATCAACTTTTCAATTGGTTATTGCATTTCAATGGGCTACTCCTTTCATGAAAAAAGTACAATCTCTAACTTTTGTTGAGCTAGAAGTAAAACGAAAAAAATCCAGTATGAATCACAAACTGCTTATAACTATCCTATTTTAAGTTCTGCAATTGTGTTTTTCATATGTGAACTATAAGAGCAATTGGCAATTAGAATTAAATATTCTTGGTATCATTGAGTTTTTTTATAATTAGTAAGGTTACCCGAAAATTACATCAAATACTTTAAATATCCAAGTTGTTTAAACATTAAAACAATAGTATTGCCTCATACAGACAATGAAGCCAGATACTTGGATATGTTCTATTTGACTAACAAATGCATGCTAAGCAAATCATCGAAATATAGATAGTATGCAAAAATCATACATGGATAGGCAACATATACACATATTTCATAAAATCATGGCAGATACATTGTCTGATAATCTTCCTTGGTCTTTTTTATCACCAATTTTTCGAGGTTTACGCTTATCACCTCCCAAGTGTATTTGGCATTACCACCCCAGAAAGGAACTTCAATAAACACATTGTGCGGATCGGTACTCCAAGTACCTTCAAAATTATCGTAAGATACAGGAGGCGTACCGCACCATCCAGCGTTCTTGCGTTCTATGAACTTCTTTTCATAATCGAACTGAAAGCCATACCCATTTTTCAAAAAATCGGATACCCTACTGAAAGTATAAGTATTGTTGGTTTCATTATACTCACCATTCGCCCAAAAACCTATTAAAGGTTCATTGGCATTCATTTGTAGGTCATTTTCTTTTTGGCAGGCAAGTATGGTGCTTAGCAAAAATAACACATTGATTAAATTTCTATATTTCATAATTAATTCATTATTTATATTCCCAATTAGTGATACTCCTTAATTCTATTTCAAAATTTCACCCTCAGGCAGTTTTAACGTAATGGCAGTGCCAAAATTGGGTATACTCTCTACATTTATTTGCCCATTGAGTGTATTTACAATTTCCATACACAACATAAGACCTATACCTATGCCTTTTTCACCTTGAGTACCATATCTGCTTTGAGTATAATCTTTGTTTTTAAATATGCTCACAATGGTATCGTTATCCATGCCTATGCCTGTATCTTTAAATTGCAAGGTTAGTTCATTCTGATTGGTTTTTGCAGATATAGTTATTTCACCATGAATAGGTGTATATTTCACAGCATTGCTCAAAAAATTTCTAATCAGTACATTCAGATAGTTTTTGTCGGTCAAGAACTCAAGTTCAGGTTTGACTAGTACCTGCATTTGTATTTTCTTTGCTTTCAGACTAAAATCAACAAGTCCTATATTTTCGTTTATTAAATCGTAGATTTTTACATTTTCAGTCGCCAAATAAAACCCTTTCATTTGATTATTGGCCCAATGCAATAGGTTGAAAAGGGTGAAATATACATTTTCGACTGAATTTTTAAAAAGAGGGAGGTTTTCGAAAAATATTTCAGATGATTGATCGTGATTGCTAAGTAGTTCCAGGAAGTTTTTGATACTACCAACCGGGGCACGCAAATCGTGACTTATGATGGCAAAAATCTTATCTTTATTTTTGTTTAGCCCTCTCAATTGCTCGCTTTGCATATCCAATTGTTCATTTACAAGCTTAAGTTCCTCATTAAGTGCATTAAGCTCTTCAACAGTAAGCATAAGCTTGTTGTTTGTTTCTTGGAGATTCGTTGTTCGTTCTTCCACTTTTCTTTCAAGGGTGATATTCTGAACTTCGAGCAATTTTATGTTTTCTGCTTGCGCCAATTCCTTTTCGTGCATGAGTGTATTTAGCTTATTGCCCAAAGCCAGTGAAAACATCCATACCTCTATGCTTATACCAAAATAGAGTGCATTGCGGGTAAAAGGCGTAAATGGCAGATAGCCATTGATGGTGGCAAAGAATACGAATGCACCGCCAATCATAAAAGTCCAAGCCGCAATGTAGTAATACCCGGTTCTGAATTTTTTGTAAATTATGTATATTCCAGATATCCAACATGTAAGATAAAACAACAATAATGACACCTGAAATGAATTTACTAGCTCATACATTCGAAACCCGGCTAATGTGAGCACAGGATATACACTTGCAATAAAAACCATCTCAACTAACAGCACTTTGAAAATGATTGGTGCCCTGGTTCTGAGTTCGAGATAATGAATACAAAACAACCCTACAAATAAGTATACAAAAGGATGCCAAAATAGGAAATACTCATTCCAATCTTGCTTGTCAAATAATCCGAATGAAAATTCCTGAATAAAGGGATATCCATTGGCCCAAGGCATAGACACCATCATAATCAGCAGATAACCCAAGTAATATATATATACTTTATCTCGAATACTTAAGTAAATGAAACCATTGTACAAGAGCATGATGAGCATTATGCCTAAAAAGGCACCAGTGAGTAAATCGTTGTATGTTTTGTTTTTATATAATGACCTTATGGTACCAATCTGCATAGGTACCTCATATGTGAGTCCGTTTCGTATATATACATAGTATGTTTTGGCAGAATCATCATAGGCTTTATTGAGGGGTAGCCAGAAAAGATTGATGTCGTAAACTTTGTTCTCGTTGGGACGCATGGTTCCGGTTTGGTGGGTTAATATATACCCACCACTATCTGATGGAACATAAAAATCGATATACCAAGCATATGTGGTTCCAATTTCCAGAAACATGTCTTCGTTGGTTTTATTGCTTACAGTGAGTTGAAACCAATATCCTCCGCTCCATGCAGGATTACTAAATACATCGTAGTCATTTTGTACAAAATGTTTCTGATGATGAAGGGTGAGTATGGAATCAATGGTAAAGTTGTTCAGTGGATCTTCAAGGTACATTATATATTGCCCAATTACTGAAGCCTGTCGTACATCTTTCAGTTCAAAGGGCTTAGGTGCCTGAGCATTCAGCATGCCGGGTAAGGCCAAAATAAGCCCTACTCCATAAAGGAAAATATGTGGCCATATCTTCATACACATTTTCTAAATTGATATTTTTGAATATTTAAGCAGTTATAGCTATACATTTTAAATATATCAAATAACGTGTTTTTTTATTTCACTACATAGTGTTTTAGCATCTTTTTATGCTTTTAAATTTTACTTCAGTCAAATTTCTCAAAATAAAAGCATTGCGAGCAAATGAATTCATCAATTCCCTTTTTAAAATGCAAAATCAAAATTCAATAATTAAAAAGAAAATATGTATTCTACCTTTAAATAATGCAATGACACATCCAATGTTTTTTGGTTTGTAACGCAGTATATCCAACATATTCTAATTTTAATTGTATTTAGTAGAAGGATTCTTATCACATTGTTAAATCACTATTTCACTGCACTTTATAGAAATCGAATTTTTAGTTTTACTCTTAGAATTGAATATGAAATATTTTCATACACTTGATTTTAATTTTAACCTTGTTTAACTTTACCTAAGTTTGATAATATTTAATTTTTCCATATATGAAAAAAATTTTAATAGCCATTTCTGTGTTGCTGATTATTGGACTTGGGTCGGCGTATGTATATTTGAAACTTGTGTTGCCTGTCGCAGGCGAACCTCTTAAAATACAAGTTGAATTAACACCTGAGCGGATTGCAAGGGGCGAATACCTGGCTAATGCCGTATCAGCATGCATGGATTGCCATTCTGCCCGCGACTGGAATTTATTTTCAGGCCCGTTAAAGGCAGGCACTTTGGGGCAAGGTGGCGAGGAGTTTACCGAAAAATTTGGTTTTCCCGGAAATTACTATTCAAAAAATATTACTCCACACAGCCTACAAAACTGGACTGATGGCGAAATACTAAGGGCAATGGTATCTGGGGTAAATAAGAATGGCGATGCCCTGTTTCCGGTAATGCCCTACCCCGCCTACAGCCAAATGGCCAGAGAGGATTTGTATTCAATCATAGCTTATCTGCGCACCCTTAAGTCTGTAGATAAAGCCAACATTGAATCAAGTACAAACTTTCCTATGAATTTCATTTTAAATACAATTCCCAAAGAAGCAATCCTGGTGGAAAATGCACCAGACAAATCTGATATGTTGGCCTACGGAAAATATGTATTTACCATAGCTAGTTGCGCAGATTGCCATACCAAAACCGACAAAGGTAAGCCTGTAGAAGGCATGGAACTTGCTGGAGGATTTGCGTTTCCGTTGCCTGGTGGCGGTACAGTATATTCATCAAATATAACTCCCGATATGGAAACAGGAATAGGAACCATGAACGCAGATGCATTTGTAGCCAGATTCAAAGCCTATGCTGATACAGCTTATGTGCCCGCTACAGTAAAAGCAGGAGAGTTCAATACAATCATGCCTTGGACCATGTACGGACATATGGAGGAAAATGACCTGCGGGCAATTTTTGCTTACCTTCAATCGGTGAGGCCTGTATCTAACAAAGTGACCAAGTTTGTTGTAAACTGATTTGTAGTAAAAAACAAAACCGGCATTCCATTTTTTTTGCTAACAAATTTGAATGCCGGTTTTTAGTAATATACAAATTTTATTACAATCGAATACCTACTATGGTTATATCATCTCGCTGTTCATCGTTTTTCATGTGCTGGGTCAATGCTATTTCTATTGCAATTTGCTGTTCGTCGAGTGGGCGCAAATGAATGGCGGAAAGCAGTTTTAGTAATTTTTCTGTGCCAAATCGTTTTCTATCCGGTCCATTTTGGTCAACAAAACCATCCGTTGAAAGGTAAAGCATATTGCCTTGTGCTAAATTGAAATTGTTTGAGGTAAACTCTAATTTGGTGCGTATGGCTTTGCTTCCACCTATAGATTTGCGACTTCCTTCTGCTATTGAAATATGGTTAGAATCATTTTCGGTGTAAAACAAATTTCTCTTGGCACCCGAAAATTCAACATTTACTTCATTATCACCTCTATACCTTAATGCTACAAGACATACATCCATACCATCATCGTTATTGGTGTAATCTTGCCTGAGGGCAGATACAATGCCTTCATTGAGTGCTTTCAAAATCTTATCGGTACGGTAAATTCCCCTTTCATTCACTATTTCATTGAGCAATCGGTTTCCTATCAGACTCATAAATGCACCCGGTACCCCATGCCCTGTACAGTCTATTACCGCTACAAATATAATGGTTTCGTTTCGGAGGGTGTCATCTACGCGCGACATCCAATAAAAGTCGCCGCTCACTATGTCTTTTGGCAGATAAAGCGTGAAAGATTTAAACCACCGCTGCATAAATTCATTTTGTGGCAAAATAGCTTGTTGTATGGTAAGAGCATACCTGATACTACCTTTAATCTGATTGTTTTGGTTCTCTATCCTTATATTCTGAGCTTCGAGGGCATCGCGTTGGGCTGTGATTTCCTCCTCTGCCGATTTTATAACGGTAATATCGGAGTCTATCGCCACAAGTTTTACCAATGCGCCCTCTGCATTGAGCACAGGGGTAAGGGTAGATTGCAGCCAAAGCCTCTGCTCATTGTTATCCTTGGTTTCGAACTCATAATGTATCGGAATTTTGTGTTCGAAAACCTGCTCTATGAGATGCTTTATCTCTAAAGGCATATTTTCGATATAAATATGGTCTATATTCATATCGCGCATTTGCTGGAGCGAATATCCAAATAGTTTCTGGTAGGCTTTATTTATCCACTCAAATCTTCCGGAACCATCCATTATTACAACGGCATTATCGGTTTCGCTGGCTACAATGCTGAGCTTTTCCAATTCTATATTCGCATTTTCCAGATCAGCCTTTTGTTTTTCAACTTCCTGCGTTCGAATGCTCACCAGATGTTCAAGTTGCTTTTTCTGTTTAAGTATGGCATTTAGCCTGAGCCAGTATGCCAAATATGCCAGACCTAAGAATGCAATGACGGAAATAAGCCTGAACCACCAAGTTTGCCAAATTGGGGGAAGTACTATCACATCTATGCTCACACCTTCGCTATTCCATACCTCATCGCAATTTGAAGCAAATACCTCAAACCTGTACCTTCCGGGGTCGAGGTTGGTGTATGTGGCATACCTGCGATCGGCAGTAGTTTCTATGAGTTTTCTATCAAAATTAACTAGTCTGTATTTATACTTATTTTGCTCCGGATTGCTAAAATGCAGGGCAGCAAACTCAAAAGTTATCATATTGTCTGAATGCTTCAGTTCTATGGTTCTGGTTTCGGATACATCGGCTATGAGGGGCGATTTAGGTCCAATACTTACAAGTTGATTGAATATTTTGAAATCAGTAATTACCACCGTTGGTGCGTAAGGATTGTCTTTCACCTCCTCCGGATTGAAAATATTGAAGCCATTGATACCACCGAAAACCAAGTCGCCATTGGGTAGTTTGGTGCTTGCTCCCCAGAAAAATATATTGCTTTGCAAACCATCGGAGGTATCGTAGTTTTTGAAAACTCCCGTTTTGGGGTCGAAACAAGACAAACCGTTGTTGGTACTCATCCAAAGGCGTCCTTGTTTGTCGCTTTCGATGGCATATATTACATTGTTGGGCAATCCATCTTTCTCATCGTATCTTTTTACAGAAATGATTTCAACCCCTTTTGCGCTTTCTTTGAATTTTATCTGGTTGAGCCCCCGACCGAAAGTACCACACCAAAGTGTATTTTTATCGGTGAGGCAAAGTGAAATTATCCGGTTGTCGCTTAAGGTATTGTCATCTGTTGCATTGTGATAAATCCGTGTCACATTGAGTTTTAGTTTTCCGTTTGGCGAAATAACCTTTTTAACAAAATTGAGCCCATCCCAAGTACCTACCCAAAAATTTCCTTCAAAATCTTCTATAAATGCTTTTGACTGCACCGTATTGGCCGACAATGAATTTGGATTGCTTGGTTCATATTGAAAAACCTCAAAATTAGCTTTTTCCTCATTGTACAGATGTATTCCATTTTCGGTACCTATCCATATACGGTCGGTACGATCTTGCAACAAACACTGTATAGAGGTGCTTTGCATAAATCCCGGAATATTTGCTGCTGACTGGAAATTCTTAACTGTGTATTTTTCTCCCTTAAATTCCATAAGATTCAGGCCACCCTCCCAAGTACCCACCCAAAGTCTCTCTTTGGAATCGCGCATGATTGCCGATATCTTATTGTTGCTCAGTGAATTTTTGGTACCAGGGGATTGCTTGTAGTGTGTAAATTGCTTATTATCTATATTATATGCATCTAATCCTTCGCCAAGTGTTCCAATCCAAAGTACTCCTTTTGAATCTGCGTAAAATGAACGTATAGAGTTGCTGCTAAGTGCATTCCGAGTATTTCCCTGTGCGGTGATGTGTTCAAATTTTCGAGCCCTGCGGTCGTATATATTTATGCCCCCCTCGGTAGTACCTATCCAAATGATACCGGTACGATCTTCGTAAATAGAAAGAATGAAGTTTTGACTAAGGCTTTTCGGGTCGTTTGGCCTATGGAATTGGCGGATAAATTTTCCGCTGGCTTTATCCCAAATAACCAAACCGTTGGCTGTGCCAATCCACAAATTTCCAACAGAATCCCGCAGCATACGTGTCACATTGTTGTCCGGAATGGTATTGGGATTAGCCAAATCGGCATAAAAACGCTGAAAACGTGTTGTTTTCAGATCAAATTTATTCAAACCGTTGCGGGTTGAAACCCAAATATTGCCGTTTGAAAGCTCCATGACACCGGTTACTTCGTCGTCGCTGATAGACTGAGGTTGATTTTCATCTGAATTAAAGACCTGAAAAGTGCCTTTTTTGCGGTTCATCAGTGCCAGACCACCATTGTTGGTGCATATCCACATTCGCTGTTTTGTGTCTTCGTATATTCTTCGCACATCATTGTGCGGCAAGCTATTAGGATTGTCGGGAATATTGCGGTAAACTTCAAAATTGTTTTGAGCCGGGTTATACCTGCAAAGCCCGCCACCGTTGGTACCTATCCATATGGTACCCTTGCTGTCCTGGTATATGCAGCGTATATTGTTAGAGCTAATGGACTTCGGATCGGTATTTTTGTGCTTGAAATGGGTGAAATTATCTAATTTCCGGTTATACAAATTTACGCCACCCGAGTTAGTTCCAATCCAGAGTTGGCTATCAGAGTCTTCAAAAATATCGTTGATAAAAATATCTGACAAGCTGGTAGAATCCATCGGATTGAGGCGATAAACTTTGAATGCATACCCATCGTACCTGTTAAGGCCATCTTCGGTGCCAAACCACATGAATCCTTTGTAATCCTGAAAAATAGCATGCACTGCATTGTGCGAAAGTTTGTCTTCGACAGTGAGGTGAGAAAAATGCATGTTGGTATGAATCTGAGCATAGGCCGCGCACATCCAAAGGAAAAACAGACTATATATAGTTAACTTTTTTACCATAAATACATGAACAATTGGGTACTGACTTATTGCACTTAAACACCGCAAACGTGTTAATAGTCCCTACCTGAGCAAATATAGTAAAAAACAAACAGCTTGTGAGAGGAAAATTGTTAAAAAGGATGCGATTCAGTTTCAGATACTATGAAATTTCATCAACATTCATTAATTGCTGATATTCAGTATCATACAAATTATATTTTTAATAAAGAATGTCATGAAACATATTTTTGACCATGCAGTTTTATTATGAAGTGAAAAATTCTATTCAGATTTCTCATTAAGGTAATCGTTTATGATTTTAAGTATTTCACTTCCGAACAGTTCTATTTTTTTTGCCCCTATTCCCTTCACCTTTTTAAGTTGGGCGGTAGTAGTAGGCTGTTTTAGCTCCAGGTTTTGCATACTTTTGAAAGGTATAAGTTGGTGCTCGGTTACATTCAGTTCGTCTGCCATGCGCACCCGCCATTTTTTAAGCCTTATCATCAATTCGCTATCCTTGCTTTTCTTGGCAGCAGCCGCATGGGTTTGCGCCTTCTTCATTATCTCATTTTCAAACTCTATCTCTGCATTCCATCTTTCTTTCATATAGCTAAGGGCATCGAACTTGTCGCTTAGCCGCTCCACTACCTTCATTTTTATATACACCTGCAATTTCAGTTTGTTCAGTTGAGCAGTTATTTGTGTGAGGGCTGCTTTGTTGTCGGACTCTACAACCATCTGGTTATGCAATACATTCCAAAGCATTTCCAGTTGTTTGCCAAAATATTCCATGGCTTTCCTGACTCGCTCTTGCAGCCACTCATTGTCCTGCGGCATAGCATCTTCCTGTATTTGTGCAGAAAGTTGTCGCATAAATTTTACGCTCACGTCTTCTATATCCGATTTAAACAAAATTTGGTTGTTCCTAAGGATTTCGTGCAATTCTTCCATAAAAGCACTTTTGTGCTCATACAAGGTTTTTTGTACACTTTCAAACAAACGGGAAATGTACTGAAACTGCAATAAATCAAACAACTGACGACGCTGAAATGTATTACGGGCTTTGTCCAGATCGTCGCCGGTGGGCTTGTTGGTTCCGTTTTCGGTGGTAAAGCTATCAATCACCGAATCCGTTTTTATACTATTGGTGTTCAAGGGGTTCTTAAGCACCATTCCTTCAAGAGTTTTGCAACGACTCAGTGCTACATAAACCTGGCCATGCGTAAATGAGGAAGAAGCATCTATGATGGCTTTTTCAAACGTAAGCCCCTGGCTTTTGTGAATGGTGATGGCCCATGCAAGTTTGAGCGGATACTGACTGAATGTGCCTACTTCCTCTTCTTTTATTTCTTTTGTTTTGGGGTCTAAGGTATATTTTATGTTTTTCCAGGTTTCAATACCTACTACAATTTCTTCTTCGTCCGGGCATTTTACTAATATTTCATCATCAGTCAGGCGCACTACTTTGCCAATTTTGCCATTGTAGTATTTCTTTGCAAACGACGAATCATTTTTGTTGAACATCACCTGATCGCCCTTCACTTCTGCTTTGAAAGTAAATGCCTTATGCTTAATATCTTTCAGCTTAGCATCGTTCACTTGACTGGCCGTATGGTTGTGTGTGGTAAGCTGTATATAGCCCTCATCATCTGAGGGTTCAAACCCGGGTATATGCCTGGCGTTTAGTTGTTTCAATATTTCATTGTCAACCGTATTGGTGCGCACTGCATTGAGCAACGAAATGAAAACATCGTCTTTCTGTCTGTAAATTTTTTGTAACTCTATTACTATGGGTGGTGCAGTACGCAGGGCATTGCTGCCAAAAAAATAAGATGTGTCGTAATGCGGGCTGAGCAAATCCCATTCCTCGGGCTTCACTATGGGCGAAAGTTGAAACAAATCGCCAATCATGAGCAGCTGTACCCCACCAAATGGCAAATTACGGTTTTTGAACATCCTGAGAACAGCGTCAATGCCATCGAGCAAATCGGCACGTACCATACTTATTTCATCTATCACCAGCAAGTCAATACTTTTGATGAGCGATATCTTGGCAGAAGAATACTTAAACTTCATTTCGGAATTTCCATGCTCGCTTATACGCCCCGGCACTATAGGGCCAAAAGGCAATTGGAAGAAAGAATGAATGGTAACTCCACCGGCATTGATAGCTGCTACACCAGTAGGGGCCACTATCACCATCCGTTTCATGGCCGAGGCTTTTAGCCTGTGCAAAAAGGTAGTTTTGCCCGTTCCCGCACGCCCCGTGAGAAATATGTTTCGGTCTGTAAGCAGCACAAAATCATTAGCTGCCTGAAGTTCAGGATTTTCATCGTATATCATTGCCCAATAAAATATGCATGAAAGTAAGTAAGATTTTCGTACCCTCGCAATTCTTCTTTCATCATGAATGTGAAAATATGCAAAGTGAACAAGCAAATTCTATAATTACTCTATATTTGAGGCTCAAATTTACAACTTTAAGAAAAATGATATTTCTAATAACTACAGCACTGGGTATGCTGGTACTAGGCATGAATGCCGGCCTCAATTTCATGCAAATATTGTGGATGAAACAAATAGGCAAAGCTTCGGATTTGAAAGCTCCCTTCGTAGAATTTTTAGCAATACTTAGCAATACCAGGGCACTCAGACTTATGGCTACGCTCGGTTTTTTGTTTCCCTACGCGGGTGGATTTGTGATATACGGCAGAAATGATATGCTCACATACCTCATTTTCGCAGCAGCAACTTTGTATTTTTTCTCATCGGTATACATGCAGGGCAAAAAAATAATACC
>JAIFMY010000244.1 GCA_020048155.1 Bacteroidota bacterium
TTCACACACGCCATGTTCAAAGCATTGCTTTTCCTCGGAGCAGGTTCGGTTATACATGCCGTTCACAGCAACTATACTTACGATATGGGTGGTTTGCGTAAACACCTTAAAATTACTCATATTACTTTCCTTATAGCGGTACTTGCCATAGCAGGTATACCTCCTTTTGCAGGTTTCTGGAGTAAAGATGAGATTTTGGTGGCTGCGTTTAACAATAATAAACTCATTTTTGTAATAGAATATATAGTGGCTGGTCTCACAGCGTTCTATATGTCTCGCTTGTATTTCAAAATATTCTGGTGGAAAGATACTCACTACCATCACACTCCACACGAGTCGCCACTGGTAATGACCGGGCCACTTATGTTTCTGGCCTTTATGGCTGTGTTTGCAGGTTTTATTCCTTTTAGTGAATTCGTATCTTCAGATTTCAAACCATATCATACACATTTACACCTGAATATAGCAATACCTTCAGTACTGATTGCGGTTTTAGGTATAGGCGCTGCAGCATGGTTGTATATGAAAGAAAATACCAGACCTGATGCCATTGCAGCATCACTGAAAGGATTGTATACCGCCACCTATAACAAATTCTATATTGACGAGATATACATTTTTGTTACCAAACGTATCATTTTCAATATGATTTCACGCCCCATTGCTTGGTTTGACCGCCAAGTGATAGATGGAAGCATGAACATGTTTGGTATAGCTACTATATGGGCTTCGCGCAAATCTAAAGGTATACAGTCTGGTCAGTTGCAACAATATGCTTTTGCTTTTGTTGCAGGTGCCATTTTACTGGTGCTTACTTTTGTATATATATGGTCATAATGTTAAACCTGAATTAAACTGAACTTTACAATGGATATTTTAAGTTTATTCGTAGTTATACCTACACTTACTGTTCTGGCCATCATGTTTGCGAAGGATTTGCATCAGACTCGCTTGATTTCGGCAGTAGGTATGACCATTCAGCTGGTACTTGCTGTGGTGCTAATCTGGATGTTTTATTCAGAAAGAGCTGCCGGAAATGATGCTGAATTCCTGTTTACCCGAACCTTGGTATGGTTTGAATCTCTCAATATACAATATGCCATCGGTGTTGATGGTATTGGCGTAGTGATGATTGCCCTTACTTCAGTGATCATATTTGCTGGTGTATTTGCATCATGGACTATTGGTGACCTTCCTCGAGAGTTTTTTATATCGCTTATTATTCTGGCTACCGGTGTATTCGGTTTCTTCATATCGCTAGACTTGTTTACTATGTTCCTTTTTTATGAGGTAGCGGTAATACCTATGTATTTGCTTATTGCAATCTGGGGTAGCGGGCCAAAAGAATACTCTGCCATGAAACTTACACTTATGCTTATGGGAGGCTCTGCTTTCCTGATGGTGGGACTCATTGGTTTATACTTCTATTCTGCGCCCGAAGGTGGACAACTTACCTTCAATATGCTTGAAATCAGAAACTCAAATATGCCAATTGAAGCTCAGCGTTTCTTCTTTCCGCTTACCTTTGTAGGTTTTGGCGTGCTGGGTGCTTTGTTCCCCTTCCATACTTGGTCGCCAGATGGTCATGCTTCAGCACCTACTGCAGTATCTATGCTACACGCAGGAGTTCTTATGAAATTAGGATCTTATGGTGCATTCCGCGTAGCTATGTACCTGATGCCCGAAGCTGCCAACGAAATGAGTTGGTTCTTC
The DNA here is from genome assembly GCA_020048155.1 of Bacteroidota bacterium. GTDB lineage: Bacteria > Bacteroidota > Bacteroidia > Bacteroidales > DYOH01 > JAIFMY01. The sequence continues at coordinate 1,714 of JAIFMY010000244.1, forward strand.
CTGATACTGGTAACCATAAGTGTGGTATATGGTGCTTTTGGCGCTGTAATGCAAAAAGACCTCAAGTACATCAATGCTTATTCATCTGTTAGCCACTGTGGTCTTATACTCTTTGGTTTGCTTATGATGAATAAAACTGCCATTGATGGTGCCATCATTCAGATGATTTCACATGGTATCATGACGGCCCTATTCTTCGCACTTATAGGTATGATATATGGCCGCACCCACACTCGTTTAATCAACGAAATGGGTGGTTTGCTTAAAATCATGCCTTTCCTATCTGCTGCCTACGTAATAGCAGGTTTGGCCTCTTTGGGTTTACCTGGCTTAAGCGGTTTCGTAGCAGAAATGACCATTTTCGTAGGTGCGTTTCAGAACCCCGGATTGTTCCATACCCTTGCTACCATCATAGCTGCAACTTCAATTGTTGTAACTGCAGTATACATATTACGTGTGGTAGGTGTTTTGCTTATGGGACCAGTTCGCAACCAGGAATTTATGAAACTCAAAGATGCTACTTGGTATGAAAGAGTGGCAGTTATTACCCTTATAGTAGGTATTGCAGGTGTGGGTATGTTCCCATTTTTCTTGTCAGATCTTATCATGGAGAGTTTAACCCCAATCATGGATCAGATTATAAATGCCGGTGCTCAGGCCAATACTCACGTTACCTTTTAACCCTATAAATTGAAAGATATATGTCATTCGATCAAATATTACTCATGCGCAACGAGCTGGTACTTACTATTGCTTTGCTCATAGTACTTTCCGCAGAGATTTTTCTCTCACAATCCAAAAGAAAACTCGTCATTCCAATAGCATTAGGTGCTTTTGGCATGGTTACCATCATTGGATGGTTCCCACAAGCCGAAGGCTCTCTATTTGGCGGGATGTATCAGGCAGATACGTTGCGCTGGATTATGAAAAACGTTCTAAATATTGGTGTTCTGCTTATTTTCATTCAATCTGTACCATGGTTGCACAAACCTGAACAGAATTATAAAATGAGTGAATTCTATATGATTGTGATTGCTGCACTCATTGGTATGGGCTTTATGGTATCCTCAGGCGATTTCCTGATGTTTTATCTGGGACTCGAAACTGCTACTATTCCGGTAGCTGCTTTAGCTGCATACGACAAGGGCAAACGCAAATCTGCTGAGGCCGGAATAAAACTTATTCTTTCTTCTGCATTCTCTTCTGGTATTTTACTTTATGGTCTTTCTATGATATATGGTACTACCGGTTCGGTATACTTTAATGATGTGGCGCAGTCATGGGGTACATCACAGATTCAGATGATTGCCGTTGTTTTCTTCATCACTGGTATGGCATTCAAGCTGAGTTTGGTACCGTTCCACTTGTGGACTGCCGATGTATATGAAGGTTCGCCTGTGTTGGTTACATCATTTCTGAGTGTGATTAGTAAAGCAGCTGCAGCATTCATATTTATGATTGTCCTTTTCAAAGTGTTCCCTGTGATGTCTGACCTTTGGCAAAACATACTATACTTAATTACTATCATTACTATCACTTTAGGTAATATTTTTGCAATCCGTCAAAAGAATATGAAACGTTTTCTTGCGTTTTCATCTATTGCACAGGCCGGCTTTATATTGCTGGGAGTGATTGGTGGAAATAGCATGGGTATGACTGCCGTTATTTATTTTGCACTTATTTACATATTCAGCAACCTTGCTGCATTTGGTGTGGTAGCTGCTATCAGCAACCAGACAGGTAAAGAGTATATGGACGATTACAATGGGTTATACCGTACCAATCCGAAACTTAGTCTGGTGATGATGCTTGCATTATTCTCACTAGCAGGTATACCACCTGTAGCAGGATTCTTTGGAAAATTCTTCCTCTTCATGGCTGCAGCTAAATCAGGTTACTACATATTAGTACTCATCGCGGTTATCAATACCATCATTTCCTTGTATTACTACTTGCTGGTGGTGAAAGCTATGTTTGTAAATCATAGCGATCATCCTATTGCTTGGTTTAAATCTGACTGGGCTACCAGAACTGCTTTGATTGCAAGCGTTTTTGGCCTTATGCTCACAGGCTTCATAAGCTACATTTGGGAATACATTGCAGCATTTAGTTTTGGAATTTAATTGCACATTACCATTATGAATACATTAATTTCAGGGAAACACGTTGTAGAAGAAATTGCCGGTGTACGCTGTACATTAATTGAAAACGGTTTAAATAAACTACGTGCCGATTTTCTGACCGAAATCCTCATGACTAACGGTTTTGAAGTAAAATCAGAGGAAGTGCCCGGAAAAACCGAAGCAGACAAAACTACTCTAAAACTAGGGGTTACTGATATAATCTTCAATCCGATGATAGCCATATATCAGAAACGCCTACGCCGCAAAGATGGTAAAGTAGTTACCCCTGCATATTGGCGACAATCTGCATCTGAAACTGACATTCCTTATTATCAGGTTAAACCGTAAAAAATTTTAATTTCATATTTATCAAATCCCTGTTTTTCAATAAAAAGCAGGGATTGATTTTTTGTTGAGGTACATAATTAATAAAATTTATTGCAAATTCAACTACTTATGATTGCAGATGTGAAATTTTTTGTATCTTTTCTAAAAATATAAAAGTTAATCATTTATGAAAAAAATTCTACTTAATTTATTCATTTTGTGTGCACTGAGTCTCAATGCCATTGCACAAGACCAAGAATCTGATTTTTCCGCAAACGTAAATCTCGACATCGTATCTGGCTATGTTTGGCGTGGTGTATTGTTCGACCCTACACCTTCCTTTCAACCTGGAGCCAATATTACCTATAAAGGCGTAACTATGGGCGTTTGGGCATCAAGCAACTTCAAAGGATCATATTTTGAACCAGACATTTACTTGGCATATTCCATTGCCGGGCTTACACTTTCAGTAGTAGATTATCATGCGAATGCTGGTGCAGATTATTTTAACTTCGATTCAAAAACTACCGCTCATACGGTAGAACTCTCTGCATTATATACATTTGGCGAAAGTCTACCACTTTACCTTACCGCCTCTTCGCTCCTTTACGGATTTGATAAAAAAATAGATTCATTCGATGCAAATGGCGATCCTATCCTTAACCCCGATAAAAACAATTATTCCAGCTACCTCGAAGCCGGATATACATTCAATACCGGTCCTTCAACTATCGATGTATACCTCGGTGCTATACTAGGTGAAAGCCACTTCTATAATGCATCAAAAGCTGGAATTATAAACCTTGGTGCCACTTGGAAAAAAGAAATGCGCGTTACCGATGATTTTTCATTTATGATGAAAGGTTCTCTTGTTACGAATCCACTCAATGAAACTGCTTACATTGTTGTAAGCTTAGGACTCTAACACCAATCGTATTACTTTCTGATTAATAGCTTTTTCTAACAATTTAAATTGTAAATAATTGCATAAATAAATTAATATTAACTTAACATTGAAAGCAATTATTTACAATTTATTAATATTAGATTTGCATTAATTTAAATCAATACAAGTTATGGACAACAATACATCAGAACATACTTTTGAAGAGAAAATAGAAAATAGCAATTCGAAAGAAAATACTCAATCCAAATCTAAGCGAACCAAACTAAGTAAAAAAATAAGTATGTCTACTGAACAAATACAGGAAACTGAAAATACCTCACCTGAAAAAATCGAGGAAAAAGTTACTTCTGAAATTGAAGAATTAAAATCTGAAGTTGAAAATACATCCTCAGATGATTTGGAAGAACTCGATAAAAACGATAATGAAGACGTTGAGCAGAGCGAAGAACACGATGATGAAGACAAGCAGGTAGATATTGAAAAGAAGCTCAAAAAAGCAAAAAAGGAGCTCTCAAAACTCAGGGGAAAAAGAAAGAAAGCAGTTTATGCTTACGAAAAAAAAGTTCGAAAAACCCTTGAGAAAATTGAAGAAAAACATACCATAAAAATAGAAAAGCTTGAAAGAAGTATCGAAAAACACTTGAACAATAAAACACTGAATAAGAAAAAAGAAAAGGCTAGAAATCTGATAGATGAAGTGCGATCGCTCAAAGAAAAAATCAAGTCTTTAAAGAAAGAATTGGAAAACTTGCTTTATTTGCCTGATTCTGAAGCATAATCTAATATAAATGTAAGACAAGTTCCCTGCCTTTTCTTAAAGAAACTAAAATGTACTCAGATGCCAAAGCGCAACTTTTGTTTGTTGCGCATTTCTTGGGTTTCAATTTTTGTCTTTAGTCTATTCTAAGTACTTTATTAAAAGATTTGGTTATACTTTTTCTCTTAATTGATTTTTTTCTTTTGCATATAAGTATTTCTAATCCTGTTTTTTTCCCTCCTATTAAAAAAACTTGTATATTTATCTTCAAATTAACTTAATAGTATAATTCCCCCAATATGTGGATTGAAGAATTTTATGCAGAAAATATAAAATGCTTCGGCAAATTGAGATTAAAATTTGGAGAATCCGACAAACCATATTCATGGATTATACTTTCCGGTGAAAATGGACTGGGTAAAAGCACCATTTTACAATCAATAGCACTGATGCTTGCAGGCCCCGATTCTGCTATTCATTTACTCCCAAAACCCGATGGCTGGCTGCAAGACCAATCACAGCCTGGCAAGATTTCAATAAAAATACATTCAGGGCCAAATGATACCATTGTCACAGAACAACCTGCAAAAAGTGGGCTACGTTATTCGCTTTACATCACTGGAAACCAGAGGCTCAATATTGCTAACAGGCTATACACTACTCCAATGATTGTAACAGATCCCTTTAGCAAAAACATTCCCTGGCTCAGGGAAAACGCGTTCTCTTCATGTACACAAGGCTGGTTTGCTGCCGGATACGGTTCTTTCAGACGTATTACCAGCGAAAATATTCACACTACCCCACAACTACAAGCGCCTTCCAGGGCTTCTGCATTCTCTTCACAATTCAACGAGAAAGATGCTCTTTCTACCTTCGAACGATGGTTTACCTGGCTCGATTTTGTAATTGCTAAAGAATCTGGAGGCAATATGGAATTGTACAAAATGGCTACACGTAAAAGAGAACTTGCTACACAGGCAATCAATTCACTTTTACCTGAGGAATACTCATTCCACTCAGTTACCACCGACGGACAACTGATATTCAAGCAAGGCACCTTTATTCTGCCATCACGTCTCTTATCTGAAGGCTTCCGCAGCGTACTTGCATTCGCAGGCGACCTTATGTGGAGACTCATGGAAGCGTTTCCTGAGAGTCCTAATCCTCTCCTTGAGCAAGGCGTAGTACTTATAGATGAACTAGATACACACCTCCACCCAACCTGGCAACGTAGCATCTCTGCTTGGTTCCGAAATTACCTGCCTAACATTCAGGTCATCACTTCAACACACAGCCCCATCATTACTGCCAATTCGGGCAAAAATGCAATAGCATACAAATTCAAAATGAAAGGCAGTGGAATAAAAGTGACGGCCATAAACGAACCATCTAAACTTAAGTGGGACTAAAACACTAACCATTTTCATTATGATAAACCAAGATGATATTATTTACTTTGTTGTAACCGACCGCTTTGCCGATGGTGATATAAACAACAATTTTGGTGTGGACAAGACACAGCCCAAAAGGTTTCATGGAGGAGATTTTGCAGGTTTAGTGCAAAAAGCACCTTACCTCAAAAAGCTAGGTGTTACAGCGCTTTGGATAACCCCAGTTTACCTCAATATTTCATCTTTCGATAATACTGATCCTTACCACTACTATTGGGCATTGGATTTCGACAAAATAGATCCTCATTTATACTCTTCAAAATCAGGATACGAAGAAGGTACAAAACTCTATTTGCGTGATCTGGTAGAGGATATGAAAAAATTCGACATTAAGATTGTGCTCGATATGGTGGTAAATCATGCTGGGTACAATACTGAAAATATTTACGATAGAAATTGGTTTCAGCACGGAACCGGCGAAATTGAAGGGCCTCTTGCAGGTCTTCCCGACTTTGACCACGACAACCCCAACGTAATCGATTTCTTTATAAACAATATTTTGGACTGGATTGAAGAAACGGGTATTCAGGCTATACGCATGGACACTGCCAAGCACGTGGAAAGCAAATTCTGGAATGCATTCAAAGCTCAAATAAAAGGCGCTCATCCAAATCTTACTCTCATTGGAGAAGTTTTGTATGAAGACAAACACATGATACCTGAAATTGCTAAATTCCAGCGCTATTATGATTTCGATTCATTATTCGATTTTCCATTGCGAACTGTTATCAAAGACACTGTAATGTGGGACTTTCCAATGACCGAAATTGCTAGGCCCGGTTTTTCTCCCAACGAACCTTTTGGGGTGCTCGATTTGGATAATCCATTTAAAGATGGCTACTCAAATGCAAACAGGCTTGTTACTCTACTCGATAATCATGATTTAGATAAGCGAATCATGAGTCATGCAAGACAACGCTTTCCTGGTGACGAAGGTATGCACATGGCATTCAAAGTTATGAAACTTGCACTGGCACTTCAGCTTACTGTGAGAGGTATACCACAGTTATATTACGGAATAGAAGTGGGACTAGAAGGTTGGCGAAACGGTGGAGATGATGCAGATCTTCGGCGCGATTTCCCTTGGGAATTATTTGATGCAGATTTTAATCCTGCGTCTGGTCTTTCAGAGATGGGTATGCAACAGATTGGACTTTTTGATTACACCAAAAACCTGATTCAACTGCGTAAAAATAATCCTGCGCTCAGATTTGGCACTTCAACTACCTTATGGGTTGATCAGTTCATTTTTGCATTTGTACGCTATCATCGCAATAATGTGGTGCTGGTAGTCATAAATAATGGACTGAATGATATGCAGGAACCTTTGGCGCTGCCTGTATACAGATATGCCAATAATATGAAGAACAATCAGTTACTGCCTGATCGAATATTAGACCTGATGACTAAAAATGGTCTTACCGAATTTACTGATAGCAATGCTAAAGTAAATATAGAAAATGACCATATTTTGGTAAAAATTGCAGGCAAAACGGCGCGGATATTTACGCTTGAATAGCTTTACTAAGCATATTCAATACATCGATACTTTGTAAAAACAACATCCCGAAGTCTTTTCAGATATTCGGGATGCTGTGTTATATGGAGTAATATCTTTTAGTCATACTTCTTAGAAAGGAGGTTCTTCACCACCAGTAAAATTAGGTGTACTTGGAAATTCTGTATTTGACGAGCTCCCAATATCTGAGTTGAGTTTAGACACACGTGTAATTGATTCGGGGCTAGAGTTGAATGAATCGAGCGAGATACTGTCCCAATCCATAAACCGGGCATATTCCCCAACAAACTTCAACCGAACATCTCCCACCTCACCATTTCGGTGCTTGGCGACTATAAGTTGCGCCAATCCTTTTGTAGACATTCCATTCTCGTCTTCCAATATTCCAAATCGCTCAGGGCGGTGAATAAATAGTACAATATCCGCATCCTGCTCAATGGCACCGGACTCGCGAAGGTCCGATAACTGAGGTCTGCGGTCGCCTCCTCGGGTTTCTACCGAGCGATTGAGCTGCGATAGCGCTATTACAGGTACATTCAACTCTTTGGCTATGGCTTTCAGTCCACGTGATATGATACTTACCTCCTGTTCACGGTTCATCATGCGCTGGTCGCCACCTACAGTCATCAACTGCAAATAGTCCACTATTACCAATTGAATGTCGGACTGCATTTTGAGACGACGAGACTTGGCTCTGAGCTCAAAAAGAGAAATAGAAGGGGTATCGTCAATAAAAAAAGGTGAACGTGCAAGTGACTCAACTTTATCATGCAACTGTTCCCACTCACGTGTAAGAAGTTTTCCGGTACGCAGACGGTCGGCAGATATTTCAATTTCCGAAGAAACCAAACGCTGAACCAACTGTGCACTCGACATCTCAAGCGAAAAAATGGCCACAGGCACATTATGATTCACTGCTATATTTCTGGCCATGGAAAGCACAAAAGCAGTTTTACCCATAGATGGGCGAGCTGCTACTATCACCAAATCCGAACGTTGCCATCCTGCCGTCATCCTGTCTAGTTCCGTAAAACCACATGGTATACCGCTTAGTCCATCTTCACGCTTTCCGGCTTCTTCTATCAGGCCTATAACCTCTTTTACAATAATGTCAATAGATTTTGCTTCTCGTTTAACGTTTCCATAAGAAATTTCAAAAAGCGATTTTTCAGAGAAATTAAGCAAATCATCAATATCAATTCCTGGATCGAAAGCTTGGTTTTGTATTTCGGTTGTAACCCGAATAAGCTCGCGCTGTATATATTTCTGGGCAATAATGCGTGCATGGTACTCAAGGTGGGCTGCCGAGGCAACCCGATTGGTAAGCTGCACTATAAACCCAGGTCCACCTACTTGTTCCAGCATATTATTGCGGCGTAGTTGGTCGGTAATGGTTATAAGATCTATTGGCTGATGCTGTTCCGAAAGTTTGATGGCAGCCCGGTATATATGCTGATGTGCTTCCTTGTAAAACATCTCGGCATGCAAAAAATCTGCAATTTCGAGTATGGCATCTTTCTCAATAAGCACTGCACCTATTACCACCTCTTCCAACTCCATAGCCTGAGGCGGCATTTTGCCGGCTTCCAGAGATTCTACAATTTGCATTGCTTTAGTCTTGCCACGTTTATAGTCAGCCATGTATGCCCGGAATTAATAAAGGTTATGGTATATTACAATTATCTTTCGTTGAAAACTCCCATTCGGGTAAACTTCTCTATTCTTTCGCTTATAAGCGTATTCACATCCTTTTGTTCCAGTATTTCAAGATGCTTTAAAATTTCAGCTTTCACTGTTTCAAACATGATTTCAGGATGAGAATGTGCGCCGCCGGCAGGCTCCGGTATTATATCATCTATGAGGCCATTGGCAAGCATATCTTGTGGGGTTAGTTTAAGCGCCTCGGCTGCCTTTTCCTTAAACTCCCAGCTTCGCCAAAGTATTGATGAGCAAGACTCAGGAGAAATAACAGAGTACCAAGTATTTTCGAGCATAATTACCCTATCGCCTACCCCTATACCAATGGCACCTCCTGAGGCTCCTTCGCCTATGATGATGCAAATAATAGGAACTTTTATACGAAACATTTCGAACAAATTACGCGCAATAGCCTCTGCCTGACCGCGTTCTTCAGCTGTAATTCCCGGAAATGCCCCCGGAGTATCTATAAGAGTAACAATGGGTCGGTTGAATTTCTCGGCAAGACGCATAAGTCTGAGAGCTTTGCGGTAACCACCAGGATTGCTCATACCAAAGTTACGGTATTGACGCATCTTGGTGTTTTCACCTTTTTGCTGACCTATGAACAAAACACTTTTGCCGTCTAAAGAGCCAAAACCTCCTACCATGGCTGTATCATCTTCTATTTGCCTGTCGCCATGCAATTCAATAAAATCGCCATCAGTCATAGCTTTTATATAGCTCAGTGTATAAGGCCTACCAGGATGTCGCGAAACTTGCACACGTTGCCAAGGGGTAAGGTTCTTGTAAATATTTTTTCGGGTTTCCTCTACCTTAGCTTCTAAATCTGCTATGGTTTCGGTCATATCTATCTGGCTTTTAGAGGCTATTATTTTAGCCTGCTCTATTTGCTCGAGCAATAGCTCTATGGGTTCTTCAAAGTCGAGTAGCTCCATGTGTTTTCAAATTTTGTATGGCAAAGGTAATATTTTAATTTATGCAGGAGATTGATGAGAATAAATATTTGGTAACACGTTATGCACAAATTCTTTTTAATAACTTTTTATCAACCATTCTCATTAGATTTGTCAAATTCCGGAGCGAATGTGCTTTCCACTTTCTTTCTATATTTCAAAGCTTGAATCAACCAGTTTGCCTTGTTATTTTAGCTTAAATATTTATAAGATATTTGTAATATATGCTTTGCTTGTTGTATATTTGGTATTACATTTAATAAGTTAAAATATAATATCATGGAAAATTATTTCGATAAAGTACGCAATTATCTGCTTGAACTTGAATACACCATCAAAACCGACAATGCGCAAGACCAGGTTTTTGTTATTGAAAAAGAAGAAGATGGGATTTCTAATATGGTAATAGCTGTAGCTGACCCGATTGTAATAATGGAACAAACTCTTTTCACCCTGAAAAGAGACGATCCTGCTGTGTTGAAACACTTACTTATAAAAAACCGCGACATCATACATGGAGCTTTGGTAATGGATGAAGAAGGCAAACACGTGATATTCAGAGATACATTACAGGTTGAAAACCTTGACCTCAATGAACTGGAAGCCAGCCTAAACTCATTGTCTTTGCTTATGAGTGAATTCTCTGAGTACATCATGAAATATTCGGCATAAGGCGCGGCTTACAAAATGCCTCAGAAAAACAACAATGACAAGTCTGCCTTGATAAAGCAGGTTAAGCAAGCTCTAGCACTGGCAGACAGTCATTTGAAAAAATTGAAAAAAGAATATGATAGTCAGCTAGCACTAGAACAAGATTCCCGCAAAAAAGCAGATCTACTAATAACTGCAGCTCAAACCGGAAAACTAGATCAAAAACAGGCGCTCAGATTGGTAAACGAACTGATGAAGCGCATAGAAATTTCGGTTGCTCAACAAGGTAAACTGATTGTAAACATCAGGCATTTGCAAAATAAAATAGATCAGCTTCAGCACAATTTCACATTACTGATGAATGGTGGAAATAGCTCTGGCAGTTATAATAAAAACAACGAGAATAACAACCAACAGCACCATGCCCACCCTTCAGAAGAAGATTTCTGGTTAATCATTAAAACAGGTATTGATGATTTGGCTAGACTGTCGAAAAAAAAATAATTTGGCTTGACTTTCTGAAAGATGGAAGTTAATTGCCAAGTTTTCGTTTTCATAATCACTTTTGGGTTACATAATTCCCATATGCACACACCAATGCTCTTAACGCAGGTTTGCAGGGACAATTTCTACGAAAGGCTGTCTGAAAAGGGCAGCTTTTTTTTTGGTATTTGATTTCAGGGAATTCTACAAATTTTTACTTACAATGCTGTCTGGCTCATTGTCATTCCAATCCTTTCCGGTGAGTTCTTTGAACGACACCTCAAGTTTGTGCAATTGCGATAACATTAATTCCGCAGCAGTGTTCGGGTTAATTTCTTCTACCAACTTAAAATAACCCATCGCTTCGCGTAATGATTCGGCTTGCCCCGCAAGTTCCTCTGATGCTGAAGCCAACTGCTCTGATGCTGCCGAATTTTGCTGTGTAATTTCGTTGAGCTGCATCAGTGCTTTATTTATTTGCATGGCACCAGAGTTTTGTTCGCTGCTGGAAGCTGCTATCTCTTGAACCAAGTAAGAGGTTCGTTCTATCTGAGGTACTATTTCGTTTACTAAGAAACCCGCCCTGTTGGCTGTATTCATGCCATTGTCAGACAATTGCTCTATAGTCTCTACGGCATTACGACTCATTTCGGCAAGTTTGCGTATTTCTAAAGCAACTACAGCAAAACCCTTTCCATGCGAGCCTGCCCTTGCTGCTTCGATACTTGCATTTATGGCCAACATATCTGTTTTTTCTGCAATTTCGCCTACGATGGTAATTTTCTCAATTATCTCATTAATTGCCAATAAGCTCTGGGAAGTAGCATCTTTTACTTCAATTATGCCCCCGGTAGCTACCTTGGCTATTTGATTGGTAGTAATGGCATTGTCTGTATTTTGATTTATATTGGATACCATTTGGTTCATGGCCGCAGCCAATTCTTCAGATGAAGAAGCCTGCTCATTGGCGCCTTGCGCCATTTCCTGAGCCGACGAACTTATTTCGTGTGCTGCTGCGGTAACATAGTCAGCCCCTTCTATTATATTCCCTATTATTTCACGTATCTTATGAGTCATGTTTTGAAGTGAATGCACCAAATCGCCTATCTCGTCTTTTCGGTTTGTTACAAAGTTGACATACAGCTTACCCTCAGAAATAATTTTAGCAGTATCTATCACCTT
>JAIFMY010000177.1 GCA_020048155.1 Bacteroidota bacterium
GAAAATAACCGGCAGTTGTATCAGAACCATTATTATAAATAGATTGAGTAGGATCCATATTGATGGCACTACCAATGGCACCGGCATCACCGAAGTTGTTGTTGGTACTCATACCTTTCACACGTACACTTACTTTCAAATCATTGTTCAGGAAAGAAGGATCAAGGTTCAAAGAACCAGTAACACGTTGCATATCAGTATTTTTCAGGATACCATTTTGGTCTGTATAACCTAAAGAAACACGATATGGGAAATTTTTAACAGCACCAGACAAACTCACGTTATGGTCGTGAGAAATAGCTGTGCGGAAGATTTCTTTTTGCCAATCCGTATTTTCGCTACCGAGCAATTTAAGGTTTTCAGCCGTATACAAATTGCTTTCTTTGTGTTTGCTAAAAGCAATCTGGCGCATTTCGTCACCTGTGTATACTTCCATCATTTTGATAGCAGTTGCTACAGAAGTGTTTCCATCATAAGTAACACTAAGCCCTGTTGCCATAAATAGCAGTAGCAGAGGCATCTTTAAGAATGGTAAAGGTTTCGATGTCGTTAGGATTTACAAAAGCAAGGAAGTTAGAACTACCAGAAACGTTATTATTATCGATGGGCACACCGTCGATGATAATAAGTGGATCGTTAGAGGCATTGAGTGAAGAACCCCCACGGATACGAATGGTAGAACCAGCACCCGGAGCACCACCATTGCTAGTAATAACCACACCCGCGGTTTTACCAACAAGAAGTTCTTGAGCAGAGGTAATAGCACCTTGGTTGAAATCGTCGCTACCTACTGCAAGTACAGATCCGGTTGCGTCTTCTTTCTTCACTTTACCATAACCGATAATAACAACCTCATCCAGACTCTCGTCTTTCACTGTAAGTTGAATATTAACAACATCACCAGTAACTGAAACTTCAGCAGTTTCATAACCGATATAGGAGGCCACCAAAACTGCACCACTCATTTGTGACTCAGGGATAACCAATTGGAATTTGCCATCGAGGTCAGAGGCTGTTCCCAGGGTAGTACCTCTGAGAACAACAGAAACACCCGGCAGCATAACACCGTCGTTTGCATCTGTAACCGTACCAGTAATTGTACGATTCTGAGCATACGTGAATCCGCTGCTTGCTACAAGCACCAGATACAACAAAACTCTTAGCACAACTTGTCGCTTAGATTTCATTAGATTTAATTTTAAACTGTTTTACATTATTAGGTTTAAGCATGCGTTTAAACTGTTTTGTGAAAATACATTAAATTTTCTTGGAACAAAAATAGTAGAAAAAAAATTCTATTCACACTTTGTTAACCTTTGAAATAAAATAAAATCACTGCAAACGTTTTCGCAAACGATAACGTTAAACATGTTTAACAACATATTTTTCACAAAATATATATATAACTTAACATTACAATTGCTTACTTTGCAAATGAAGAAGTAAAACGCACAAACATGCAAGCAACAATTAAAGACATAGCCAGAGTGTTGGGTATTTCACCCTCCACTGTTTCGAGAGCGCTCAAAGACCACCCCGATATTAGCCCGAAAACTAAGCAAAAGGTGAAGGAACTCGCGCAACAAATGCATTACCGACCCAATGCTATTGCGCTGAGTCTCAAGCATAGCCGCTCGTTTACAATTGGTGTGCTCATTCCGGAACTGGTGCATCACTTTTTTTCATCTGTAATAAGTGGTATAAGTGATGTGGCCTATGCAAAAGGGTATCGGGTTATCATCACCCAGTCCAACGAATCGTACGAACGTGAGAAAGTAAATGCTGAAGCCCTGTTATCCAGCATGGTAGATGGTCTAATTGTGTCAGTATCCAAAGAGACAAAGACTTACACCCACATAAACGATTTTATAGACAACGGCGTACCTGTAGTTATATTCGATAGAAATATAGACGATATACTCGCTGATAAAGTAATGGTAGACGATGTGGCAGGAGCTCGCCATGCTGTAGAGCATATGCTCGAACAGGGATGCAGGCGTATTATGCACTATGCTGCACCTTCGCACCTTTCTGTAGGTAAAAACAGGCTCGAAGGTTTCAAGCAAGCCTTGCAAAACTTTGGTATTGAATACGATCCTACTATGGTGGTTCAGTGCGATACTTTTGAAGCTGCCAAACAAATAACAAAATCGATTTTTGAACAAGACCCACGTCCTGATGGTATTTTTGCCGTAAATGACGAAACTGCAGTTGGTGCCATGACTGCTATGAAGCATATGGGTATACAAGTACCAAATGATGTAACGATAGTAGGATTTACTAATGGTTTGATTGCCAGCATGACCGACCCTCAGCTTACTACTGTAGACCAGCACGGTTTCAAAATGGGCCAACAGGCAGCAGAGATGCTATTCAAACGCTTGGCCAACCGTGAAGAACTGATAGAGCCACAAACAAATGTAATTGAAACTAAGCTTATTATACGAGATTCTAGCATTAGAAACCATTAGTACTAGATATTTTTATATTGTAAAACATATTTTATTTTTTCACTTCCCGTAATCGTTTGAATTAACCATTACGGGATTTTTATTCCCAAAAACAAGTATTTAGCTATACACTATCATAAACAAATTCTTATAAAATAGTTAATTTTAGAGGTTCAAATAAGCATCGTATTTTAACTTAAAATTATTTAAATTACCTTTGGCCGAATATAGATTTTTTTACACGCATTTATAATTTATCAAATATTTATATGTCAAAACAAAAACCATCATTAAGTTTCTGGCAAATCTGGAATGTGAGTTTCGGATTTCTGGGTGTACAGTTTGGCTTTGCATTGCAAAATGCCAATGCAAGCCGCATTCTTTCCAATTTGGGAGCAGATTTACACTCCCTATCATTGTTCTGGTTGGTAGCCCCAATCATGGGTCTCATGGTGCAGCCGATAGTAGGAGCAGCCAGCGATAAAACATGGACCCGCATTGGCCGTCGCTCCCCTTATATACTTGGTGGAGCTTTGGTATCTATGCTCGCCATGTTTTTCATGCCCAATGCCCCTACCATTATTGTAGCAGGCGGAGTTGGTGCACTTATATTTGGAGCAGTTATGTTGGCCCTCATGGACGGCTCGTTCAATGTTACCTTCCAGCCCTTCAGAGCGCTTGTAGCAGATATGATGCCCGACCAACAGCGCAACGTGGGATATTCTATTCAGAGTTTTCTTATCAATACAGGTGCAGTAATAGGATCTGCATTGCCTTTCTTGCTTTCTTCGGTGGGTGTAGAAAATACAGCGCCCGAAGGACAAGTTCCACAATCTGTTATCTGGTCGTTTTATATTGGTGGTGCCATGCTTATTCTGAGTGTACTAGTTACTGTTTTTAAAACAAAAGAATACCCTCCCGCAGAATTTGATGCTTACAATAATATTACAGAAGCAGATAAAGCAGAGAAAGTTAGTTTTTGGTATCTCATCAAAACCATGCCAAAAACCATGGTTCAACTTTCTGTTGTGCAACTATTCTCATGGTTTCCATTATTTCTGATGTGGGTGTATACAACACCAGCAGTAGCACAACATTACTGGAACACTCCCATAGGCGACTCACAATCGGCTGCCTATAATGAAGCTGGAAACTGGGTAGGTATATCATTTGCAGCATATAGTTTATTTGCAGCTTTATTTTCATTGGCTATGCCATTTCTTATGAAAAAAGTGGGACGTAAAGCTGTATATGTGGGTTCTCTTACTGCAGGCGGTCTGGGTTATATTTCTATGTACTTATTTACTAATCCCAATTTCATCTTTATCTCTATGATTGGTATTGGTATTGCTTGGGCTGCAATACTGGCTATGCCTTACGCTATACTTTCGGGGGTACTGCCAGCCAAACGCATGGGCATATTCATGGGACTGTTCAACCTCACAGTAGTTATCCCGCAGATTTTAAGTGGAATATTCAGTGGAATGATTCTGAAACACTTTTTCCATGGCGAAGCCATACTCATCATACTATTGGCAGGTATATTCATGTTGTTTGGAGCTGCTTCAGTATTCTTTGTAAAGAACTGCAATTCAATGCAAAAAACCATTATTAACATATCATCACATTAATCAAATAATATGAAACAAAGTCTTTTTTCATTTTTTGGAATAGCACTATTTGTGAGTCTATTCGTATTGGGTTCATGCGGTGGAAGTCAGTCGGGCGAACCTACTCAGCAAGACACTACACCTGTAAGTTATGCGCCTGTAACTCATCCAGAGTGGGCTAAAACTGCTAATATTTATGAAGTAAATCTCAGACAATATACCCAGAGCGGTACCATAAATGAGTTTGTGAAAGAATTGCCGCGTCTTAAAGCTATGGGAGTAGATATTCTATGGTTTATGCCTATACATCCGATAGGTGTGGTAAATCGTAAAGGAACACTGGGCAGTTATTATTCAGTGAAAGATTACAAAGCAGTAGCTCCTGAATTTGGTACTATGGAAGATTTTAAAGCTATGGTTGACTCTATTCACAAAATGAATATGTATATAATCATAGACTGGGTAGCAAACCATACTGCTTGGGACAATGAGATGCTCGCCAACCACAAAGAATGGTACACACTCGACTCTACCGGCAAACCTACTCCTCCCGAAGGCACTGATTGGAGTGACGTAATTGATTTGAATTACGAGAACATGGAAATGAGAAAATACATGATAGATGCACTCAAATTTTGGGTAAAAGAAGCCAATATTGACGGATACCGTTGCGATGTGGCCGATTGGGTACCGGTAGAATTCTGGAATCAGGCACGTAAAGAACTGGATGAAATAAAACCTGTATTTATGCTTGCAGAAGCTGAAAATCCTGAATTGCACAAACATGCCTTTGATATGACTTACGGATGGCATTTGCACCATGTAGCCAACCAGATAGCAAAAAAAGAAAAAGATGCGAGCGAATTGGTTTCATATTTCAACCAAAAAGCTAAAGAGTTTCAGGCAGATGACTACAGAATGCTCTTTACATCTAACCACGACGAAAATTCTTGGAATGGTACCGAATTTGAGCGCATGGGCAAAGGCACTTCTACTTTTGCAGTACTTATGGCTACCGTCCCGGGCATGCCCCTTATATACAGTGGTCAGGAAGTAAGTATGAATAAAAGACTTGAGTTTTTTGAAAAGGACCCTATTGATTGGAAAAAAGGAAAAGACATAAGTGGTTTCTACAAAACACTATTTGAACTTAAAAAACGCAATCAGGCATTGTGGAACGGCACAGCCGGTGGTACTATGACCATAATCGATAATTCTGAAAACAAAGCTGTATTTGCTTTTGTAAGAGAAAAAGAACAAAATAAGGTAGTAGTTTACCTCAACCTAAGCGAGAAACCAGTGAAAGTAAAAGTTAACAATCCGGTACTTGAAGGCGAATTTACCAATGTTTTCAATGGTAAAAAAGTTGCTCAGAAAGCCGATAATAACATAACTCTGGCAGCATGGGAATATATGGTTCTGGAAAAATAATAGAACATATAGCTTCATCTAAAAATAAAACCTGCCAACAAGTATTGGCAGGTTTGTTTTTTAGGTGCAAGTAATTTATTTTAGCAGGAAATGAAAGTTTGGAAATATTTATACTAAAATATAAAGTAGTTATAGAATAAACCCATTAAATATGAAAACATTACAAGTTTTACTAATTGTAGCCCTTATGATAACCTTTGGCAAAGTGCATGCACAGAATATAGAAATTAAGAAAGTTGAGCCACAATTTTGGTGGGTTGGCATGAAGAATACTAACTTACAATTGGTTGTGTATGGTTCTAATATTCAAAATACCACACCTTCATTGAACTATAGCGGCGTAAAACTGCTAAAAGTAAACAAAGTAGAAAACCCGAACTATTTATTTCTTGACCTTGAAATAAGCCCTAAAACCAAACCCGGAAAGTTTGAAATAGAATTTAAGGGTATCACTGAAAACTTGAAGTATACTTACGAGCTAAAAGCACGAAATTCTAAAACACCGCGTCATCAGGGTTTCTCTCCAGCCGACGTGGTGTATCTATTGCTTCCTGACAGGTTTGCAAACGGTGATCCGGAACTTGATAACCATGTGGAAACACTTGAAAAAGCCGACCGTAACAACCAACATGGCAGACATGGCGGCGACATAAAAGGCATAACCAGCAATTTGCAATACATTGCAGACATGGGATTTACAGCCATTTGGTTCAACCCTCTACTCGAAAACAATATGCCGTCTGTTTCA
Source organism: Bacteroidota bacterium (assembly GCA_020048155.1). Lineage (GTDB taxonomy): Bacteria > Bacteroidota > Bacteroidia > Bacteroidales > DYOH01 > JAIFMY01. Next base: position 6,240 of record JAIFMY010000177.1, read on the forward strand.
TACCACGGATACGCCATTACCGATTTTTACAAAATTGACCCGCGTTTTGGTACCAACGACGATTACCTGAATATGGTAGACCAATGCCACAATTCTGGTCTGAAAGTAATCATGGATATGATTTTCAACCATGCAGGTACAAATAACTACCTGATAAAGGATATGCCCATGAAGGATTGGGTGCACCAGCATGCCAATTTCACACGCTCCAATTACCGCTCAGAACTGCACAGCGACCCATACAGATCGCAAGCCGATTTTGCCATTCAAGAAAAAGGATGGTTTGATGTGACTATGCCCGACTTGAACCAAAGCAACCCGTTTGTAGAGAACTACCTTACGCAGAACAGCATCTGGTGGGTAGAATATGCAAACCTAGATGGTATACGCATGGATACATACCCATATCCTGAAAAAAATATGATGGCACGCTGGGCTAAACGCATGATGGAAGAATATCCAACGCTTAACATAGTTGGCGAATCGTGGTTGCAAAAAGAAGCGCACACTGCATACTGGCAAAAAGACTTTCCATCAAAGGACGGTTACAACAGCTACCTGCCTTGCGTTACAGATTTTCCATTGCATGGCGCTATGATGCGCGCCTTCAACGAAGGTGAAGGCTGGACTGACGGGATGATGAAACTATATTACACCCTTTCGCAGGACTTCCTATATCCTAATCCTTCCAATTTGCTTACATTCCTAGATAACCACGACCTTTCACGTGCATACTCATCGCTCAATTACAACCCAAACAGTATGCGTATGGCACTCGGTTTTCTGCTTACCACACGTGGCATCCCCCAAATATACTATGGTACTGAATTTCTAATGGATGGACTTGAGAATGAAGGTCATGGAACCATTCGCAAAGATTTTCCCGGAGGCTGGGAGGGTGATAAGAAAAATGCATTCACCGGAAAAGGACTATCACAGGAAGAAAAAGATTTTCAAGCTTTCACAAAGAAATTGCTCAATTACCGAAAAAATCAGCCATTGCTTCATTCAGGCAATCTTACTCAGTTTCTGCCCGACAATGGTGTATATGTCTATTTCAGACACAACGACCAAGGCGCTGTAATGGTGGTACTCAACAATAAGTATCAGCAATCTGTGACTACTGCCAGATACAATGAGATATTGGGAAAATACAAATCTGCAACCGATGTTATGACTGGTGCTGAAATAAAAGACCTGAGCAAACTCGACCTTCTTCCAAAATCTATTTTGATACTTGAACTAAAAAAATAGAATACCGATATTATAAAGATCTCTTAGATATCGGCATCTTTAGAAACATCCATAGCACTAAAAACTATGGATGTTTTTTTTTATAGATGCATCAGCAATTAATATTACAGTACTAATAGTTTGCAATCTGAAATAATTAGAAATATATATACAGTTTCAGGTAGAAAAAACATCAAGAAATGGAACAATCGATTGTTTATTTTTATAAATTTACAGAGCGATTAACAAAAAAAGATGGACTTTGAAGTTATATTCAAAAATTTGAAAAAAAAGATACTGCCAAGATTCGGAGCTAAATACAATTATATGAGCAGCATACATACTATATACTGCCTTCCAAAAAAGTTCGTCAATATGTTAAAAACACCCGCGCTTACCTGCTTGTAAGAATAATTTACTATACATTAGTATCATGCAATTTCACCCGTATATCATACCTCTATTCATTTCATTTGCTACATCCTTGTCGCTGTCTATCATGCTTTACAAAGACAGGAAAAGTAAAGGTATAAAGTTTCTGATTGCCATACTTATTGGGTTTTCTATTTGGTCAGGTATATATATATTTCAATGGATAAGCACCTCAGAGCGCATAGCAAGTTTTCTTCTTCTGCATACATTTATAGGAGTGTATATAGCCGTTCATAGTCTATTATATTTTACGCTCAATTATATAGGTGTTTCAAAAAAAATATTTCAACAAGTTTTCTACACATTAACAATTCTGGGAATTGTATTTCTGTTGATAATTATTTCAGACAATCTGCATAAGCTTACCATTTCAAATGCTCATATGGAACTTAGAGGCGGCAACATGGAGCTGGTATTTGAAAGAGGTCCCGTGTTTATGCTTCTGGGAATATTTTATCCAGCATTCATAAGTTTTGTTACACTCGCAATTCTTATATACGAGTACATCAGAAGCAACAGATACAATAAACCACGCATATTTCTGATCATCCTTGGAACCATTGTACCCTGGTTCTTCTCTATCATTTCGCTAACTGTACCCAATTTAAATCCCAATCAGGATCTGGCACCAATTGGCATACCCTTTACTGCCGCCATACTTACGTTGGGTGTATATAGGTACAATTTATTGGAGTTCATGCCAGTTATAAGCAGTAAAATCATCAATGATTTTCCGGAGGGAGTATTTATACTCAATGAAAACAATGCTATATTGGAAATGAACCCAATAGCCGAATCTGACTATGAGCGTTATATGAAAGATACAAGCGATACGATTGGTAAATTTGATCTTCAGAACGTATTATCCCCGGCATTGAAAGAAGATTTTAAAAATAAATTGAAGAGCAACCCAAAACTCATCACCCTTATAGGACAACTCACAAACGGAAAATTCTACGACATACGAATAAGTATGTTGCATAACAAAAATAACAACCTGATTGGAAGCCTGATAATATACCGTGATATTACAGACCTCGAAACAGCAAAGGAAACTCTAAAAGATATAAACATTAAACTGCTAGAAACCAATAAAACCAAAGACTTACTCTTCAAAATCATTTCTCACGATTTGCGTGGTCCGATTGGCAGTCTTAGGGCACTTATAGAACTTATGATTACAGACGACAAATCGTTTAGTAGTGCTCAAAAAACCAACCTCGACCATATTTATAAAACAAGTGACAATGTATACCGCCTGCTTACTAATTTACTTGATTGGTCAAAAAATCAATTAAATGAGATGGTATTAACTCACAAAATTAATCTGGTTTACAATACCATCGACGAAACAATCAACCAATTGAAACCCATTTCGGAAATAAAACATATAACTATTTTCAACCATTCCAAACCAGATATTACCGGATACTATGATGAACAATCGGTGATGATAGTACTCAGAAATATACTTGCGAATGCCATAAAATTCTCAATGAACGACTCCATCATTGACGTAAATGTGAACCGGCACAAGGCGGACATCCTGATAACTCTTACTGATTATGGAGTTGGAATGGAACCATCTGTATTGAATCAGATTAACCAAAAACAATTTGTAAACTCGAGTCATGGTACTAACAATGAAATAGGTTCAGGGCTAGGGCTCTTTCTTTCGCACGATTTGATAGCACTCAATAAAGGTAATATGTGGGCCACAAGTACACAAGGCAAAGGCACTAGTTTTTTCATTACCATTCCAGCTACTGACACTCAAAATTAACCAAAAGTTTTTCGCTCACACAACCATTCGAATTCTTCATGCATCTATAGGTAAAACTACTTTATCTTATAGTTGTTATGAGGAATATATTATTACATTCTGTTTTCATGTTCGGGTTTATACTCACATTAGTAGGTTGTTCCAAAGAAGAAACTGTGCAAGCTCCAGCCTTGCCCCCTCTGGAAAGTATGCAAATATCCTTCGAAAATTTTAGTACCTCAAAAAAAGGAATAGCCGGCAATACAAATTTCAATACCGCTGCACTTCATGCTGTTGTATGGCATTCGCTAATAGCTGGGACGTTGGTTGTACCTATGGCTGCTTTCAACGAATCGTTCAAACACCAGGCAGTAGTCAAAGATGAAAGCCGATGGGCATGGCCATACGATTTCTCTATAGGGACGATGGTTTACAATGCCGAACTCGGCGCCACGTTCAGTAACGGGGTATATGATTGGCAACTCAGAATCTCAAAGTCAGCAGGTTTTCAGAATTTTATATGGATTACCGGAACAATGAACCAAAACGGATCATCCGGTAATTGGCTGATATACGAAAGTCCACTCAACCCCATTGCTATATTGAAAATAGAATGGAGTAAAAATACCGATGGTAGCATTCATTTCGTAAAATATGAAACGCTGAAAATAGGTTCTGCGTCCTACGGAAGTACTTTAGAATGCGGGAAAAACGACATTACTGAGTTCGATACCTATTTCAAAATCACAAACAATGCACGTAATTCGGTAGTTGAAATCGAATTCAATAGTAATATACACAACGGAAGAATAAAAGATAATTTAAATTTTTCGGACTCTGACTGGCATTGCTGGAATTACCAGAAGTTCGATATCAGCTGTGAATAAAACCTCACAGAAGTCCTGTTAACCTGAACGTTGGTAAGTTTTACTTACCAGCGTTCTTCTTTTTGGGTGAAAACAAATCAATTTTCATCCAGCAAATCGGGTCTCAGCGTACGCGTACGAATGAGCGATTGTTCAAACTCCCATTTCTGAATCAGGGCATCGTTGCCCGAAAGCAGTACATCGGGGACTTTCCAACCGTTGTATTCTGCTGGGCGTGTATATACAGGAGGTGCAAGCAGACCATCCTGAAACGAATCGGTAAGAGCCGACATTTCGTCTGACATTGCACCTGGCAACAAGCGAACTACGGCATCGGACATAATGAGGGCTGCCAATTCGCCACCCGTGAGCACATAGTCGCCCACCGAATACTCGTGTGTAATAAGATGCTCGCGGATACGGTGATCTATGCCTTTGTAGTGGCCACAAAGTATGATTATATTTTCAAACGTACTCATGCGGTTTGCCGCTTTCTGGCTAAACCTTTCACCATCGGGCGAAGTGTAGATGATGGCATCGTATTTTCGTTGCGATGTAAGGTGATTTAGTGCCTTTTCTATAGGCTCTATGAGCATGACCATGCCGGCACTGCCACCATATGCATAATCGTCTACCTTCTTGTGCTTATCCGTTGTGAAATCACGGATGTTGTGTGCATATATTTCCACCAGTTTTTTCTCGCGTGCTCTTTTGATGATCGAAAAATTGATGAAAGGGTCAATTATTTCAGGGAAAATGGTAAGTATATCAATTCTCATGATCATTCTTTTTTGGTGAAAGCCCCAATTCGGCACCTTTTGCAATCACAAAATCATATGCTTGCTCGTAGGTATTGCTTATTTTGCCATCCAGAATTTGGTCTTTGAGATCATTTTTGATAATGCCCACCACCCTACCGGGTTCAATACCAAAAATTTCCATGATTTGGTCGCCACTTATGGCAAATTTCATATTCCGTATGGCGTCCTTTTCTTCAATTTCTTTGAGCTTGGAACGTACCATTTTAAGGTTCGACATGTGCTGACGTACCTTTTTATCGTTTTTAGAAGTGATATCGGCTTCGCAAAGTGTCATCAGGTCGTCTACATCGTCGCCGGCATCATACAGCAAGCGCCTGATTGCCGAATCTGTGACCCCATCCTCAACCAACGCAATTGGCCGTAAATGCATGTTCACGATTTTCTGTACATATTTCATCTTTTCGTTGGTAGGCATTTTCAGCCTGCGAAAAATATCTGCTACCATATATACACCCACTACTTCGTGCCCATGAAAAGTCCAGCCAATGCCTTTGTAGAACTTCTTGGTACGAGGCTTGGCTATATCGTGCAAAAGAGCAGCCCAGCGCAAATATAAATTATTGGTTTTGGGCACAATTTGGTCTACAACCTGCAAGGTGTGATAAAAATTATCTTTGTGCGCATTTCCATCTATCACCTCTACCCCACGCATAGCGGATAGCTCAGGCAAAATGATGGGCAAAATGCCCACTTTTTGCAACAAACTGAAACCTACTGATGGACGTTCGGACATCAATATTTTTTCCAATTCCTTGTTCACCCTTTCCATCGACACTATTTTTATGCGCTCGGCATTCCGGGTAATGCTCTCAAGCGTTTCGTCGTGTATACGAAAAGCCAGCTGGCATGCAAACCTGATGGCTCGAAGCATACGCAACGGATCATCAGAAAAAGTGATATCAGGATCGAGCGGTGTGCGTATGATGCGGTTTTCAAGATCAGCTATACCACCAAATGGATCAACCAGTTGTCCATATTTTTTGGGTGAAAGATCAATGGCTAAAGCATTTATGGTAAAATCGCGCCTGTTTTGATCGTCCTCGAGGGTGCCATCTTCTACAATCGGCTTTCTCGATTCGCGGTTGTACGATTCTTTGCGTGCACCTACAAACTCATACTCTATATCGTGATGCTTAAACATGGCAGTGCCAAACGATTTGAAAAAGGTGACAGTTCCTCTTGCACGCACACGCCTGTGGGCCAGATGCGCCAAATCAATGCCACTACCCACCACTACTATATCAATATCTTTAGATGGCCTACCTAAAATCATATCGCGAACATATCCTCCCACAACATAGGCTTCCAGGTTGGTCTCGGATATAATTTCGGATATGGTTTTTAAAACTACGTTCTTTAATTCAAATACTTTCATAAGGCTACAAAAGTATAAAAAGTATGAAATCATACGTATACGCTTGTATTTTCTTTCTTGCACAAAATATTACATGACAATATGTACATATATTCATGACAAAATATCTTGATGTTTTTAAATTTTATGATAAAATTTCCTATATTTGAACTTGGAATAATATTTGACCAAAGACCAAAAACATAAATACATCTTTTAAAAACTCACTCAATGGCAAAAGTTGAATTTCTTACAGAAAGCACATTCAAAACAAAAGTATTCAATTACGAGAAAAATCAAGAATGGAAATACGAAGGCTCAGTACCTTGCCTGATAGATTTCTACGCAGACTGGTGCCAACCCTGCAAAATGATTGCTCCTATACTCGAAGAGCTTCAGAATGAATACGGCGCAAGTTTACAAGTATACAAAATAGACACCGAACAAGAACGCACACTGGCTGGCATGTTTGGCATACAAAGCATTCCATCCCTGTTGTTTGTGCCTGTAGGCGCACAGCCTCAGATGGCAGTTGGCGCATTGCCAAAAGATACCCTCAAAAAAGCCATCAAAGATGTGCTGAACGTATCGGCTCCTACAAAATAAGAAACATTTGTATCAATGATTAGAAAGTAATCGGGTGACTGGGAGTCACCCGATTACTTGTTTTACAGGCCATGCAACCAGCCCTGACAAGGTTTTGAACCTTGTCAGGGCTTTTTCACACCAAAAAGGGATGAACACAAGACACCCCTTTCTTGTTTTAATGAACGACCAGATGCCAAAGGCATCACAGGTTTATAGAAAATGTAGGAGGTAGCTTGTACGACCTCTATGAGGTCGAAGAATTGTTTGTGTAAATCCGTTCTTTAAACCTTGTATCCCTTCGGGATACCCAAGCGATTTTATGAGTGTGGCTCGGATAGTAAGCAGGTGACTTGGAGTCACTTGCTTACTTATATCTTATTGGGGTTTTGTCGGTTGTCCCAAAAATAAAGTACGTCAATTTCATTTTCCGTATGACGTACCCGATAAAACAAGCTAATCAAGCGGTTCACATATCCTTTTCTGATTTGTTTATTTTTAGCCGAAGCTTTGTACATATAAGGATTTTGGCTAATGCCTTCAATGGTTTTATCGGTTTGTTCAATAAAATTTTCAACTTCTTTCTTCGTCCAATTATTTAATAACCAATCCAGTATCCGCTCAAATGAATCTTTGGCTGCGGGCGTCCAATTAACTTTCATGGTTCAAATATTTCGCTTTAATATTTTGCATGACATCTCGGTGCGACGTAAAATTTCCGGCATCGGCTTGTTTTACCGATTCTTGAATATCATTTTGCACAAAATCGGGCAGCTCGTCCCAAAAATCGGTGGATACGGAACATCAATCAGCTTGAATAAATCAGTTTTGAGGTCTATGGTATTCATGTCGGTTCAATATTTCAGTACTCTAAGGCAATAGCATATAGCATAGCACTTTGTTTTGTGCAAATTTACGAAAAGATTTTAAAAATTTGGTTGAGGTCGGGTATTAGTTACAAGCCATGCCTACGGCATTTTTTAGGGCTAATGCATATTTTCCGTGCATTCCCATTCACGGCAACCGTCGGGTCATCGCTAAGCGATTGCTCGGATTGTAAGCGGGTGACTCCAAGTCACCTGCTTACTACTTTAATGAACGACCAGATGCCGAAGGCATCGTAGAATTATAGAAAATTTAGGAGGTAGCTTGTACGACCTCTACGAGGTCGAAGAATTGTTTGTGTAAATCCGTTCTATAAACCTTGTATCCCTTCGGGATACCGAAGCGATTTTTATGAGTATAGCTCGGATAGTAATCAGGTGACTTGGAGTCAGCCTATTACTAGTTTAATGAACGACCAGATGCCGAAGGCATCGTAGGTTTATAGAAAATGTAGGAGGTAACTTGTACGACCTCTACGAGATCGAAGAATTGTTTGTGTAAATCCGTTCTATAAAGCTTGTATCCCTTCGGGATACCCAAGCGATTTTTATTAGTGTGGCTCGGATAGTAATCAGGTGACTTGGAGTCAGCCTATTACTACTTTAAT
>JAIFMY010000198.1:0-16941 GCA_020048155.1 Bacteroidota bacterium
AGGCGTGCGGCATTGATGAGCGAAAAAAGCATATCTCCAAATTCAGCTTCCATCTTTTCGGCATCTGCTTTTTTTATTTCCACTTTAAGCTCTTCCAGTTCTTCCTGAACCTTATCCCATATTTGGTCTTTATACTCCCAATCAAAACCTATTCCTCTTGCTTTGTCCTGCAATCGGTAAGCTTTTATCATGGCAGGAAGACCTTTGGGTACACCTGCCAATACTGAATTGTTTCCACCCTTCTCTTTCAACTTTAACTCTTCCCAGTTTCGGGTAACTTCTGCAGAGTCGTTTACTTTTACCTCGCCATATATATGCGGGTGTCTGTATATCAGTTTGTCGCAAAGGTTGTTTATCACGTCGGCTATATCGAAACTGTCTTTTTCGGTACCAATGCGGGCATAAAATACTATGTGCAAAAGCACATCACCAAGTTCTTTTTTTAACCCGTTCAAATCGCCATCGCTTATGGCATCTGCAAGTTCGTACACTTCTTCTATGGTAAGCGTTCTGAGGCTTTCGAGCGTCTGCTCCCGATCCCAGGGGCAACCCGTACGCAATTCATCCATGATGTTGAGCAATCTTTCAAAAGCACTCAGTTTATCAGACATTGGGGTGTTTTTCATAAGCTAAAAGTTTAAACTAAAACAATACGTATAACCGAAGCAATTTTAAGTAAAAACATTTCGGCAGCATTGCCTTTGTTTATACCTACTTCCAGAAATCCAAGAGAATTGAAAATAGCAAAAAATTCGCCTATAGGTTGCTCAGTGTGTCGGGCAGAGATGCATTCTATCTTGAAATGATTGCTTCCTATGTAGATTATATAATTTCTGTTGTTTACAAATTCCTGAAAAGTTGAAATTGATATGTTAGTAATCACATTTCCGAATGAACTGATGAAAATAACATGGCCTTCTAGTTTTCCCGGGCTTTCCAAGGGCATAAGCTGTGGTCGTCTCATTAATTTGACTGGTTCAGATGAACGTGATATCACACTGCCGGTGTTTATAATTTCTATTGCTGCAGGCACCATCAGGTCTGCCTCCGGAAAGCTTTGTGAACTGTTTTTATCACTATTGATACTTATTATGTCTTCAATATCTTCAGCATTTAAAAACGAAAGACATCCATTGTTGTTAGCCAGAAACCAATGCGATGCATATTTCACCGCAACCAAAGTTTTGTTTGCTTCAGGCACAGTATCTACCATAATCATATGTACCGTTCCCTTTGGGAAATGCGACCATGATGCTTTCAGTATAAAGGATGCAATCAGGTAATGATGAGACGGAATGCCATGAGCAATGTCTACAATGGTGATATTTCCTAAAGCGCTGTACAACTTACCTTTCACTATGCTCAAGTAATAATCTTGATTTGCCCAGTCGCTCAGTAATGTTATTAATGGCATCAAAGTGAATAGTTAAAAGGTATGCTAATAATTTTAGGTAATTTGGTCAGAAAAGTTTTATTTTGCTAAGCAAAGGTAACTAATATTTATGACCGAAAAAATCCTCTATTTGGATAATATTGATCCGTTTGTATTCTATGGGATTAATAATATAAAGTTTGAACGTATAAAAGCATATTTCTCAAAGCTCAAAATTATTGGCAGAGGAGATGTGATCAAAATATCTGGCGACGAACCTGAAGTCTCAAAGTTCGATCAGCGGGCTCAGTTGGTAATAAACCACATACTCAAGTATAATCATATAACCGAAGAACAGTTTGAAACCCTGTTTTTTGGTGCGGATAACGGAGTGAATGGTGATAGTACTGAAGATGAAGACGTGATTTTGTACAATACTTCCGGAAAGCAAATTAAAGCCCGTACCCAACACCAGAAAGTATTGCTTGACAACTCCCGTACTAATGATCTTATTTTTGCCATTGGCCCCGCAGGTACCGGCAAAACATATATTTCTATAGCATTGGCTGTAAAGGCATTGAGAAATAAAGAGGTAAAAAGAATCATACTTACCCGCCCTGCAGTAGAAGCTGGCGAAAGACTTGGTTTTTTGCCCGGCGACCTCAAAGAAAAGCTTGACCCGTATTTACAGCCCTTGTATGATGCACTCAACGATATGATGCCTGCTCGCAAATTGGCGGAATATATGGATGAGAATATTATACAAATAGCCCCACTCGCATTTATGCGTGGACGAACCCTCGATAATGCCTTTGTAATACTAGATGAGGCTCAGAATGCCACTACTAACCAAATAAAAATGTTTCTTACCCGCATGGGCATCAGCAGCAAATTTGCAGTAACCGGAGATCTTACCCAAATAGATTTACCCCGAAAGTCCGATTCCGGGCTTTTTCATGCATTGCGTATCTTGAAAAACATAGAAGGTGTGTCCATCATAGAGTTTGATGAGAACGATATAGTACGCCACCGCTTGGTAAAAGAAATAGTACTGGCATATGAAAGAAACAAACAACAAGCTTATCGCACTGATACAGAAAATTCTGGTAACGATGAACCAATTCAACCCAAATAGATAATCAACCAATCAAATTTTAAATACTCAGCTATGCAAACTATAACTTCAACTCAATTTCAATTCAAAAATCAGAAAAGCTTTTATAAGGGAAAGGTAAGAGATGTGTATAATATTGGAAACGAATATCTGGTGATGGTAGTTTCCGACAGAATAAGTGCATTCGATGTGGTTTTGCCTAAAGGAATTCCCTATAAGGGCCAAGTGCTCAACCAGGTAGCAGCTAAATTTTTGGACGAAACTGCGGATATAGTTCCAAACTGGAAAATTGCAGTTCCCGATCCGAATGTGACCATAGGGCATTTTGTAAAACCATTTGCCATAGAAATGATTGTACGCGGATATCTTACCGGTAGCTCATGGCGCGATTACAAGAACGGAGCCCGCGAAATTTGCGGTGTTGCTATTCCTGATGGTATGCGCGAGCATCAGCGTTTTGCAACCCCTATCATCACTCCTACTACGAAAGCCGAAACTGGGCACGATATGAACATCACCCGGGAGGAAATAATAGCAGAAGGATATGCCACCGAGCACGACTACAATGAATTGGAACGTATAGCCCTCGCATTGTTCGAACGTGGTACACAAATAGCGGCCAAGCAAGGACTTATACTCGTAGATACAAAATATGAATTTGGCAAAAAAGGCGATCAGATATACCTGATAGACGAAATTCATACACCCGACTCATCGCGCTATTTCTACAAAGAAGGATACGACGAACGATTTGCTACCGGCGAACAACAGCGCCAACTCTCGAAAGAGTTTGTGCGTGAGTGGCTTATGGAAAATGGTTTCAAAGGCGAGCACGGGCAGCAGGTACCTCATATGTCCGACGAATTTGTAAAACAAACCTCTGAACGTTATATTGAGCTTTACCAACAGATTACAGGCGATACATTCGTACCTCGAGAAAGCGAAAACCTCTATAGCGAGATTGAAAATAACATAAACGCATTCCTGAATACTTTGTCTTAACTATATTTCAGACCATCATGCCTAAACTTACAAAAATAGTAGCCACCATATCAGACCGTCGCTGCGATACCGACTTTTTGCTCGAATTGCACAACGAGGGAATGGATGTTGTGCGCCTGAACACAGCGCACCAAAACGCCGAACAAGCACTGAAAGTAATAACAAATGCCCGGAAGGTTAGCGACAAAATTGCACTGCTGGTTGATACCAAGGGACCAGAAATGCGCGTAACCGAGGTTGATGCCAAAATACCTTTTAAAGAGGGCGAAATGGTCCAATTCAAAGGAAATAAAGCTGAGAAATCGAACCATGAATGCCTTTACGTCAACTTCGATGGCTTTGTGCGCGATGTTCCACTTGGTAGTCGCATACTCATAGATGATGGTGCAGTTTCGTTTATGGTAACAGAAAAGATCGATGATTATCTGCTTTGCAAGGTTGAAAATGATGGTGAGGTGGGTAGCCGCAAAAGTGTGAATGTGCCCAATGTTCACATCGATTTGCCTTCGCTTAGCCCAAAAGATATTGAGTTTATTCATTTTGCTATTGAACACGATATCGATTTTATAGCACACTCTTTTGTAAGATACAAAGAAGATGTACTCGCAATACAACAAATTCTGGATGAGCACAATAGCCAGATAAAGATAATTGCCAAAATTGAAAATCAGCAAGGAGTAGACAATATTGATGAAATTCTGGACCATGTATACGGCGTGATGATAGCACGAGGCGATTTGGGTATAGAAATACCAGCAGAGCGAATACCTATGATACAAAAGGCTATAAACAGCAAGTGTATTGCCCGACGTAAACCTGTGATAGTAGCCACCCAAATGCTGCACACCATGATAGAGAATCCGCGTCCTACGCGTGCAGAAGTGAGCGATGTTGCGAATGCTATATTTGATGGCACCGATGCCGTAATGCTTAGTGGAGAAACTGCAAGTGGACATTATCCGGTGGAGGCAGTGAAAATAATGGCCAAAATAGCCATGGAAGTTGAAAAGATGAAGAATGAATTTATGGATGTGGTGGCTATTAAAAACAACCATCCGGTGGCCTCGTACTTAGCCAGAAGCGCTGTGAAAGCTTCTGTTCAGTTGCAAGCAGCTGCCATCGTTTCAGATAGTGAGTCGGGTACCACTGTGCGCAATTTGGCCGCATACAGGGGCCGAAAACCCATTTATGCTATATGTTACAACCAGCGCCTGATGCGTGAATTAGCTCTTTCATATGGGGCTTTCCCATTCTACATGAAACCACGCAAATCTACCGATGAGTTTCTGCACAAAGCCATAAAACTTTTGCAAGAAAAGTCGTTGCTTATGGACGATGATTTGGTAGTTGTAGTTGCCGGAAACTTTGGCCCAGGTACTGGAGCATCATTTGTGGAGATAAGTACAACTCAAAATTTGCTTCTGAGGTATTAGTCTGGTATTCCATTTGTTGGGAAACTCGATAACTATTTCCCGGGGTTAGAAATAAAAAGACGAATCTTATTTGTAAACACATTTAAGATTCGTCTTTTCGTTTTATGGGTTTTGATATAAAATATGGTAAATTTATTTTACCATCTGATACGCAATCCCTTATCTATTTGCGACGTCATGAGCGACTCTATACGCTGGCTTACGGTACCCGAAAGTGCATTTTCCTGAACGTTCAGATAAGTCAGATTCTCAAGATTAGCCATTTGGTCGGGCAGGTCGGCCAGCAGATTACCTTTAACATTGAGCTGTGTAAGTTCTGTAAGACTACCTATTTCTGGAGGCAAACGGGTTATCTGATTGCTCGACAAATCGAGAATTTGCAATTGCTTCAATTCGCCAATAGCGGCAGGAAGTGTGGTCAGTTTGTTGTAACGTACACGCAATTCGGCCAGATTTACTAACTTTCCGATAGCAGAGGGCAACTCTGTAAGCTGGTTATCATTTAGGTTAAGTGTAGAAAGAAATTCCAGGCGATTGAACTTGCCGGGCAATGATTTTAGTTTATTTCCCTCTAGGTTCAGTTCAGTCAGGTTGATAAGTTTTGTAAAATCGTCGGGTAAAGATTGTAGTTGGTTGTTGGCAAGCTGTAAGGTACGCAAATTCATCATTTTACCTATAGAATTCGGAAGAGCTAATAGTTTATTTCCTGTGAGGTCTGCAGATTGCAAATTCATAAGGTTGCTAAATTCTTCGGGTAAAGCAGTGAGTTTGTTTTCACGCAAATCTATCATTTGCAAGAACGAGAGATTTCCTATTTCTTTAGGAAGTGTAACTAGTTGATTTCCACTTAGATTTAAGTAAGGAATGCCTTTAAGTTCGCCAATACCGGAAGGCAGAGATACAAGGTCGTTTTTAGCTAATTCCAGAATCTGAATATTTTGCAAGTAACCAATTTCTCGTGGAAGTACAGTTAATTGATTTTCGGATAAATCAAGTGTTTGCATATTCAATAAATTGCCAAATGACTTTGGAAGTTTGGTCAGTTGGTTTCCCCAAAGGGTCACGCTCATCAGGCTTTCACAATCGCCTACCGATTCGGGAAGCTCTTTTATTTGATTTCCACCCAAAGCCAGACTTTCAAGTTTGGTGAGGCTACCAATTTCCGGTGGTAGAGCACCAATTTGATTACCTTCCAAATCGAGCATTTTTAGATGAATAAGTTTACCTATACCTGGAGGTATTGTAATAATCTGATTTGCGCCTAGGTTTATATATTGAAGTTTGGTGAGTTCGAAGAGAAAATCCGGTATTTTAGTAATCGAGTTTTTCCAAAGGTCGAGTGCTTGTAGGTTTTTGAATTTGAGTATATCTCTTGGAATTTCAGTTAATCCGTTATCATCAAGATTCAATTTGTAAACTTCATCCGGATTCTTAAGTGCCTCCTCCAACGAAACATAGTTCACGGCTTCCGCCAATTGTTCTTCGGTGAGCAATCCGTTAGGATCTATTACAGTAGTATCGTCATCTTCATCCTGAGCAAAACCTGCGCTTAACCAGAATGAAAAAAACAAAGTAAATAGAATGGTGATACGTAAACGAATCATATGCAATATTTTAACCGAGTCAGTAATATTATAATAGGATAGTTATGAATTTCCACAAATACAAATGTAATGAATTATTCGGGATGTTTTTTCAAAAATTTAAAAGTTCAAAATATATGCCATATTATTTATAAAACCTGTTTTAATTTGAATTGAGCAGTTTTTCGTTCACCATCCCTAAAAAATACGATACTTATTTTTTTTCCATCCTTGGTTTGGAATAGGTAATTTATATCCGAAAGTTCCATATCGGAGACGCTTTTTCCGTTGATCTCAAATATTTGGTCGTTTTTCTGCATTCCTGCTAGGGCAGCCGGGGAGCCGGGTTGAATATAAACTATTGAGTATAAAGTAAAGATTCCCTTAAGCATTTCTACTTCTATGCCGCTCATGTTATAGTGGAATTCATCAGGGAAATTTGAGTTTTTTATGAGTGTTATTTTGTTGTTTGGGTAGTCTAAAATTACTTTGAAACGTTTTAAAACATCTGCACCTATGCTGCCATGTCTTTTATCAACGCTGATAACTTGCGATACCGAGGCTGAGTCTGGAAAAGAAGTAATGGGGTTGAGCATTTCGTATGTGCCCAATCGTAAAGCCTTTATACGAGCCAACGAGCCTGTTATTTCACCATTGAGCCCAATGCCAAGTAGAGCGGGGAAATGATTTGAAGGTATAGTGATACGTGGATCTGAAGATTCTGATAGCCACAACGACATACTGCCGCCTGTATCTATAAGCAGTTTCACGGGCAAAACTGTATCGTTGTGTAGGGTTACACTGCCATAAATATATGGTTTTTTGTTTTCAATATATAAAGGCAAGGTTACCCCAGTTTTTATTTTTTCGTAGCTAAAGAATTTTGGATTGTGAAATCTGAGTCTTCGGGTTTCATAGTTTATTTCAAGTATTACATCTTTGAGTAGGTCGTAACCTATAAGTCCATTTACTTTATAACCCATTTTGCCACTCAGGTGCAGGGTATTTTCAATCAGTACCACAATATCCTGGTTTGGGGTAAAGAGTTTGCCAATTTCAAAAGCGTTGTTGGTACTGGAATATGCTTCAAGCGATTCTCCTTTGCCCAGGCCATTTATTTTGATTCGTTTGGCATAGTTTATAAGCACTGAGTCTTCTGACATCAATTCGGTGATGATAGGAGTACGTACCCCCGAATCGAGAATAAACTGCAGTGTTGAGGATTTGTTAACTGCTACCGGTACTATGATCAGATTGTTAATCAGTTTGAAAGGCATTGTAAAATGTTTCGATTTCTCATTTTTGAACACATATGTGCTCATTTGCTCCTGTGAGGTGGCTATATTGGTTAAAAGATTGATATAGAATACGATAAGCCATTTTACTATTTGAAATTTCATAAGTTAATTGTATAAATGGTTGCTGCTATTTGGGATTAAGTTAAAAGTGAAATGTATACGTATATTGAGCAGGTGGCAAATGATTAGTGAATTCTGAGAGCTGCTACCAGGATATCATCTACTTGTTCTTCGGCACCACGCCACTGGTTGAAAGTCAGTTCTATTTGTTCGTACTGTTTTGGCAAGGGGAGTTGCCATATGGTATGTATGAGCTCTTTGAAACGAGCCTGAGTATATTTCCTTCCGCTTAATTCGCCAAACTGATCGATATAGCCATCGGTAAACAAATAAATCAAATCGCCTGGCAAAACCCGAATAATATGGTTAGTGAAAGGTGTGTTTTTTACATATATACCTATTGGCATCTTGTCGGCCTGGAATATTTGTAGTTCACCATTTCGCATGAAATAGAGAGGATTATGCGCTCCGGCATATTCTATATACTGTTCTTTTGGTCTGTATATACATAAAGCAATATCAATTCCGTCTTTTGTTTCAAAATCTGCGTTGGTTTGGTGTAAAGCCGAAATGATGAGGGTTCGTAGCCTATTCAAAATTTCCGCAGCAGATATTTCATGTTGTTTAGAAACAATTTCGTTGAGCAGAGTCATGCCTAGAACACTCATAAATCCACCCGGAACTCCATGGCCTGTGCTATCGGCTATGGCAAAAATAATCGCGTCTTTCATTTTATAAAACCAATAGAAATCGCCACTTACAATATCTCTCGGTTTATAGAAAATGAAGTAGTCGTTTAGTGCTTCGTGCATGATTTCGAATCGGGGAAGGAGTGCAGACTGAATACGCCTCGCATATTGAATAGAGTCTTTCAGTTCATCGTTTTGTCGCTGAATGAGGTCGCGTTGTTCGGTGGCTACATCTCTTTGGGCTTCAACTTCATCTTTTTGTTTTTCAATTTCTACTTTTTGAAACAAGATCTCTTGGTTTTTTTGTTCCAGGAGTACATTCTGCATGCTCACTTCTTGCGTGCGAATTCTTACTAAATCAGCTAATTCCAATTGCTGACGGCGGAGGTTATATTCGCGCATGTATACTATGCCCACTATGATGCTCACCACTGCCAGTGCTACTATAAGCAGGAAGTACCACCTGAGGTAAAACGGGGGCTTTACATGAATTTTCAGGGTTGCACCTTCAAAGTTCCATAAACCATGGTTGTTACAAGCTATCACCCTAAGTGTATAGTCGCCCGGGGGAAGGTTGGTGTAGGTAACCAGATGGTCGTCTATGGGCTTGCGCCAAATTTCTTCAAATCCTTCGAGTTTGAATAAAAACTGGTTTTTATGAGGCGCATAATAATCTAGGGCAGAAAACTCGAATGAGATGACATTGTCGCTGGGAGAAAGCTCGAGTATACCATCGCGGTTGAGCATAGAGTCCAGGTTGTATTCTAAGTTGTACTTCAAAAAGCGGGTAATTACAACTTTGGGCAAATGGGTATTAATAAAAATACTATCCGGATGAAATTTATTGAATCCGTTAATACCGCCAAACATGATTTTTCCATTTGTGAGTTTTACAAAACCACGGGCATATTCGTTGCTCTGAAGGCCATCAGTGATATCAAAATTTTTAAAATTCTTAGTTTTCAGGTTGAAACGCGAAACTCCATTGTTTGTGCTTATCCAAATGTTGTTTTGCTTGTCAAACAGCATTCGTCTGATGCTGTTTGATGGCAAACCGTTGTATTCAGTGAGGTGTTGTATATTCCCTTCGCCTTCTGAAATAATAGAAATGCCTCCAGCATTTGTTCCGACCCAGATATTGTTATTGTTGTCTTCGATAATAGATTCTATATTATCACCAACCAGGGTATTGGGGTCGCCTTGGTCATTTTTGAAATATTTGACCTTGCCACTGGGGGCAATTTTAACTATTCCTTTGTTGGAAGTACCTATCCAAACATTCATTTTACTATCTGAGTATAAGGTCTTTATATACTCATCGGTGAGTTTAACAGCGTAAAGAGAGTCGAAAGATAAGAATCGACCGGACTTGTCTTCGTATATCGCTATTCCTCCGCCCCAAGTGCCTATCCAAAGCCGGTTCATATGGTCTACCATCAGATCTGATATGTTGTTGGCGGGTAGTATATTGGCTTGATCGGGCGTATTGGAGTAAACCGTGAGTTTGAAATTCGACAAATCTATTTTGTAAAGCCCATTGCCTGTGCCTACCCATAGAAAGCCTTTTGGAAATTCGGTGATGGTCCATATCCGGCTGTCAAAACTATTTTCATCGTACATCTGTACCGGTGTGTCATTGCCTTTAGGGTACCTGAACAAACCTTTGCCCCAGGTACCTACCCAAATATCTCCTTTCGAGTCTTCAAATATGGCGTTCACATTTGCTTCAAAATTGGTTTTCAGATTGTTGTGACTCAAAGTAAAATGATCGAATCCGGTACCTTTTATGTGTACTTTTGAAAGCCCCTTGTCGGTTGCTATCCAGAGCAAGCCAGAGTGGTCTATAAACAAATCGGGTATCCAATTTCCTGAAATAGAATAGGAAATAAGGGCTTCGGTTTGGAACCGTTCAATCTGGTTTGTTTTTAAATTTATTTTGTTCACTCCATCATAAAAAGTACCAACCCAAACTACCGTATTACTTTCTATCTGAATGCTTTGCAACATATTGCTGCTTAATGAATTATTATTTTTAGGGTTGTTTGTAAAATAGGTATAATTCCCGTTAGCAGGTTCGTAGCGAATGAGACCTGCTCCTCTTGTGGCAATCCAAAGACTATTGTCGGGGGCAAATTTTAAATCTTTTATGCGGAGAGGCCTTAGGTCGTCATTGAAATTGGGGATGTCAATTTTCTGAAGTTTGCCTGAGGTAGTGTTGTAAGTAACCACGCCGTTTCCCCAAGTACCGAGCCAAAGGACACCATTTTTGTCAATTTCAATGGCATTAATGGCATAGCGAATAAGCTTAGCACTGGCAGAGTCAATAGGAAATTGTTTAAATTTGAGTTCATCAATATCCATTTTCATCAATCCATTATCGGTACCTACCCAAAGGGTTTTGTTTTGGTCGTAAGCCAAGGTTCGTATAATATTGCTTTTAACATCTTCACTCTTTGTAGAATCGGCCATGAAACTTGTGGTCAGTGATTTATCGGGTAAAAATAAATTTACGCCTCCACCTTGAGTACCCACCCAAAACCTATTGTATTTATCTTGTAAAATAGAACTAACCCAATTGGCCGATAAAGTGTTAGATTTGAATGCCTGATGTTTGTATGCATTGAATTTAAACCCATCAAATCTGTTGAGCCCATTGGAGGTGCCTACCCAAAGATACCCTTTATTGTCTTGGTAAATACAGTTTACCGATGAGCCAGAAAGGCCATCTCCAATCCCCAATCGGCTAAATTTTATTTTGGTTACCTGCGCATTTACAGAAGCGCTGAGTAATAAAAAATAACCGATGAGCAAGTATATGCGAATTTTACACTTCAAACAACACATATATGATATTGGTTTACCACAGGTAAATCTTAAAACAATACGCATCGAATGTACAAAAATTTACAAAAGAAAGTAAGGAGAAAAATTATTTGCTTAAGATTCGAAGCGAATCTTCCACTTCGTATTTAAAAAAAAATGGACCAATGGCGAGCATGCCTTGCTCAAGACCTGAGGATAATGCGCTGGCAAACTGCTCAATATTTCCCTCAGAAATACGCCCCTGAACAGAATGGAGCTTGTAGCCCGTTCTTTTTACATCTATACTTATATAGTACCAGTAAACTGTAGCATCGGCATCATAAGGTATACGCGGTGTTTTTTTTCTGGATACTACATTATAAAACTCCATTGCCAACTGAGCTTGGTTATAGTCCCAAAAGGGGCCGATGGCCAATTTTTGTTCCTTTATTTCCGACCACAACGATTTTGTGAACCCTTTTTCATCGCCTTCGTTCACAAAAACGCGCGTTAGCTTGATGAAATACATTTCAGTTTTTTTCTTTGTGTTGGGTCGTATGGTTACGTTTATGAAGTACCAGTACACGAGGTCTGGTCTTACAATCATTTCGTACTCAGTAGTATCAGCAGGTTGCGCACTTGTATTAGTGTTACTAAACAAGAGGCACGAACCAATACACAATATATATATAACTATTTTAAAGCCCATTTGAACATGAATTCTAAACGCTAAAAATATCAACTTTCGTGCAATTTTTTTAAATCGGCACCTCTTTTGTGAAAAAGATATTGAATATTTATACTTATCATGAAAAAGTAAATTTTAGATATAAATTTTTACAAAAAAAATTGATAAGGAAAAATAAAAGTGTTAAATTTATACATCAATAAAAGTAAACTTTTGTAGCAATTATGGAAAACGAAAAGAACAAAACAAACCGTAACAATATTATACTGGTACCTACCGACTTTTCAGAGGTATGTGAAAATGCGACCCACCACGGTGCAGACTTAGCCAGATATCTTAACTTTCAGTTGGTTATGCTCCATGTAGTAAACAAAGATACAAAAGAGTATCTGAAAAAGCAGGACATGACTATGGATAATTTGAAGGAAAAGCTGAGTGAACTGGTAAACAGATTCAAAGCAGAGTATACTATTGATGCAGATTATCTTATTAAAGAGGGAAATATCATTAGTTTGATTGGAGAGACCGCAGATGAAATTGGTGCTAACTTGCTTATACTGGGTACACATGGCAAAACAGGTTTCCAAAGGCTTACAGGCAGTTATGCCGTAAAAGTGGTTACCAATGTTGAAATACCTACTATCATTGTTCAGAAAAGGTCTTTCCCGAATGGGTATAAAAATATAGTTTTCCCGGTAACGGTTTCTACCAAAGACAGACAAAAAGTAAACTGGGCTACCTATATGGCTAAAACCTTTAACTCAACCATTCACATTTTTCCGAAATACGAGTCAGACAAGTTTACTAAAAGCAAAATCATGGCTATTGTGAAACAAATAAAAGCCATTTTCGTGCAAAACAATGTTGGTTACGTAGATAGAGTTTCGGACGATGATGGAGGCAACTATGCCAAACAACTTATAGATTATGCTGTGGTGAATGAAGCTGATCTTATCATGATCATGAACAATACTGATAGCTTGCTGCCTTTGTTTGATACTTGGGCAGAACAGATTATTTTCAACTCATCTCAGATTCCGGTTATCGTTATCAATCCTGTGAATGTGAAAAATCTTTCATGGCATTAGGATTCGTGTTCATTTTTTATACAGTGCCAAAGTGCTCAACTTTGGCACTGTTTTTATATACTATTCTTTAGCTTGTTATATGGTTTTTGTGCTTGCAACACCATTCAATATATACCTCGGATTGCTTTATATGAAATCTTCAATTGACCAATGCTAAAGCCCAAATTTCTACTCAGGTATATTTGAAAATCATACTATTATTTATTCCATATATCAAATAATAAGCTAACAACAAAGTTCGTTTATAAAAATAAGATAAAGACATAGAAATAACCTGCCTATGGAAAATATATACACTATTTGCTATCAGTATACTAGTTTTGGACAATCAGGCACAGAGGAATTCTTCATACTCAATGACTTATTAAGCCCTGAAGACAGCGAATATGCTGAGTTGATGCGTCATCTGTCAATGCTTATTGAGCAACCTGATGACGATCTGATAACCAGATTATTGAGTGAGCTTAGAAATAAGAATCCTCAAAAAGATGTAAACTAATTTGCTATAAGACACCAGATAGTTGCGAATGCATCTGAATCTTTACAAATGGTCTCATCAAAGGTTGGGACAGTTTGTACATTTTACCACCCGGTGTTCGTATCATACTCAGAAAAAATCCTCTGCTCGAGTGGCAAAGCATACCAACTATCACATGTATATGTGTACTTTCATTTTCGTATGACTCAAAATGTTTGAAATGATGCTTAATTTGCTCCATTGAAAATACGGTAGACTGTTCCGCACATAAAATACATGCCATAATGAGTTTTGCAAACTGATTTTTATCCGGATTTTTACCGAGTGCTGCGGTGAGTTGGGTATGCAATGAGAAATCGCCATCTTCTACACACTTTCTTATGGATTCATCCAAATCAATTTTCTCGATAACAGATGAATTGCGCTTTATAGCATTTTCGCAGGCAAAATAGCATAGCTGGTGCACATAATGTGGATAACCCGAGGAAAGCATTACTATCTGATTTTTTATGAGGTCGGAGGCTTCTATATGCAGCGTTTTAAACCCATTCTCTATTATTTCCAATAGCTCAGGCGATTGCATTTCGCTCAAATTTATTTGTTTTATGCAACGCTCAATCGATGGATGCTGCCCCAGAAGTTGAGTTATATTTTCGGCCACCCCCATCAGGATGATTTTGAGGTGAGGATAATTGTCGGAGAAGAGTTTTATGGTATCAGCCATTTGTGCTTTCAAAATCTCAGAACTCACACTGTCAAACTCATCAAATATAAAAACCATGGGTTCGGTGAATGAAGATAGAATATCCTCAAGCATATCTATGCTCACTTCCATATTATCTGGCAATACAATACGTTGTACAGAATCAATGGTTTCGTACTTGAAACCAGTAGTACGTTGTTGGTTTATGAAGGTGATTTTTCTGAGAATTTTTTTCCAAAGCGAATTGTAAGTGTCTGCTCTGTTGCAGTTTACTTTGTAGAAAATATAATTTTCAAATACTTGTGCAAGCACATTGGCCAGCGAAGTCTTGCCCAGCCCACGGTGCCCATATACCACTGCGTGCTGTCCTTTTTCGGATAACATAGATGCGATTTTATGAATTTGGATATGTCTTCCACAAAAAATCTGAGCATCAGTAATAGGTGCCGACGGGGTAAATATTTTATTCAGAATATGTAACATACACGATTTTGAAAATAAAAACCTCAGATTTTCAATTTAGTGATAATCTGAGGTCTCAAATTTAGAAAATGTTTTAAAAAACTATACGTCTATTTTGGCATAGGTTGCATTTTCTTCAATAAACTCTCTGCGTGGTGGAACTTCGTCGCCCATAAGCATACTGAATGTGCGGTCTGCTTCGGCAGCATTATCTATGGTTACTTGTCGCAAAGTACGAGTTGCAGGGCTCATAGTTGTTTCCCAGAGTTGTTCAGCATTCATCTCACCCAAACCTTTGTAGCGCTGTGTGTTTACCGAAGATTCTTTTGTGCCGCCAATTTCTGATATGGCTTGTCTGCGTTCTTCTTCGTTCCAGCAATACCGTTTTTCTCTTCCCTTATGCACGAGGTAAAGGGGTGGAGTTGCTATATATAAGTATCCTCTTTCAATAAGTTCTTTCATGTACCTGAAAAAGAATGTCATGATAAGAGTTGTAATATGGCTACCGTCAATATCGGCATCCGTCATGATGATGATTTTGTGGTATCTGAGTTTTGCAAGGTTTGCGGCTTTGCTATCTTCGTCGGTGCCAATGGTCACTCCGAGGGCAGTAAAAATATTTTTTATCTCCTCGTTTTCATAGATTTTGTGTTGCATGGCTTTTTCAACGTTCAGAATTTTACCTCTGAGCGGCATGATAGCCTGAAATTTGCGATCACGGCCTTGCTTAGCGGTACCACCTGCAGAGTCGCCCTCAACCAGATATACTTCACACATAGCAGGATTGCGTTCGGAGCAGTCGGCAAGTTTGCCTGGTAAACCTGCACCCGACATCACAGTCTTGCGCTGAACCAGCTCACGTGCTTTGCGTGCAGCATGGCGGGCAGTAGCAGCCAATATCACCTTTTGTACAATGGTACGGGCATCTTTGGGGTGTTCTTCCAGGTAGTTTTTAAGTGCTTCGCTTATGGCCTGATCTACTACAAGACTTATTTCGGAGTTTCCGAGTTTGGTTTTAGTTTGACCTTCAAAAAGTGGTTCTGCTACCTTTACTGAAATAATGGCAGTGAGTCCTTCGCGGAAGTCGTCGCCATTTATTTCGAGTTTTAGTTTTTGGAGCATCCCCGACTCGTCAGCGTAGTTTTTCAGTGTACGGGTAAGCCCGCGTCTGAAACCTGTGAGGTGAGTACCGCCTTCGTGGGTGCTTATGTTGTTTACGTATGAGTGTACGTTTTCGTTGAAGCTGCTGTTGTAGGTCAAGGCCAATTCTACAGGTACGCCCTGTTTTTCGGTGTCGAAGTATATTACATCTTCTATGAGTGTTTCGCGGGTTTGATCGAGGTATTTGATAAACTCTTTCAGTCCTTCGGTAGAATGAAATACGTCTGATTTATGATGTGAATCTGATGATCCACGCATGTCTTTCAGGGTCAGGTTTACGCCTTTGTTCAGAAAAGCCAGTTCTCTGAGTCTCGATGCCAGGGTTTCGTATTTGTACTCAGTAGCAGTAAATATGGAATCATCCGGTTTGAATGTGATGATGGTTCCAGTTCTGTCGGTTTCGCCTATTACTTTTATTTCGTACAAAGGTTTACCAATGCTGTATTCTTGCAAGAAAATTTTGCCCTCGCGGTGTATTTCTGCACGCAAATGAATAGAAAGTGCATTTACGCATGATACGCCTACTCCATGCAAACCACCCGAGACTTTATACGATTCTTTATTAAATTTTCCACCGGCATGCAGCACAGTAAGTACTACCTCGAGTGCCGATTTACCTTCTTTTTCGTGATAATCTGTAGGAATACCGCGTCCATCATCTGTTACCGTTATCGAATTGTCTTCGTTTATGATTACGTCTATCTGGTTGCAATGTCCGGCCAAAGCCTCATCTATAGAGTTATCTACTACTTCGTAAACCAAATGATGCAAGCCACGCTCGCCGGTATCGCCAATATACATAGCAGGGCGTTTGCGCACCGCTTCTAGGCCTTCCAACACCTGTATACTATCCGCGGAATATCCGTTACTTTTATTAATATTTTCGTTTGTACTCATTATCCCTATTTTTTAGGACTTACTTAAGTGACTAATATTTACAATACTTACTTCTATAAAAATTTATCTGACTTCATAGTTTAGCTTTCAAAGATAAAAAGAAAAGATGAA
>JAIFMY010000198.1:16997-53540 GCA_020048155.1 Bacteroidota bacterium
AACAAATAATAAGGTATTGAGTTTCGACCAGGACGAATTAGCGGATAAAAATAAGAAGTGGATATTGTTTTTGTCAATAAAATATTACATCCTTCGCATATTTGATGAAAAATTCATGTGCTGTTTTGCTAAAAAAAAACTATTCATAATGCCACTGATTGGGGTTTGAATATAAAGCTGGATTGATATACATTTGCGGTGAATCTAAGTTTTTTGAATATGACAAGTGAAAGCATCATTTCGTTGCAATCTGTATCTATAAGCCGAAAAGACCAGAAAGTGCTCACAAATCTGAATATTGAGATTAAAAGAGGAGAGTTCGTGTTTTTTATAGGCAAAGTAGGTAGTGGCAAAACCAGCGTACTGAAGACTTTAAATGCTGAATTGCCATTGCAATCGGGCAAAGCGATTGTAGCCGGATACGATTTGGCAACCATTGAGCCAAAACGGGTTCCATTTTTGCGACGTAAACTTGGGGTGGTATTTCAAGATTTTCAGTTGCTTACGGATAGAAATGTATACGATAATCTGGCGTTTGTATTACATGCCACCGGTTGGAAATCGAAAAAGGATATTGATAACCGTATTGTTCAAGTGCTTTCGCGTGTTGGATTAGCGGGTAAAATACGGAAAATGCCTCATGAACTATCTGGTGGTGAGCAACAACGGGTGGTAATAGCACGTGCGGTACTCAACGATCCGGAGCTTATTCTGGCCGATGAACCTACAGGAAATCTTGATCCCGAAAATGCCAATGAAATCATGCAACTGTTTGAGGAACTGAATCGAAATGGGCGAACCGTAGTGATGATAACCCACAACTACTCTTTGGTAAGGCGATACGAAGCAAAGGTTTTTAAATTCGAAAACAATACTGTTGCAGAGCTTAATCAGCAGGAACCTGTTGATTTTACCGCTTTTGGCTGATTTAAATATGGTTCTTGAATAAAATAACGAACTGCATGTTTATTTCACAATTACGGTTTATTTATGTATGCAGTTCGTTGTATTTATCAGTTAATTGCTACTTTTTAGTACCTGTCCAAGTTCGTTGGTATATCCATACAAACGGTCGAGTTTAATTTTGTATTTCTCTTTCAAGTGCTTGCGTTTTACTTTCAGGGTTGGGCTAAGGCAGCCATTGTCGGGTGTCCATTCTTCACAAACCAACAGGAATTTTTTAATGGTTTCCGTCTGACCCAATTTCTCATTTATATTATCTATTTCTTCTTGAAATCTGGCTAGCACCCTGGGGTCTTCGGTGAGCTCTATATTGTCGCGGTAGTGCACATGATGGTGAGCGCACCAGTCGTGCAGAAATTCAAAATTCGGGGAAAGGAGCGCTGCTGCATATTTTTCATTTTCGCCCACCACCATGCATTGTTCAATGAAAATGGATTCTTTCAGTTTGTTTTCAAGTGCCTGAGGAGCAATATATTTTCCACCCGAAAGTTTGAAAATTTCCTTTTTACGGTCTGTTATACGCAATATGTTTTTATCATCCAGTTCGCCAATATCGCCGGTATGAAACCAACCTTCTGAGTCTATCGCTTCGGCTGTGCGGGTAGAATCCTGATAGTAGCCTTGCATTACATTGGGGCCTTTTACCAAAATTTCACCATCTGGCGCAATTTTCACTTGTACATTTTTAAGCACCGGGCCTACTGTTCCGAATTTTACAAATGGGTAAATATCCTGATTTACAGATACTACAGGCGATGTCTCAGTGAGTCCGTATCCTTCCTGTACTTTAATATCGGCAGCCCAGAATGTACGAGCCAAACGAGGCTGAAGGGCTGCTCCTCCAACTATGATGAGTTTTACATTTCCACCAATGGCTGCTCTCCATTTAGAGTAAACCAGTTTGTTGGCTATTTTTAATTTAGCAGCATATATGGGGCCATTGGCATTGTTTAGCTCAAACTTCAAGGCTAAGTCTATGGCCCAATAAAATATTTTCTTTTTGATGCCTGAAAGTGATTTACCTTTGGTAAGTATCTTGTCGTAGACTTTTTCCAACAACCGCGGGACAGTCACAAATACATCTGGATGCACTTCGTTGAGGTTTTCTACTATTGTTTCGCTGCTTTCGGCGTAGTATATGCTCACGCCATTGTACAAATACAAATAGTTTACCATGCGCTCTAATACATGGCACAAAGGAAGAAAACTCAGTGCTTTTCCTTGGCTGCCAAACTTGAGAAGGGTATAGGTATCGAGCACATTGCTTATAAAATTGTTGTGTGAAAGCATCACGCCTTTAGGCTCGCCTGTAGTACCGGAAGTGTATATGATGGTCATTAGCCGATTAGTATCTATGCTCTTTTTTAATTCATTCAATTGTTGTTTGTATTTTTCAGAGTTCGCCTTACCACTTTCGGTTATTTCGGACCAGTGCTTAGCATTATCTATACGATTGAATGTAAGTATATCGCAAGTGTGAGGCAATTGGGCGATTATGGGTAAAATTTTAGCGTACAATTGGGCATCTGAAACTACAATTATCTTTATTTCAGAATGTTTGAGTATGTACATATAATCGGAAGCACTGATGGTAGGGTAAATGGGGACATGTACAGCACCTATTTGAGCTATGCCCATATCCATGAAATTCCATTCAGGCCGATTGTTTGAAACGGTCGCAATTTTATCGCCAGGCTTTATGTTCAAAGACAAAAGGCCCAGGCTTACAAATTCTGCTTGTTCTCTGAATTGCTCTAAATTGAATTTCTCCCAGTTTTGTTTTCTTTTAACCGCAAGTACATCTGGTTTGTTTCCATATAATTCCTCATAGCGGTCGAGGATATCGAAGGTACGGGTAACGTTGGTCATAGAATGTGTGGTTGTAATTGTTGTTATACTAGGTTTTTATAAATCGACTAGAATTAAATAGAAGCAGTTTTATTGGCAAGCCATTTATTTTCAGATTCAGATAGCAGTGGTGCAAGAGCCTCATATACTTTCGACTGATAAGTATTTAGCCATTCTATTTCCTGTGGAAGAAGTAAATTTTTGTCCAAGTATTCAGTTTCAATGTATGCCAATGTAAGTGGTTCGAAGCACAAAAAAATTTCGTGAATTTGTGATTGTTGCACTACATAAAGATTTTCAATACGTAAGCCGTATTTTCCTGTCAGATAGTAGCCGGGCTCTATGCTTAGCACCATTCCGGGCATAAGTGCCACATTGGTTTCGGCGGCCTGTTGTCTGATAGCCTGTGGACCTTCGTGCACATTCAGAAAGAATCCTACGCCGTGTCCGGTGCCATGCCCGTAGTCTTTGCCATACTTCCACAATGCAAGCCTGGCAAGCACATCTAGTTGGTATCCATAGGTGCCACGTGGGAATACGGCTGAGGCAAGTTGTATATGCCCTTTAAGTACCAGGGTATAGTTTGAACATATTTCTTTTTCTACATTTCCCCTGAAAAACATACGGGTGATGTCAGTGGTTCCGTCGAGGTACTGCGCGCCTGAATCGAGCAGGTATACACCATGGTCTTCGAAGTGTGCAGAATTCTGTGCGTCTGGCGCATAGTGCACTATGGCAGCATTCCCACCAAAGGAAGAGATGGTCTGAAAACTTTCAGATACAAACATTGTTTGTTTGCTTCTGAATTCTCGCAGTACTGTGGCAGCCTGGTGTTCATTGAGTTGTGTATTCCAATTTTGCTCCAGCCATATTGCAAATTGCGTGAGTGCTGCACCATCTTTGAGCATAGCATGGTGGTAATTGCGAATTTCTGTCTGGTTTTTTAGTGCTTTGGACATTCCTACTGGGCTGGTAACGTTTTTCCAAGCTATTTCGGGCGTAGAAGCATAGATGTATTGGTTTAGTTTGCCAAAATCTGAACTCAGATTCATATTTCGGGCGTATTGTGAAATATAGGATATTAACTCGGGGTATGGTTTTATTTCTACATTGCTATCAATTAGTAGTTTTTGTGAATCTGTATTTAGTTTCTGAGCATTTACAAACAAAATAATCTTTTGTGTAGTTACAAGCACAAATGCCATGAATACCGGATTGTATGCTATGTCATTTCCTCTGAGATTGAGCAAATACGCAATCTCGTCGAGCGCACAAACGAGCAATCCATCGGTTTGGTAGTTTTTTAACCACTTACTTACTTCGTCCAGTTTCGCAATGGTAGATTTTCCGGTAAAGATTTCCTTATGCACAAAAACTTCATTTTCGGGCTCATCGGGACGATTGAGCCAAAAAGTTTCAGGCAACAGAAAATGTGTTATCATGTGGATGTCTTTGGTGCTTAGTATTTTTTCCCAAGCGTTGTATTGAGCATGCATGAGCACTCTGCCATCTAAGCCAATGTTACTGCCTTCTTGCAGGTTTGTACACATCCATTGCAGAAACTCAGGGGTATGCGGTATATTTAGTTTCATGAGTTGAATGGAGCTTCCGGCCAATTCAGTTTCGGCCTGAATAAAATACCTGCTATCTGTCCACAAGCCTGCAAAATCTTCAGTTATGAGCAACGTTCCGGCTGAGCCTGTGAAACCAGAAAGCCACTTGCGCACCGACCAAAATTCGGGCAAGTATTCGGAGTTGTGCGGATCGGAACTCAAAAATAGCATGGCCTGAAGATGCTGGTGCCGCATGAATTTACGCACACGCTCAATATGCCAGTCACGGCTTTTATTTTTAAGGTATTCATTTAGAAAATCTTTCGGATAGTATGCATGATCTATATATTCTGCACCTTGCTCAAATCCGGCCTTTTTATATACATGTACAGCTGCCGGGTGGTCGAACTCGCAAGTGTGCAGAAAAATGTCAGCTGTGTGCAGACTCAATATATGTGCTATAGACAATTGGAGTGCGTATACTCCCACGCCTTTGCCCTGGAATGCTTGAGTAAGCCCAAAATAATTGAGATGCAATAGTTTAGGTGAATGAATAAAGAATTCAGCCATTCCGGCAAATTCACCATCGGCGCTCACAATCCAGAATATATATATCTTTTCGGAGTTGAGTATTGCATGCAGTTCGGTTTTTGAGCTCAGTATTCTGCCAGTCCATCCGTATGGTGCACCTACTTCGGTATATCTTTTCAGATAAAAATCAACATCTGGTTTGTTGGCCAACTCTGTTTTGAAAGGAGGATCGGTTTTGGGGATTAACGCAAAATTGTCTGCCTTTAAAAGCAGATTAGTGGTAAGAACCTGAATTTGTATATAATCGGAGGCAGCCATAAACATTTTAATATGATTGTTCTGCCTAATATAATATATTTTTTAAGTGTATAAAAAAAATAGTTTAAAACTTGGGTGCTAGAAATAAAAAAACTTCGGTGTTTGACCCCGAAGTTTTAGGTATGACAAAAGCAAAGAGATAGTTGCAAAATGATATATCCTATTCTCTGCCTATTTTTTGATCTACGAGTATGCGTCCGCAATATTCACAAACGATGATTTTTTTTCTGGAAGCAATTTCGAGCTGGCGTTGTGGCGGAATGCGGTTGTGGCAACCACCGCAGGCTTCGCGCTCAATAGATACTACGGCCAGACCGTTGCGTATATTGGTGCGGATGCGTACGTATGCTTGTTGCAATCTGGGCTCGAGTAGCTGAAGCAGATTGTCTGATTTTTGTTTCAGATCCGACTCATCCTTCTGGGTTTCCTGAATGATGTTTTCAAGCTCAGTTCTTTTGATTATCAGTTCGCTTTTCTTTTCTTCAATCAGTTTGGTAGACTGTTCTATGGTAAGGCGTTTTTCTTCCATAGCTTGATTGAACTGATTTATTTTCTTCTCAGATAATTCAATTTCAAGTTTCTGATACTCAATTTCTTTGGTGATTGAGTCATATTCCCTATTGTTTTTGATATTGTCGAGTTTGCCACTAAACTGGCCTATACGTTCTTTTGCAAGTGTAATATTGCTTTGGTGCCCATGAATTTCTTTTTTCATGGTTGCAATTTCTTCTTCCAACTTGTGCATGCGGGTTTGAAGCCCGGCAAGCTCATCTTCCAGGTCAATTACAAGAAGGGGCATATCGCCTTTGAGCGATTCTATTTCGTCCATTTTAGAGTCCACTCTTTGCAATTCGAAAAGAATGCGGAGTTTTTCTTCAATTTTTTTTTCTGCAATTTCTGAATCACGCTGATTTTTTTCTGACATATCAGAGATACTTTATCGGGTTTGTATTATGTTCGGTAATATGAACGGCAAAATTAGGGAAATTTTCTTGAATTATGGCAAGAAAAATTTGAGTAGTAAACTGTTCAGTTTCAAAATGTCCGGGATCTGCGATAATAATCTGATTATCAGCATCGAAAAATTGATGATATTTAAAATCGCCGGATATATAGATTTGAGCGTTCGCTCTTATGGCAATGTGTAGTAGGCTGCTTCCAGAGCCACCACAGAGTGCTACTTTTTGTATTTTTTTTCCTAATGGGGCAGTGTGTCTGAGTGCACCGGTTTTGAAAATGCTTTTTATGTGATGGAGAAACTCTATTTCGTCCTGTGGTTCAGGTAATTCACCTATCACCCCCATTCCGGTATTATTGCTTTGGTTGAGCATCGGGTATATGTCATAGGCCACCTCTTCGTATGGATGTGCTTTTATAAGAGCATTTACTACTGATTTTTGAAGGTTGGCTGGTAGTACTGTTTCGAGCCGGGTTTCGGGCTCATGCTGCAATTTGTTTTGCTCTCCCACAAATGGATTTGCTCCTTGCAAGGGGCGGAAATTTCCGGTGCCAGCTACTGAAAAGCTACAACTATCATAATTCCCGATGTGACCTGCGCCGGCATCAAAAATAGCTCTCTGTACTTTTTCGATGTGCATGTTTGGCACATAAGTTACCAGTTTCACGAGGTTAGCTGAGGCAGTTTGCAAAAATTTCTGATTCTTGAGTCCGAGCAAGTTGGCTATGTGGGTGTTTACCCCACCTTCAACGGCATCGAGGTTGGTGTGTGCGGTGTATATGGCTATATCGTGCTTAATGGCCTTAAGTAGCGTTCTTTCGATGTAAGTTTTTGGTGTAAATTTTTTGAGAGCAGCGAAAACGAGCGGGTGGTGCGAAATGATAAGATTGGCACCAGTTTCAATGGCTTCGTTTACAATGCTTTCGGTAATGTCAATACACAGAAGTGCCGCTGAAATTTCCATTTCAGGAGTACCTGTGAGCAGCCCGGCATTGTCATACGATTCCTGCAAATGCGTAGGGGCTAGTTTCTCTATGGCTTGTATGATTTGCTTCAGAAGGGGCATGGCAAATTATAATTCCGACTTTATTTCAAGAAGTTGGTCGCGAATAGATTTCAGGGTTTTTACCAATTCGAAATTTTCGCCTACTTCAGTTTTGTTTTCTTTGAGTTTCTTTTTGGCACCGAGTAGTGTCATACCCCGTTCTTTTACCAAATGATAAATGAGCCTGATGTTGTCAATATCTTGTTTGGTATAGAATCTGTTTCCTTTTCTGTTTTTGCGGGGTTTGATGATGGAAAATTCTTTTTCCCAATACCTAAGCAACGAAGCATTAACTCCAAACATTTCGCCAACTTCGCCAATGCTGTAAAATAATTTTTCGGCAGGTGCCTGATTTTGTTCTGATTCGGCCATTTGATAATTTGTGTTTATACGTTAGTCGAGGGTAAGTCCACCTCTGGCAGCCATTTCTTCTAGCTCTGCAAACATTTCGGGGGTAAGGTCCAGAAAGAAATAAGTAACCGGATTTATGTGTTTACCATCTTTTAATATTTCGTAATGAATATGCGGAGCTGTAGATTTGCCCGTATTGCCAACAAGCCCAATCTTGTCGTATCTTTTCAGGCGCTGCCCGGTGCGCACGCTTATTTCGCTCAGGTGCGCATATACAGTGGTGTATCCGCTTCGATGGGTTACAGTTACCATCATGCCGTGTATACGTGCTTTATAGTCTACTGCAGAAACTACACCATCTGCTGTAGCTATTACCAGCGTACCTTCTGGCGCACCAAAGTCAACTCCGTTGTGCACGGTTGGAGTTTTGTATACCGGGTCCAATTTATCACCGAAACCATAAATCATGTATTTCAATTCTTTATTTTGAATAGGCATGATGGCGGGTATATCCCGCAAGTAGTCGAGGTTTTGTTCGATAAGGCTAAAAAACTGCTGATATTCTACATCCTTATTATATATTTTGGCCTTTAGCGAATCTATCTTTACTTGATTCTGTGTAATAAGCTCAAGTTTGTCGCTTGCACTCAGATTGGCATACTTTTCCATATTGGTGATAGAACTCATACGTTCACTCAGAGGTATGGGCTCAACTTCAAAAAGGGTGCGGTATATATTTTGGTCTCTTCTTTCCAGATCTTCCAATACAAAAAGGCTTTTTTCAAATTTTTGGTTTATGGAATCCAGTTCTTTCACCATTTTGTTATTCTCTCTTTTCAGCCTGCTTTCTTGTGGGGAATCGAAAAAGTTGGTATAAGCTATGAACATAAGTATGCCTATCACTATAGCTGCTAAGAGCTGAGGAAGCACCATACGCACAAATTTCTGTACCATAGTGTACTGAACTTCCTTGTAGTGAAGGCTCTCAGGATCAAATCTGTATTTAGTTCTGGGCATAGTTTGTTTTATATGCAACTCAAGATAGCAAATATGCAAAATATGAAGATGATATAAAAAAATAAAAACGAAAATTTGAAACTTTAATATACTTCACTTAAAAATGGTTAATTTTACAAGCACCAAACGCAACTTTTTTTAACGAAAGTTAATCTTAACACACAAAAACCAATTTAAAACAAATTATGATACCTCAATCTCATGTACCTAAGGTGTCGGCACTTACTCGGTACTTCAAAGAGAATATGCTTAGGTTGTCAACCATAGCATTTCTCATTCCTTTATCCTTTTGGTTGTTTTTTTCTATTTGTAAGGTGCACCAAATCAATCCATTGAAGGCAAGTTATAAATACTCTGGTAGCTACTTTAAGTCTTCAGGTAAGTTTACGAGCATCAAAGAGAATAGAATTGAATATCAGTATGATGGTGATAATAATCTTTTTATCACGCACCATAGTATGAAACCACATTCACCTCTTGGCACACTTACAAAAAGAATAGATGTAAGTGGTAATCTTATTGTAATAGAAGAAGATACCGATGTTTCGAAAAGCACAGGCATGTATCATTACCAATTGAATTACGCAGTAACCGGCTTACTTCCAGATCAGTATATAGTGCGAATCATTACTAGAGATGGAGAAAAAGTATCTCAACGGGAATACAGCCTTGACCTGACAAATAAATTAGTTAATTACCTATCGCCTAGACTATTCATGGGTAATGAAATTTTGAAAAACTGAAATTAATAGGGAACACATTTTCTGATAGATTTTTATACAAAAAGTTGCGTGGTATGCCTTTAGATAGAAACGGAAGTTTCAAAATTCTGAAGGCATACTTTTTATGAATTTTATTCATTTTGTTTGAATGTATTTTAGAAACTGGCGGACTCAATTTTTGTTTTAGATGTATCATAAATCTAATGTTACTTTTTTAGGAAATTTTATCATTTTTTTGTATATTTGAGAAAACTATTCGCTATGCAAGAAATTTTAAATGAACCTTATGTTACTATAGCTTTTGATAGTGATCTGAAACTCATAAAAATAACCTGGCTTGGAAATCAGGATAGCAATCAGTATCGCAGGGCATTCAATATTGCACTTGCTTTTGCAAGTACCGCCAAAATTGAGTTGTTCCTCTCAGATATCCGCAATCAGACCATCGTTTCGCCGGATGACAGAAAATGGTTTCAGACCAGTGCTTTGCCAAGGGCTATAAACGGTGGCCTCAAAAAAGCTGCTGTCGTGTTCAATGGCAACGTGTTTAAAAAATATTATCTGAATAATATCATGGACTCTATATCCAAGTTTGGTATCCCATTGAAATTTTTCAACTCGGACGAAGAGGCTATCAATTGGCTTAAAACTAATGATTAACATACCCATTTTTGCAGTTTCTGTGTTACCTAATAAACATAGCGTATGAAATTTCTGAGTTTTATTTTTGTGATACTTCTGGCATACTTCACAGCATATCTTACACGCCCTGAAGGTTCTTCTGATGAATTGTTTGGTTTCTTAGGCGAAGTTTTTTACGATCCGGCAAATTATACTACCGAAAAGGTACCCCCACATGTGAAGTTACGCTACGAACAGGGCTTAATTCTTATGCAAAAAGCCGATTTCCCTGCTGCACTCGATTCCTTTGCGAGTGCCACCCTTGAATACAAGCATTTTGCTGAGCCGCATTTTCAGATGGGTAAAATCTACCTGATGCAGGCCGATACTTTTGCTGCAAAATATGCTTTCGAACAAGCCTTAGAGCAAAACAGCAAATACTCCGAAGCGTATTTTGAACTTGCCCAGATTTTATTTTATGAAGAAAATTATACAGGGGCAACCGAGCAGCTTAATCTGGTTCAAAATTATAGTGGACTCAACGCTAAAATGTTGGAGTTAAGGGGAAAGTCGTATTATACAATTTCTGAGAACGATTTATCACTTGCAGATTTGTTTCAGGCTATTCAAACCGACAGTACACTGACGGAATCATACTTATATCTAAGCTATATCTACGAAAACTCGTCTGATTATTCTATGGCGATGCAAATGGCTCAGCGCGGCGTTTACCAAAATCCTGAGAATATAGATTTACTATTTCAATTGGCTCGTATGATGTATTCCAATGGACAATCTAAGGATGCAGTGCAAACATATACCCGTTTATTGGAAATTTCGCCGGAATACCATATCGCGCTGCTAAACCGCGGCCTCGCTTATTTTGATTTGGGGGAGTTGGAAAAATGTTTTGCTGACTATAACCTTTGTGCGAAATTAAGTCCACAATATTTCTTAGTATACAACAACAGAGGTTATGCCTATATGACCATAAATAAATTGGATGATGCTCTTAACGACCTAAATATGGCAATTTCTCTAAATTCTGAGTATGCAACTTCGTACATAAACAGAGGCGTTTTATTTGATAAGCGATTAGATTATACCAGCGCCAAAGCCGATTTTGCTAAAGCTATGGAATTGTCTCCATACGATGTCTCTGCAGCGTATAATTATACCCTTATGGCCGAAAAACTTGGTCATAACGACGATGTGATGTTTGGCTGTAATAAAATCATAGAAATAAGCTCAGATACTGCATATGTAAATTTTGCGAGCAAGAAACTGAACGAAATAAACTCTCCACTCCAATGAGCAAAGACCGATCTACTTCAAGTGTTAGGAAATCTGTATATCCGGGTATGATTAAGCCTTTTGCTAAGCAAAAAAGACTTGCCAGAGAAAAGGGATTGAACGATCCACGCGAACTAAATTCAGAAAAGCAAATGAGGTTTTTTATTTTTTTGGTAGTAACCTTTCTGGTAAGCTATCTGCTATTTAGAAATTTCTATTTTGTCTGATTTCTGAAAAAAAGCTATATTTTAGCGGGCAGAATATGGATCCATACATATGAAACCCAAAATAAAAATTATACTCATCACCGGATTTTTAGGCGCAGGAAAAACCAGTTTTCTGAATCACCTACTTACCGAAAACACTGATAAAAGCATTAAAATTATTGAAAACGAAGTAGGTGAAATAAATATAGATAGCAAACTGCTTCGTAACCAAAATACTACCAGTCTGATAGAGGTTAGTCAGGGCTGTATATGTTGCTCTGTAGCCAATAAGCTCATGGAGGCCATGGAGGAAATATTGCGTGATACAAAACCGGCTGAATATCTGATAATAGAAGCAACCGGAATAGCAGATCCAATAGCCATTGTATCGCCCATTCAGTCGGATAACTTTCTGATGCAAAATTATGAAATGGCTTCAGTAATTTGTTTGGTAGATGCTGTACTTATGCCCCAACAAGTGGATGAATATGCAGAAATTGCAAGGCAAATTTCAGTAGCAGATTTTTTATACATAAATAAGTCTGACCTTATAATTGAAAGCGATAAAACTGAATTAGAAAAATTAGTAAGACTTTATAACCCCATTGCTCCCATTAAGTTTATAATGAACGGAGTTTCAGATACCACCTCCTTGCTTAAGTTCAGAATGAGCGATGCAGCGCATACCGAAAAACAAATACGCAGATTATCTGCCGTGCTGCTACCCGGGCATTCCAAAATAGAAATGAGCTATATTGAACTCGATGGGTATTTCGATTTGAAGAGGTTTGAGTTTTGGTTCGAATACTTTCTTGCTATCAACAAGAATTCGATTATACGTTTAAAAGCCATTATACATTTTCGTGATGCGGGAGAATGCTATGTACTTCAATCTGTGGGCACTGCATATACCATACAAGATGCTTCTGGTTTGCCAGATATATCGACTGGGCTCAATCAGTTTGTAATCATTGGAAAAAATTTGAATACAGATTCTATAAAGCAGTCTTTGCTCTACTTGCTCGAAGGCGATTTGGAAAGCATCATTGAATAAAAATCTTATAAAAAAATATATAATTCAATATAATGATGAATGTTACAGTATTTTGCTCATCGAGCGAGGTAGTACACCAGTCCTATGCAGAACTTGCAAAATCGATAGGTGAGCAGTTGGCAATACAAGGCTATACCCTCATATATGGTGGTGCCAATGTAGGGCTTATGCAACATGTAGCCAATTACGCCTTATTAAGTGGGGGTAAAGTTATTGGTATTATTCCCGAATTAATAGCTGATAAAGAATTGGCACACAACGGACTTTCAGAGCTTATAATTACCGCAGATATGCACGAACGCAAAAAAAAACTTACTGATATGGCTGATGCCTTCATTGTATTGCCAGGTGGTTTTGGTACGTATGATGAGTTTATGCAAGTAGTGACCGAGAGGCAGCTCGAATTGCATCACAAACCCATTATTCTGGTCAATTTTAATAATTTTTTTCATGGAACCCTGATACAAATTGAACATGCCATACGAGAAAAGTTTATACATGAAGGGTATAAAAATTTGTTTTATGTCGCAGATAATGTAGCGGATTGTATGGAAATTCTGAAAAAACCAATATCTTTGAGTATAACAAGTAAATGGTACAAAGACAATTTAAACAGATAAGTGTATGTATGATATTATTGGTGACATTCATGGATACGCTGATGAGCTTGTCGAATTGCTTGAAACCATGGGGTATAAGGATGAAAACGGTGTTTTCAGACATCCTTCCCGCAAAGTTATTTTCGTAGGTGACCTCATAGACCGTGGGCCACATGTCAGGCAAGTTATACAAATTGCTAAGCGTATGGTTGAGGAAGCAGGGAGTGAGGCTATTCTTGGAAATCATGAAATGAATGTGCTTACTTATTACCTTTCAGATGGCAAAGGGCGCTATCTGAGAAGTCATTCGGAGAAGCACACCAGCCAGCTGCTTGCTACACTCTCGTCTTTTCATTCCAATAGAAAAGAATGGGACGAAACATTTGAATGGCTACTAAACCGACCTTTGTTTTTTGAAAAAGATGGCTTGCGTGTTATACATGCCGCTTGGAGCGATTATCATATCAACATCATTAAGCAACATATACCTGATGGTAAGTTGAATAGGCAATTATTGCTTCAGGCATTTGCACAAAAAGGCGATTTACTGAAAGCCATGCGTATAGTACTCAAGGGATTTGAGGTACAATTGCCTCCTCACGCGCTGCAACCACTTCCCGATGGCCGGTATAGGCATGAAATTAGGCTGCAGTGGTGGCGTAAATTACAGAATGAAACTTACAGGTCGGCATCTGTGCATGAGCTAAGTACCGTTTGCAATTTGCCATTGCCCAATAGTTTACTCGATGGGCTCGTGCCTTATCCTGCCGATGCACCTCCAGTGTTTTTTGGTCATTATTGGTTCAGTGGTGCGCCTGCATTGCTTAGCCACAATGTTTGCTGTGTTGATTACAGCATTGCAAAAGGCCACATGCTTACTGCTTACCAATGGAATGGTGAACAAACACTGAGTAACGACAAATACATAAGTGTGTATTCACATTTTGCCCCAAACAATGCCGAATTCGATGATTTTGGCAGCGATACCTAATCAGACAAGATTTCAAATGAAATCCGTTTTTTATATTAATTATGCATTAAGTCGTTGTATTTTTGCTTCTTGTATTCGCAATACCAGTCCAGAAAATCATCTTCTTTGAGTACTTTATTCCCGAAAGTTTCCAGATAAGCTGCTTTCACATCTTCTGTCACAAAAGTGCGGGTCATCTCTTCGTTCCAATTGTTGCGTATAGCAAGCAACCATCCGCCTATCTTCTTTTCTTCAACAAATAAAACAAAATTAATTTCCATAATAAATCAAACTACTTAGCATGCCCAAAGTTAACATAAACATACATTTATCCATACTATAAACCAACAAAAAATGTACCCATAGCCAATTTTAGAGCTATAAAAACCCAAATTAGTTTATCACTGTGTTGTGTGAAGCATTGAGGTTCCACATGGGCCAATTTCCAGTAATTTTCAATTTATTTATGAGATGCAGCATGCCTTTGTTGCTTCCCACTGCCAGCAAATTGTTCACTACCACTGGCTGGCAATAAAGTTCTCCCTCAATATTTATTTTCTGAAGTATTTTCCCGGTACTGGCATCGAGCACATGCAGCAATCCGTTCTCGGTACCCACAATCAGCGAATTTCCGGCCAGTACTGGCGAGAGCAATGCTGATGAGGTAAACGAACCCGGTTCGGGTAAAAATACTGATGACCAGATGACTTTGCCTGTAACAGGGTCGTATTTGATAAGTTTATTGCCCATCGAAATATAGTTGCTACCTTTCGCACAAATATTCCTGAGTTTATCATAAGCCATCAGTGAGGGACCACTTTCTAAAAATTCCTTATTAAACATTTCTGCATTCAGTTCTTTGTATACCATTTGTATAGAAAGGCTTTCGGTGCTCAATTGGCATACTTTCGACGAAATGGAATCTGAAGTGCTTATATATAAATTTTTACCTGAGATTGTGGGCATAGATACTGCTTCTAGCTTATCGTTTTTAATTGCTTTGCCATCAGAGGCATCAAATCGGTATAAATTTCCATCTTGCGTAGTGGTATACAAATAGGGCTCTGCAAACACTGCGGCACCAAGTATTTCGGATGAAATGGGCTGTTGCCAGACTATACTCCCATCTTCCAGATCGAATGCTACCATGGCATAAGTCTCTTTATTTTCAAGCAAATGCATCGCATCAGTGGCATTTGGATACGAAACAAACACTTTGCCAGCACCTACTGTAGGTACATGAAACATATCGGGGCCAAGCCATTTGCTCCACGCCAGCTCGCCTGTGCGTGCATTTATAATGTATAAACTGCACGACTCGGTGA
This sequence comes from Bacteroidota bacterium, assembly GCA_020048155.1. GTDB lineage: Bacteria > Bacteroidota > Bacteroidia > Bacteroidales > DYOH01 > JAIFMY01. The sequence goes on from JAIFMY010000198.1 coordinate 32,372, forward strand.
TGATGATGATATACCCCTCGGCATAAGTCACCGCCGAAGGTCCATTATCTGCCAGTGCAAGTCCCCACAAAAATTGACCATTGGTGGTGGTAGCATAAAATTCTTTTGAATAGTATCCGCCGCTGAAATACATATTTCCCTCAAAGAGCAAAGGGGTAGAAATATGAGAGGAACTTTTTTGGGGATTAAATTTCAGACCGTATTCTGTAGTAGTTTTATTTGCCTCAAATTCTGATAGTTGCATTACTCTTGACTCCATAAATTCAGTTATCAGGCCATTGGCATTGCGGTTTGTGGTTTGGTAGAATTCCTCAACTTTGGCCGAGCCTATATAGCTCATATCAACTTGGGTGGTATGACTCGAAAAATCGTATGGGTAATCAAATATATCAATATCGCGCTCATATTTCAGATTCATTACATATGTCTGGCCTTTGGGCAACAAGAGTCTTGCCTCGCCCTGCTCATTGGTATTGGTTTTGTAAACCAAAGATGAATCGGAAAGATTGAAAAACACAGGTTCGTTTTGCAGCACATTGCCCTCAAAATCGAAGAGCCGTATTTTTACCAAAACCCTGTCGGTAGAAGCGCTTATGCGATCCGAAAAATTTTGTAAAATGGTATCATTCAGTATTTGGTCTACATCAGGCGATGGCTGAAATGTTATTTGCTGAGTAAGGGTAACGTTTTGTTTTTGAGGCAAGTTTATATCTATCACCGCTCCGTAAGTGTCGATGCCGAGATATACCACAGTAGAGTAAGGAATATTGAAAAGTGCCTCGCCATTGTAGCTGGTATATGCGTAGTATACACGTTTGAGAGCAGGCAAATGCAAGCGCACAGGTACACGTGCCTGTGCATCTCTGTTGTCGTTGAGCACACGGATTACTACCCTCCGTGAGTTGGCATCCGGGTATTGGTATTCCGATATTTCTTGCCAGATAGTATCCGTTTGGTTGCTGATGAATGTGGCAGGCAGTATGAAATTGCGGGTTACTACCGGGTAGCCTTGGAGTGGAATTACGATTTCATAGTTAATAGGGTCGCCACTAGCTTGTACCAGATATTTGTGCCCAGCAACAACTATAAAGTTCAATTTTCCGTTTTTGTCGCTAATACCATGCTGCACCGAGTTGTCAGCTACATCGGTTATGGATATATCCAGATATGCAACCGGCTGCTTATCGGGGGTAGTGTAAAGCAAATATAAATACCCCTTTTGTTGAGCAAATACAGATAGCGAACAAAGCAGACTCAGTACAAAAAAACATATTCTGATCATAGATATTTCGTATTTCTAAGTTGATAAGTAAATTTAATAAAAAAAATGATAATGAAATACTTACAGGTCATTTTTGTTTAAAAAATCTGATTTCAAACTATTTTATTTCTAAAAGTAAGGCTTATGTATATTGTATATATGTGGCATATAATGAGCTATATACCATCATAGTGTATGGCATTTTTAAAAAGTAAAACTGTATTGCATAAATGGCGATTATCAATTATCTTTGAAGCAAAAAAACATTTCACATACATATTATTGTACCCTGACCCGCTATGAAAAAACAAGCATCTAAAACCAGCAAGCAAGCTAAATCGGGAAAAACTGCGAAGAGTACTTCTTCTAAAGCAGGCAAAGGAAAAAATCATCCTGTATATTCACCCAAAGTTACAGAATTTGTGACTGTAGCCAATGAGTACACCTTGATGGTTGAAAATGCAGATCAGTATACCAAAAAAGAATTTATAGACAGGGCGATGAAAATCATCAACCTTTTGTATTTGAAGGGGTTGCTGCTACCTGAGCTCGATAAGGTATTCGAAACCGGTTCAGAACATTTTGTAGTTGAAAAACAATGGAATGAGGTAAAACAAATGATTGCCCACAAACTGGGAACCCACGAAACATTTGTTCGTGTATACGAACCAATTATGAACGATTCTGAAGATGCTGAGGAAGTAAGCATTTCTGAATGCTTTGCAGATATATACCAAGATACCAAAAACATAGTTTCAAACTTCAAATTGGGTACCATAGATACTATGAACGATTCTGTATGGGAGTGTAAAATGAATTTTGAACGTTACTGGGGCCCTCGTGCTTTATCTACTTTATCCGTACTGCATTCTATATACTTCAGTTCAGATACACTTGAGGATGAACCAAGTAAAGGATTTAAGAAAAAAGAACTAGATCTGGACACTATTGATACTAGTGCATGGTTTTTGTCGCAGCGCATGACAGAATTCGGAGGCGAGGATGATTTTGCTGATTTCGATCAACCGGGCGAATTATACGATGATGACGATGTATATGAAGACGATGATGAGTTTGGAGGCAGCATATCGGAAGGAGAGAACTACTATGATGAAGAAGATTGGAGATAATAAGGAGAACGATACTTTTAAAACTGACATAGAAAACGAAGAACTGAGCAATATGCCCCGAAAAAATTTTGAGGGGAATATTACCGTAGTCGATTCACTTCAGCAAATACCTGAAGTGGCTGATTTTCTTGAAAAACATGATATATTGGGTTTCGATACCGAAACTCGTCCCGCTTTTAAAAAAGGTGTGAAAAATAAGGTTGCTTTGCTTCAACTTTCTACTCTCGACAGGGCTTTTTTGTTCAGGTTGAATAAAATAGGAATTCCTGAGCGCATTGCATCTATACTTGCTTCAGAGATGATTACCAAAGTGGGTGTTGCCGTGCACGATGATTTGAAAGGACTGAAAAGTATTCAGTATTTTGAACCTCAAGGATTTGTAGATTTACAATCTTTCGTTCGTAAATATGGAATAGAAAGTAGTTCGTTGAAAAAAATATCTGCGGTAGTACTCAATTTTACCATTTCCAAACGCCAGCAATTATCCAATTGGGAGGCCGATGATTTGGCGCTTCCACAACAGACATACGCAGCTACTGATGCTTGGGTTGCATTGGCCATTTACAGGCAACTTCTCAATCATCCTGAAATAAATCAGTAAAAAAATATCCCGATGAAACTAGTATTCACCGGGATTTTTTTTTGAATTGATAAAAACTTCTTGGGGTATCAATATCGTGCTATAATCTATTCGTCAGATTCTGATCCTTCTGCAGCCTCAGTTTCTTCAGATGGTTTTGGATCCTCTAGGTCTACCAAATTGTGCTTATGCAGGATATTATACCAACTGAAAACCCTTTTCATATCACTCACATATACGCGCTCTTTATCGTATTCAGGAAGTATTTTACCGAAATAAGATTTTACTTCTTCGTTGTTGAGTTTGCTTGTGAGGGCAACTCCACCATTTTCTAAAGTATATAAGTTTTTGAAAACTTGGTGCAACTGAACATCTTCGCCCGATGTGTAAATGGCTATATCTTCAAGCGCACTAATTTTTGAAGTGGCATAAGCAGGCATTCTTTTTCCGTCTTCCAGAGATTCCACAATGATAGAGTTACGAGCCTGTTTTACAAGTTTAAATAGCCCCGGGTATCCTGAAATGGCTAATATTCCTTTTAAATCCATAATTATATTATTTAATAAACTTCAATTTATATGACTGTAAAAATAGAAAAATAGTTGCGTTTTGGAACTAAAAACCTCGTTCCTTTCTAATTTGTTCGTATGCATCGGCCAATTTCTGAAATTTTTCTTTGGCTGCATGCTGCTCACTGCCTCCCAGGTGGGCTACTTTGTCGGGATGGTATAGTTTGGCGAGGCGATAATATGCTTTTTTAATTTCCTCGTTGGTAGCGTCCTGCGAAACTTCCAATATAGTATAGGGCGATATTTTATTCTCCTTTATATTGGTGTACATCGAATAGAGCGAATGATAGTCTTTCTCACTAATTCCCAATGCCTGATATATAAATTCGAGCATCTGTATTTCTGCCGGATGCAACTCGCCATCTGCCTTTGCAATGCCTATAAGAAAATGCACAAGTTGAAGCCTGGCGTGGTAATCAAGATTTTGCTGTATCTGGTTACACACATCATACACAGGTATATTTTGCTTTACAATATCTCTCAGAAGCAGCAATGCATCGCTTGCACTTTCTTCCCCAAACTTATCTACAAAAACTTTTTTTACATAGTCGAGCTCGGTACGCACTATTTTTCCATCTGCTTTCAGAAGGGCTGCCACCAGCACCAACATAGAAACAGCGTAATCGGCAGGAGTTGTTTCTAACTTGTGCCTGAAATCTGATGCTGTAAGCTTTGGTTGACTTTCATGATCGAGTATGGCACCTATTGCAAAACCTATAATGCCGCCAATAGGGCCGAGTACTGCCCATCCGAGTGTGCCGGCTATCCATTTTCTAAATCCGAACATCTTGAGTAAGTGTTTTATGTATTTCTAATATTTGTGGAAAAATTGGGTGAATTTCGTCGTTTACAATTACAAAATCTGAAAGTGCAATTTTGTTTTCGTCAGGCCATTGGCTGTTTATTTTTTTTAATATCAGTTCAGTATCTATTCCATCGCGTTTCTGAATACGGCGTATACGTATTTCTAACGGAGCAGTCACGGTTATTATCTTGTCAAACTGCCTGTACGATCCGGTTTCGAATACTATGGCGGCCTCATGCAGGGTGTAAGGTGCATGTGTTTGCTGTGCGAGCCATTGTGCAAAATGTGCATGCACGGCAGGATGAATGACTTCGTTTACATATTTTCTGTTTTCGGGATTGTCAAAAATCTTATTGGCGAGAAATGGGCGGTTCAATTCATGATTGAGATACACTTCGTCTCCGAATTTTTCAATGAGCAACCTTCTTATTTCGGGGTCGGTATTGGTAAGTATCTTTGCTTCATTATCAGCAGAATAGACAGGTATTCCAAGTTCTTCAAAAGCATTGCATACTAATGACTTTCCACTCCCTATTCCTCCGGTGATTGCTACATTCAAAGTCATGTGTATCTTATTTATATTTCATGAACAAAAACTCAACATACTCAGGGCTATATCTGATGTTTATTACACTATCGGGCTGGCGCGCTATTTCAACTTTCAGCTTTCCGCTGTTTGAGGTAAGTTTATCAAAATCAACAAATAGTTCAAAATCAGATGGAATTATTTTTTGGTACAAGTTGATTGGAACCCAACAGCTTATTTTGGCTGAAGAGGGGATAAGTAGCGTATTTTCTCCTGGTTTCTGATTGTGAAATTTTATGAGTGAAATACAATTATACTCGGTATATTCATTTACATGTACTGTTACTTCTGCTGTATTTTGATTTACCGATATTTGGTCGGAAGTATTGAGCGAAGCCACATATTTGGTGGTGGCCGAAATATTTTTGGCTGTAATTTTCTGGGTATAAATATATTTCATTGTATCTATGAGTTGGCTGGGGCCCCATACAGATACTGAGTCAGGTTTTATTTCTACAAGATTTGTTTGCCTGAACTGGTAGCCAGTACTTATGTCCAGAACCGCTTTTACTGGAATTTTTCGTTTGCTATAAATACCAACGGTAAAATATATAGAATCGGGTTCTACATCCAATATATGAAAATTTGAAGGCATGAGTTGCTTCAGTTCCTGAGTGATTGCGCCTGGCATGAGGTAGAATCCGTTTCGGGCAAAAGGGTGAAACTGATCATCGCTCATATTTGAAATATCAACTTCCCAGGGTGTATTCTGGTAAAACAAATTGTATTGAAGCAATGAAAAGCCTGGCGCATTTACTCTTAATGAGATTTCACCTGACGATTCCTTGCCTGTCAGATACATTTCGCTATTGTTATTGGCGGCCAGCTTATATTTTAGCTTTAGTGTTGTATTGTAATTTAGGCTGAGAGTATTGAGCAGCCAGAGCACGGCCGATACTGCAACAAATAAACCGAAGGTAAGCACCCTTCGGTTCAAATGAAATTTTGAGATTACTTTTATAATGAATGGAACTATTTTATTATAAATACTTTCCAATCGTTGTTTGATGGCCATTTCTGTTTCTGTAATCAGTTTTCAATTTGGGTAAAATTAAAAACTTTGACTGAAATTGAATCCCAAATCTGAATATTATTTCATACAAGGGCTTATTCTCTCAGGTCTACTACTTCTGCATTAGGGAATTTCGACATATCTACAGCAAAAAACTTGGAATCTACTTTTACCTTAGCTCCTAAGGTTTTTACTACTATTTCATAGTTTGTACCGTCCTTACCAAAGGTTTTGAATGAGTATATCTGTTTCTTGGTTTTGTTTACCAGAATCTGAATTTTGGAATATTTCTTTTTCAGGTTCTCTGGGTAAAGTTCTACTACTTGATAAGTTGTGCCATTTATAACCTCGTCTTTTTTGAGGGCATATTTAAATCCTTTTTGGTAGGCTGTAAAAAGTGTAGCCGGATTCAATGCATCAGCTTCAGTAGAAATATTGTTTATTTGCATTTCATCGTTTTGGCTCAGATAAGTATATACAGCTTTGCCGTCGCAAAACATTTGTATTTTACCCATATTCAGCACGTATTTACTTCCTTCAATCACAATGTTGCCTTGGTTGGTTTCTTTTACTTTTGTGGCCTTATTGTCGAGCAGGTATGTAAATTCTACTTTCAAGGGTTCCATCCCTTTGGTACTGGTCGATATATCATCGAGAAGTTTCTTGGCATTGGGGTCGTAGACATTGGTTTCTTGCGCATTCAGTGCAATGCTCATGCACATAAAAAACATCATACTATAAAAGGCTAATTTCATGTATTTAGATAATTTAGTTTTACCGGATTGATACGATTAGTTTACCCTAATTTAAGTAATTATATAAACGATACCTCATTACTGAAAATTATATTCTGAAACTTATATTTTCAAAAGGTATGTTTACTTATCAAGGGTACGCAAATATTGTTCCAATGTATATTCGTCAGGAATATATACTTGGCGGGGCTTTGCATTTTCCTGAGGGCCAACTATTCGGGCAGCTTCTAATTGGTCCATGATACGTCCGGCACGGTTGAAGCCTATCGACAATTTTCGTTGAATATTAGAGGTAGAGCCAAGCTGGCTGCTTACTACGATGCGTGCTGCTTCTTCAAATAAATCGTCGCGCACTCCGGGGTCTGCATTTGCACCATCGCCAGAACTGCTGCTTATGCCACTATCCGGATCTATATAATCTGGCAAAATAAAGGGTGAAGGTACACCTGGCTGAGTGATGATGTGTTCTGTAAGTTTTTCTATTTCAGATGTTTCTATCATAGGGCATTGTAGCCTTACAAGTTCTGTTCCCTGGGTTATGAGCATATCGCCACGTCCCACAAGTTGGTTGGCGCCAGTGGCATCCAGGATGGTACGGCTGTCTATCTGCGACACCACTTTGAAAGCAATGCGGCTGGCAAAGTTGGCTTTGATGGTACCTGTAATAATATTTGTAGAAGGGCGCTGTGTGGCTACTATGAGGTGAATACCTGTAGCACGTGCCAGCTGCGCCAAGCGAGTGATTGAATGCTCAACTTGCTTGCCGCTAGTCATTATCATATCTGCAAACTCATCTATGATAACTACAATGTATGGCAGGAATTTATGTCCTTTATTCGGGTTTAGCCTGCGGGCAGTAAATCTGGCATTGTACTCGCGTATGTCTCTCACTCCGGCCTTTTTGAGCAGGTCGTAGCGGTTGTTCATTTCTATGAGTAGAGAGCCCAGGGTACGCATTATCTGGTCGTTGTTGGTAATGATTGCCTCCTCTGCATCGGGCAGTTTTGCCAAAAAATGCCTTTCAATAGACTCATACAGCGAAAGCTCTACTTTCTTAGGGTCTATGAGCACAAATTTAACTTGCGCAGGGTGTTTTTTGTACAAAATGGAAGCAATGATTACGTTCAATCCCACCGATTTACCTTGCCCTGTAGCGCCAGCTACAAGCAAGTGAGGCATTTTGGTGAGGTCGGTTACGAATGGCTCATTAGCAATTGTTTTTCCTAAGGCAATAGGAAGCTCAAATTTCGATTCCTGAAATTTAACAGTGGAGAGAACGGTTTTGAGTCCTACAATATCAGGCTTGAGCAGAGGTACTTCAATACCTACTGTACCTCGTCCGGGAAGAGGTGCAATGATACGAATACCCGGAGCTGCAAGGCGCAGGGCAATATCGTTTTCGAGGCTTTTAATTTTGGCAATTCGCACACCAGCTGCCGGAACTATTTCATAAAGGGTGATTGTAGGCCCGAGTTCGGCATTTATTTTTACAATTTCTATTTTGAATTGTCTGAGGGTTTCGCGTATGCGCTGGCTATTCAGGTTTATTTCGGCTTTGAAGTTGTTCTGGTCCGACTTCGGGTAATCTATGAGTAAAGAGACGGGTGGAAGTTTATAATTGGGCAATTCCAGGGTAGGGTCAAATACCTCACGGGGCAAATTTTCAAGGTCGGCTACCTCTACATCGTTATTTACTCCTAGTACAAGTGCATCATCCGGTATATCACTCAAAAAAGGATTATCGGTATCGGTAAGTTCCGGCAAATCATCTGTTTTGAGACGTGTATCATTGATTTCAATTTCCAAATCGTCGCCTTTGGCCGGTGCTTTGCGCGGAATGGTAGTTCCATTTGGCAATACAATAAATTCTTCACGAATAGTGAATGGATTATCATCACTCACCTGATTGCTGTCATCATTCAGATTTTTTCCTCTTTCCTGATTTGAATTGCCATTTACCGAACTCGATTTATTCTCATTGGTTTTACTGAGCAAACCCGTGGTTTTAGTATAGGTTTTTACGGCCAATTTGTTGAAATATATATACGCAGTGACCGAGTTGTATAGTATAAAGCCAAAGGCACTAATAATGAGCAGAAAAGCGGTGCCAAATTTCCCTACAAACGAATTGAGCCATTTGCTCATAAAATATCCATGAGCTCCTCCCAGGTTGGCATCCCAATAGTCGCCAAATAGAAAGCCCATGGTAATAGAAAGCCATATAGAAATACCAAGTGCATAGCTAAGCGACTTATAAAATGGCAGTAGGTGAACATTAATAAGTTTGAAAGATATAAGAATAAGTATGAAAATGAATGAATAAGATGCAATACCAAACCAATTGTGAATGAATTGTTTTGCAATAGCGGCGCCGGTTTTTCCTGCCCAATTGTCAACGCTTATATCAGGATTGGTAACAAGTTCTATCCAGCTCATATTTAGTTTACTATAGTCGCTGGTCCATGTAAAAAAGAATGAAGTGAAGGCAATACCTAAGAAAATTGCAAACAACAATGAAAAAAGACTAGTTACCATCTTTACACGGTTGTCGGTGAAAAAACTTTTCAATGTTATAGCTATGGCATCAGTATTTATGCCTTTACTTTCACTTTTACGTGGCTGATTTCTACGTTTGGCCATATTGGGAAACTCTTGTGTTTAAAAAAACCCTGCAAAAATGCATAGAAAATAGTAAAAAGACAAAAAAACTTTATTTCTGCGGCATGTAGGTATTCATTGTTTCCATCATCTGCTCGCGATCAACTTTTGTAAAACCGGGTGGGATGATAAATTCCTCATCGGCGATGTCGATATTTTGAATTTGAAGGGCTTCAAATTTCATGTTTATGTTGTTCATTTTTACCTGAAATTCGAGCAGTACACCAGGAATTTGCCTGAAGGGATTGTATGTGTTGGGCGATTCTATATTCAATTCGTTGGTGTAGTAGAGGTCTATTTCCTGTTTCACACCCATATCGTTGGTATATCTGGCTATGGCTTTTTTGCAGTTGAATCCGGCTATTAATTTAGTATCAGCAGTAAATTCTAGGTTCAAATCGGTCATAGGATTGTAACCTAAAATCGGATCCGTATTTTTAGCTTCGAATATATATTTTTTGTCCACAATCTTAACTAGGGTATAATTTACTTGCTTGTTATTATCTACAAGGTAAGTAAGGCTGAATACGCCAAAAAATCCTTCTATTTTGTTCACAGTATTGTTGTCTTTGAATTTCAAAAACATGGTATTGGGAAGAAGGCTGATGATGGGATTTTGCTTCTCATCGTCAAGGTAGGTGATTTTGAATTCGATAGCACCTTCACTAGTACCGCCTGAGCCCAGGAACGATTCGCAAGAACCGATTGCCAGCACAATGAAAGTTAGGAATACAAATATCCAATTGTTTTTAATACAGCGTTTTGCAAACATGCTGATGATTAATACGTTTTCATGGTCAAAAATAGGAAACAAAAACGATTAAAAAAAACATTCGTTGCTGATGTACAGTTAAAAATAGATTTTGGCTTTTGATGGTAAGCTGTTATTGTTGGGGGTTAAGTAAATCTATGATTACAAATTGGCAAATGTATGAATTTTCTCTTTTATTCTTTATTTCAAATTTTTGTTACTTTAAAAGTAAAGTTAATAACTATACTTATATTTTAAAATATATGTAATGTTAAAATTTAAAATTATATGTAACAGATGGTATGATTGGGAAGAGTGATACTTGCTTGGCACTTGTAGTCAGGCTTCCATCTTGTATATTGCCAATGGTTTCGAAATAAATGAAATATGGATTTTGGCGGCTATATGCATTGTAGATCGAAAAATTCCATGATGATTGCAGTCTGCCTTTTGGGGTAGGAGTATAAGTAGCACTCAAGTCGAGCCTATGGTAGGGTTCCATGCGGTATGAGTTCCTTTCGCCATATTGACTTAGTATTTGCCCTTCTATGAAATAGCGGCCAATGGGCAATGTAAGCGAATTGCCTGTAGCAAATACAAATACAGTAGAAAAGCTCCACTTCGCGTTAGGTACATGGGTAAGAGTAAAACTCAAATCGTGTGTACGGTCGTATTTTGCAGGAAAAACTTTGCCGTTATTTATATCGTCAAATTGCCTGGTACTGCGCGAAAGTGTATAGCCAATCCAACCTGTAGTTTTCCCGAGTGCTTTTTTAAAGAAAAATTCTGCGCCGTATGAAAGCCCTTTGCCAAAGGTCAGGTTATTGTCGGTATTATCAGATAGATTATCGCCCGGAGTTTTACCCTCAGCATATTCTAGCATATTATCCATTTGCTTATAATAAAGTTCTACCGAAGTTTCGAACATATTGTCTTTGAAATTGTGGAAATAGCCGATGGCGTATTGCTGCGAAAACTGCGGTTTCACCAAGGTTGAGCTGGGTACCCACAAATCGGTGGGCAAAGATACGGAAGAGATATTGGCCAGATGTATATACTGATAGTTTTGGGTATACGCAGCTTTGAACGATGAAACGTCAGATAATGAAAGTCTTACAGAGAATCGGGGCTCGGCGTTTTTATAATTTACCACCCTTTCGCCTGATTTGTAGGCTATGGTGTCTTCTTTTCGGCCAAAATCATCGTTTATATATCTGTCAAATGGCCCCAATTGGGAAAAGAGAGTCCCCCTTAGGCCGGCGTTTATTTTGAGGTACGCACCCAAATCGAATTCATAATTGTAATATAACGCAGTTTCATCGGCAAGTTGATCTTTTATTTGGTCAGCATTTATGTAGGTATCGCCTATGCGGGCGCTTACGCTGCTGGGGGTGAAAATATGATAGGTATAATTTATACCAAACTTCATCTGTTGATTGATGGAGGGCATGTACGTAAAATCCAGTTTTGCATTGTAGTCTGTGATGCCTGAAAACAGTTTCATTTCAAAATCTTCTTGTTCGCCGCCAAATTCAAAATTATATTCGGAATAAACCAGTGAAGTATTCAGGAAGAGTTTGTCGGAGAATAAATGATTCCACCTGAGCGAGGCAGTTGAATTTCCCCATGGAACAGTAAGATTGAATCCTGATTCTTTTTGCTTGAATGTAAAAATATCTTTTCCGTAGTACATACTAAAATACAGCCTGTCTTTGTCGGAGAAGCGGTAATTGAGTTTTGCATTCAGGTCATAAAAATAATAACCCGACCCTTTGTATGGAGAACTTTGTTTTATGAAAGGATTCACAAGTACATCGATATAAGTGCGCCTGCCCGAAACCAGAAAGGAGCTCTTGCCTTTTACTATGGGACCTTGCAGGGTAAGCCTCGATGAAATAAGACCTAAGCCACCTTCAGCATGAAAGCTTTGGTTATTTCCATCTTTCATATTTATTTCCAAAACCGAAGAAAGTCTGCCACCGTATTGGGCAGGCATACCTCCTTTTATGAGGTTTACGCTATTTATGGCATCGGCATTGAAAACCGAGAAAAAGCCAAACAAATGTGATGCATTGTATATAACAGCTTCATCAAAAAGGATGAGGTTCTGGTCAGGGCCACCGCCACGCACATAAAACCCTGAATTCCCCTCTCCGGCAGATTGAACTCCCGGGAGTAGTTGAATGGTTTTGAGAATATCTACCTCGCCCATGAATGCTGGAAGGGTTTTTATTTGCTGTATAGGCAGCGATATATTTCCCATCTGGCTACTTTCTACATTTTCCCCACGTTCAGCAGAAACCACTATTTCGTCGGTGGTAATGTCTGAGACTTCTAGCGCCAATGAAACTTTTTGGTCTGATGTTAGAGATACTTTTTGTGTGATTGTTTTGTATCCAACGTACATATAGTCAACACTGTAGTTGCCGTTAGGTAGGGTTATCGAATAGAATCCATAATTGTTAGATGCAACGCCTTTCTTAAGTTCTTGTATATATACGGTTGCTCCAATGAGTCCTTCTCCCGATTTTTTGTCAGATACATATCCGCTAATCGTAAAATTTTGAGCGCTTGCAAAAGCGGAATAAGAGATGATAATAAGTATGACTAAGTATTTTTTCATGGCAAAGGTGGGTGTTGATAAAAAGATGGGCTTTAACTGCAAAAGTGCACATATGCATGAATCTGCAATTCAAGGCACAAAATTAATGCTTCATTTGAGAATCTTTATTGGTTTAAATATCTTTATTGAAAGTTTAAACATTTTTAATATCCACAAACACCTTAGATTTTAATATGGTCAGATTACAGATTAGTAGCCCGGTCTATTTTTATTTGCCGAATACTATTCTCTGTTTTCGGATTGTCGAGCAATAAATTCAATTCTTTTACGAACCGGTTTACATCTTCAACTCCAAATTTTTTTTCGTATGCTGCTTCCTCTAGGGTACCCCAAATAGGCTCACCGCATGCGATGCATTTTATGCCTTCTTTCATAAGATACTGTACCGACTGAGGTAAGATACTTACAAGCTCTTCTATTGTAATGTCTTTATTTATAAGCATGACGTTGTATTTTTCTTGCAAAAATAATAAATATATGTATATAAATATATGAATAAATGTTTGTTTGCAAAAGATTATGAAACTACCTAAACCCTTTTAATAATATTCAGGCAACAACTAGTATTTTAGTATAAAAAAAATCAAAGCAACTTCCTATTGAATATAAAACCAAGGCAATCACATGGCTAATAATGTTAGATATAAAAACATGAATCATTGAATACTTTATCAATGTGTTTTGTAATGCACCTGTAAGCATCTATATTTGTACATTATAAAAATGCCGGAAGGAATGAATATAAAAAACACAATTCGTTGGATGTTGGTAATACTTGCATCAGGCCTTGTATCATGCGGAATGTTTAAAGAAAATTTTGCACCCAGAAACATAGCCAAAGAGTATGCGTCAGCCAGCAGTATTTTTCGTCCCAACCACAAAATATGGATAAAAGACACCACTGAGAGTATTTTGCAAACTTATTTGCGCCCCGATGAAATATTGTTTGCCACCGGACAAGACGGAAATGAATATGCAGAAATAAGAATCAGCATACTATTATACAGCAATTTGCAACACACTATACAGATAGATAGCGTACAAAAAATTGTGAGCCTCACCAGAAGCGAAATGAAATCGCGATGGATATATTTTGCCATACCATTCCGTACACCATCAGAATCAATTTTTTATGTAAAAATAGTTACCCAGGATGTACTGCGAAATGCTGTACACGAGTTCACGGAAATAGTTGACAATGTACCTGAAATAAATAAAAACACTGTTTTGCTTACAACCGGCAACCCATTTCTGAATGCGGGTGGCGTAGTAACCTCTACCGACTCGGTATTGCTTACATTTTCGGACATCATAAAAGCAAATAAAAGAGTAAAACTGGCTTATTTTGACGATGAAATTCCACTATCGCCGCCTCCATTCAATGTATATGAACCGAAAGATTTGGTGCTTGTTCCAAAATCGGTAGCACAATTCAGTTCCGACAGCCTGTATTCACTTTTACTCAGAAAAAAGGGTATGTATCAGTTGCTTAGCGATACAGCCAAGGTGGAAGGGTACTGCATGTTCAATTTTGGTGATAATTATCCCGAATTTAAGACACCCGAAGAGCTGCTTGAACCACTCAGGTACCTGATTTCTAAAAATGAATACAAGCAACTCAAAAGCAGTAGCAATCCTAAAATCGGAATCGATAGCCTTTGGCTTTCATTTAGCAACGAACCCGACAAAGCCCGCGAACAGATACGTGTATATTACAATCGGGCAAAACTGGCCAATATCTACTTTTCGTCCATCACCCAAGGTTGGCGTACCGATAGGGGAATGATATATATAGTTTTTGGAGCACCCACATCGGTGCAGGTATTCGAAGACAAAGAAGTATGGGCATATGGCTCAAGACTTACTGCCAGGAATCTTGAATTTGAATTTTATCGCATTGATAATCCTTTTTCGAACAATCATTTTATACTCAAGCGCAAACTAGGTTATAAAACATTTTACTATAAAGCTTTGGAAAGCTGGAGAAGTGGTATTGTGTTTCAGCAAGCCAAATAATAATATAGAAAATTAGAGAAATATATGAATAATACCACTACTACCCCCAAGTCTAAAATAATTTACGGAATACATACCGTAATGGAAGCCGTGGAAGCCGGAAAGGAAATAGAGAAAGTAATCATACGCAAAGGGCTTACCGGCGATTTGGCCAATGAGCTAAAAGAACTTCTGACTGCACGCCAGGTACCTTTTCAAATAGTGCCTGCTGAAAAAATAGACAGACTCTCCTCAAAAAATCACCAAGGTGTGCTGGCATTCGTATCGCTCATAGAATATGCCAAAATAGAAAACATAATACCTGAACTTTACGAAAAAGGGGAAACCCCATTCGTATTGGTACTCGACCAAATAACCGATGTACGCAATTTTGGAGCATTGGTGCGTACCGCAGAGTGTGCCGGGGTGCATGCTATTTTGCTTCCCGAAAAAGGTTCAGCTCAGATAAATGCTGATGCCCTCAAGACCTCGGCCGGAGCGCTCAACTATGTACCCATATGCCGTGCAACTGACCTTTACAAAACGGTTCGCTTTCTGAAAGATAGCGGAATGGAAGTAGTAGCTGCCACCGAAAAAAGCACTATTTCGTACACCCAACCTGCCTACGATAAGCCTGTGGTGCTCATATTAGGATCCGAAGAAAGCGGAATATCTAGCCCTTTGCTAAGCCTTGCCGACCATAAGGTGAAGGTTCCACTTCAAGGCAAAATTGAATCTCTGAACGTTTCGGTAGCAGGTGGAATATTGATGTTTCAAATAGTAAAAAACAGAATGAACTCATAACCAAAACTCCCCCTTTATTATGAAACATTTCTTTATTACTTTAACCATTTTACTAGTTGCATATAGCGCTTCATTGGCCCAATGGAGTGGTAGCCTCACTTTAGGCACATCTTTCAACTCAGGTAACATCAATAAATTTGATATTGCCAGCAATGGTGATATCTCTCACAAAGATAGCCTTTTCGAGTTTTCGAGTTATTACAAAATGCTGTACAGCGAAGTAAATAATCTGCAGAACAGCGAAGAATATGCTGGTGGAATCAAGTTCGACTATCAACCGTATTCCAATTTTACTCCTTTTATACTTGGGGTTGCATATCAGAATTTTTATAAAAATATAGAATTGAGAACCAGTGCTTTGGCTGGTGCAAAGTATCGTATTTTTCGTTCAGAAACTGCCGATTATTCGTTTTCGGCTGCTGTGCAGTACGATATAAACAGATACATTGCAGAAACAGAAGACGATAATATCACTCGCCTGTCCTTTCGTCCGAAAATAAAACAAAAACTTGGCGATTATGTTACATTTGAACATGTTACATTTTATCAGCCAAATATTTCAGCATTCGACGATTTTCTGATTGATTCTACTACTAGCCTGAAATCGAAAGTAACAGATATTCTGGCTTTACAGATTACATATAATATTGAGTATGTAAATAAACCTACAAAAGAAGATCTGAAGAAAACCGACCAATATATGCTGGCTTCATTGGTTCTTTCTTTCTAGTTTTCAGGCATCTATACGCTGGTTAACTTTATCAACCCTGTCAAAGTTCGCAACTTTGACAGGGTTTTGCTTTTACATATCATATTGTTTAGTAAGAATATTATTTTACATAAATGATTTTCAATAAGTTAATAAGGTTAACTGTATTTTGATTGTTTAATTTCTACTAAGGTTGGAACTAATCATAAGGTTTTCATATTCATATAATTACCTTATATCAAAGTTTTAACCTTAGTAGCATAGTAATCATTCCTCTATCGGAACCTTATTATCTTATTTTCAAATCGATGTTAACGAAATGACATGGATTTATCAACCCTGTCAAAGTTTGCAACTTTGACAGGGTTTTGCTTTTCGATAATTGCATTTTTTTTTGAATTGAACTATATCTAAGAAAACTCTAAAATCGGTAATTTTATATAGTTCCTTCTAAAATGAAAAAACATATCTTTGCAGCCTTAAAAAATAGAAAAATCAATTTCATGATTACGGTATCCAATTTACGTATACAGTTTGGCAAAAGGGTTTTATTTCAGGAAGTAAACATGAAATTTACGCCCGGCAATTGCTATGGTATAATCGGTGCGAATGGTGCCGGTAAATCTACCTTTTTGCGTGCCATATCAGGCGACCTGGATGTTACCTCGGGCAACATTACACTTGGCCCGGGCGAGCGCCTTTCGGTTTTGAGCCAGAACCACTTTGCATTTGATCAATACACCGTACTCGAAACGGTACTGCGCGGTCACTCTCATCTTTGGGATATCATGCACCAGCGCAACGAAATATACGCCAAAGAAGTTTTTACCGATGAGGATGGTCTGTTGGCAGCCGATTTGGAGCAAAAATTTGCAGATATAGAGGGCTGGAACGCCGAAAGCGATGCCGCCATGCTTCTTGGTAACCTCGGTATAAAAGAAGAATTCCACCAAACACTTATGCGCGATATGTCCGGCCAGCAAAAAGTGCGTGTGCTACTGGCGCAAGCTCTTTTTGGCAAACCCGACAATTTGCTACTCGATGAGCCTACCAACGACCTTGACATTGAAACCGTATCTTGGCTCGAAAACTATCTGGCAACATTCGAGAATACAGTACTCGTAGTATCGCACGACCGTCACTTCCTGGATGCCATAAGTACCCACTCTGTAGACATAGATTTTGGCAAGATAAAAATGTTTGCAGGAAACTACAGCTTTTGGTATGAAAGCAGCCAATTGGCTCTGAGACAACAGGCTGCACAAAACAAAAAAGCCGAAGAACGGAAAAAGGAGCTGCAGGAGTTTATCATGCGCTTTAGTGCCAACGTGGCAAAATCGAAGCAGACTACCAGCCGCAAAAAGATGATTGAAAAGCTGAATATTGAAGACATAGAGCCATCTACACGCAAATATCCGGGCATCATATTTAACCCCGAACGTGAAGTGGGCGATAAAATATTGGAAGTACACGGCCTTGCTGCCAAATCTGAAGACAATCAGATACTTTTCAGAGATGTGGAGTTTATGACCAACAAGGGCGATAAAATAGTGCTGCTGTCGCGCGACCCACGTGCCATGACCGCCTTTTTCGAAATCATAAACGGCAAGCAAAAACCCTTTGCCGGCTCGTTCCAGTGGGGACAAACCGTGAAATCTGCCTATTTGCCATTTGACAATGCCGAATTTTTCAATTCAACCCTGAGCTTGTTCGATTGGCTTTGCCAATTTTCGAGCGATACTACCGATTTTTTCATACGTGGCTATCTGGGCAAAATGCTGTTTTCCGGAGAGGAAATTTACAAAAGGGTGGATGTCCTTTCGGGAGGCGAAAAAATGCGCTGCATGTTCTCAAAGATGATGCTTACCAACCCCAATGTGCTGCTACTCGACAATCCAACCAATCACCTCGATTTGGAATCTATACAGGCGCTCAACAACAACCTTACAAAATACCCGGGCAACCTCTTCATGGCATCTCACGACCATGAACTGATAGAGACCGTTTGCAACCGCATCATTGAGCTTACTCCCAATGGCATCATAGACAAACTCATGGACTTCGACGATTACATCACCGATGAAAAAGTGAAAGCTCAGCGCGATAAGATGTACGCTATGTAATGCTTTGGTGTTTGGGAAAAATAAAAAATAAATAACTCAACTATTTGAAATACAACCCTGTCAAAGTTCAAAACTTTGACAGGGTTTACTTTTTTTTTGGGCTCTAAATCGATGGTTATTTGTGAAGGGGTTGCTACAAGGCAATCACCCTAAATGAAACGAAATGGCATTCAATCTTGCCTTTTCCCAAAGTTAAAAATAAGTGTTCACTGCAAACTCAAATTGATCTATGAAAATTTTCTTGAAACTTGAAAGATTGTTCTGTTCATAAAACAATAACATAGCCTTTTTATATTCAATAGAATCTACAGTGCGAAAAGAAAGAGGACAATACTTCTCATTCATTAATAGTGCATTACTTACTATTCTAGCAGTTCTTTTATTCCCATCTACAAATGGCTGAATGTAGGAAATGAGAAGAAGGGTGAGTAAAGCCTTTTCAAAAACATTTTGTTTAGAATTAATCACATCACATGAGTTTCTGAGGGCCTCTAGTATCTGAAATTCATTATCTAAAGGCTTATAATTGGTACCCGTGATACCAACACGGTGCTTCCTCAAGTTTCTTTCTACCGAAAGATCTTTTGTAAGAATACTATGTATATCTTCAATTTTGGAAACAGACAAAGGAGAGAGATAGTCTGGGTTTTCAAGCATAAAATCTAAGGCTTCTTTGTGGTTCAGAAGCATAATGGCCTCTTCTTTTGTTTTTCCTGCAGCTGTTTCTTTTTCCTTCAGAAGTCTTTCGGTTTCCAGCAAAGAATAAGTATTCCCCTCTATTTGCGATGATTTCCAACTCAAATCTATTGCCAGTCTTTCAAATTCTTTTTTGTATTCAAATTCAGATAATTGCGAAATGTTATGATGAAATTTATGTTGAAGCTTATTCAATCTTTCCAACTCTGAGTTTGTGAAAACTGTGTATTTAGCGAGTACTTCATTTATCAAGTTAAAATTAAATCCTTGTTTTATCTCCCTGGTGTCTATTTCTTTCGCATAGTATTTGTCTAAATCCACCGACTCTAATAGTTTAAGTGTTGGTGAAATGGCATATTTGGTGCCCTTGAGTTTACCAATAGTGACGATATAATTTTTATTTGTCAGTTTTGTTAAAATCCTTTTCAAAGTGGCATAACTAACTGAAGAATTAATATTTTCGAATATTTCTTTGGAAGAACAATTTCCTTTACCTTTTATAAAATTAATAATCTCTTGTTCCTTTTTTTCTATCATCTTTATCTTTTTAGCTCACTAAATTACGTTTTTTAGCTCAAAAAATCAAAGATTTGAGCTATATTTTATATATACGTGAGCTTGAAATCTAAAATAGGGCTTTCTCATCACATTTTTCCTGAAATATTTCACCCTAAAAACATCAACAACATTCTTTTAAGCCTGAACCATATTTTATACTTTAGCACAGATTTCAGGAAGCGAAAACGTTTTCGAAATGGGTCTGTAAATGAAAGATAATCACAACTTTTATGAAAAATATTGCCATCATACATATAAAAACCCTGGTTCAAGTAGAACAAGTAGCCCGCACATGGGTTGCAGGTGCCGATATGGCGAATGTAGATTGCATAAACGCTGCGTATTTAATCCTGAAAGACAGCCTGATTCACGATTTTGGCAAAATGACTGAATGGGAAAATGCCTATAAATTATTGGGCAACCAGGAAGTTGAAATCATAGATGCCACCGGGAAATTGGTTTATCCGACTTTTGCAGACTCACACACACACCTAGTTTATGCAGGAAGTCGAGAGATTGAATACATGGACAAAATACGTGGCCTCTCTTATGAGGAAATAGCCAAGCGGGGCGGTGGCATTCTTAATTCCGCCAAAAGACTACACGAAGCATCTGAACAGCAACTGTTCGATGAGTCGGTAGAGCGGGTGTATGAAATCATGCGCATGGGCACAGGAGCAGTTGAGATAAAATCGGGCTACGGGCTCAATACCGCAGACGAGCTGAAAATGCTGCGGGTGATACGCCGACTCAAAGGAGAAACCCTCATCACCATAAAATCGACCTTTCTGGGCGCACACGCATTGCCGCTCGAATACAAGGGAAAGCAGGAAGAGTACGTGGATATGGTGATAAATGAAATGATACCTTTGGTAGCTTCAGAGGAATTGGCCGATTATGTAGACGTTTTTTGCGACAAAGGATTTTTTACCCCATTCGACACCGAGCGCATACTCATGGCCGGGCTCAAATACGGCCTGAAACCCAAAATACACGCCAACGAACTCGATTTTTCGGGTGGGGTACAAGTGGGGGTTAAATACGATGCACTATCGGTAGACCACCTGGAATTCATAGGCGACGATGAGATAAAAACACTGCTCAACTCGAAGACAATGCCAACGGTACTTCCCGGGGCAGCTTTCTTTTTGGGAATGCAATATTCTCCGGTACGCAAGATGATGCAGGCCGGATTACCCATTGCATTGGCATCAGACTTCAACCCGGGCTCATCACCATCGGGCAATATGCACTTGATTTCGGCTATGGGAAGTATTTTGTATAAAATGCTACCGCAGGAAGTAATCCATGCCACCACCATAAACGGTGCGTATACCATGGAGCTGAGCCATTCGCACGGCAGCATCTGCAAAGGAAAAGCGGCGAGTGTTTTCATCACTAAACCCATCCCCGGCATAGAGTTCTTCCCGTATGCCTACGGCAGCAATCTGATAGATACGGTATTTGTGAATGGAGTGAGGGTGTAAATGATTTATCAATAATTAAAATATGTCGGAACTCAATAATATAGATTTTAGTAAAGTAGTGACTCAT